>DASSSO010000133.1:0-19713 GCA_035776735.1 Gaiellaceae bacterium | reverse complement strand
CCGGCGGCCCGCAGCGTGGCGACCGCGTCCGACTCGCGGGCGCCCACCACCTCCGGCACCTGCACCCTCGGCTTGCCGGTCGAGACGAAGTAGCGCACGGCGTTGCCGCGCTGGATCCGCTCGCCCGCGTCGGGCTCCTGGCGGATCACGATCCCCGGGGGCACGCTGTCGCTCGACTCCTCGAGTCGCACCGGGCGGAGCCCGGCGTTCTGGATGCGCTCCCTCGCCACCGGTGCGCGGACGCCCTCGACGAAGGGCACGGCGACCGGCTTCGTCTCGCTGATCTCGTCCTGGATCTGCTGCCAGACGTAGACGCCGGCGACGAGCGCGCCGACAAGCAACAGCCCGGTGAGCAGCCACGGCCAGAAGGTCCGCCGCCGTCGCGGCGGCTCGTAGTCGTAGTACTGCTGCTCGCGATACCTGCTGGGCTGCTCGGGCGTGACCACCGGGCGGCGGGAGACCATCGTCGGAGCCGACTCGGCCAGGCCGGCGCCGGCCAGGACGGCCGTCGCCGCATCCGCCGTCTCCGCCGTCACGGCGCTGCCTGCCGCGACCCGCGCGAGCTCCTCGTCCATCTCCTCGGCGCTCTCGAACCGCTCCGCCGGGTCCTTCGCGAGCGCGCGCAGGACGACCATGTCGAGATCGGGCGTGACCTCAGGCCGTAGCGACGACGGCGGCTTCGGGATCTCCGACAGGTGCTTCATCGCGATCTCGAGGGGGGTCTCGCCGGTGAATGGCAGCTTCCCGGTCAGCAGCTCGTAGAGGACGATGCCGACCGAGTAGATGTCCGAGCGCTGGTCGACGGGGGCTCCGCGCGCCTGCTCGGGCGAGAGGTACTGCGCGGTCCCGACGATCGAGCCGGCCTCGGTCATTTGGCTCGCCGAGGTGCGCGAGATCCCGAAGTCGGTCACCTTGTACCGGCGCTCGCCACTGTCCTGGGCCAGCAGCACGTTGTGCGGCTTCACGTCGCGGTGGACGACCCCGCCCCGGTGCGCGAACCCGAGCGCGCGGAGGATCTGCCGGGCCGCGTCGATCGCGGCGTCGATCGGCAGCGGCCCCTCGGCGACGATCCGGTCCTTGAGACTGCGGCCCTCCAGGTACTCCATCGCGATGTAGTAGGTGCCCTCGGCCTCGCCCCGGTCGTAGATGGAGACGATGTTCGGGTGGGAGAGGCCGGCCGCGTTCTTCGCCTCGCGCCGGAAGCGCTCGACGAACGAGTCGTCGCTCGCGTGCCGGTCGTTGAGGATCTTGATCGCGACGTGGCGGCCGAGCTCCTCGTCCTGCGCGAGGTACACGTTCGCCATGCCGCCCGAGCCGAGCCGCCGCAGGATGCGGTAGCGCCCGTCGAAAAGCGTGTTGATCAGGGTGTCGGAGACGGCCACCGGCTAGCTCTCTGAGTTCGACGGAACAGTGAGGAGCGCCTGCATGATCTGCTTCGCGATCGGTGCGGCGACGGTTCCGCCGGTGCCGCTCTGGTTCTGGAGGTAGACGGCGACGGCGACCCTCGGGCGTTCGGCCGGCGCGAAGGCGATGAACCCGGCGACGTTCCTCCCCGCGCGGCCCGTCTCCGCGGTGCCGGTCTTGCCCGCCACCCGGACACCCGGGATCTGCGCCGCTGTCCCCGTCCCGCCGGACACGACGCCCTCCATCATGGACGTCAGCTCGCGCGCCGTCTCCTCCTTGATCGCGCGCCGCAGCTCGTCGGGCTCCATGCGCTGGACGATCGAGCCGTCGGGCGCCCGGACGCGGTCGGTCAGGTAGGGCTCCATCACGATCCCGCCGTTCGCCACCGTCGCAGCGACCATCGCCATCTGCATCGGCGTGACGAGCATCCGCTCCTGCCCGAACGCGAGCCGGCCCGGGTCCGCGCGTCCCTCCTGCGAGTCGGGGAGCAGCCTGCCGTTCTGGTAGAGCCCGCTCGGCACGCGCTCGTCGGCGGGCAGGTCGACGGGCGGATCCTCGTAGAACCCGAACCGCCGCGCGTAGTCGAGGATCAGCTCGGCGCCGAGCTCCTTCCCCATCTCGCAGAACGACGAGTTGATCGAGTTCACGAGCGCCTGCCCGAAACTCACCCGGCCGAACGGACTGGACGTGTCGTAGTTGTTGACGCGCTGCCCGTACTCGATGCAGTAGCCGGGGTCGACGAAGCTGGACTCCGGCGAGTACCGCCCCGAGTCGAGCGCGGCCGCCGCGGTCACGACCTTGAACGTCGAGCCGGGGATGAAGAGCCCCGCCGTGCCGCGGTTCAGCAGCGGTGCGACCGGACACGGGCCGCGGCCCCGCTGGACGGCGGCGAAGTTCCGCTCGACGAGGTTCGGGTCGAAGCTCGGGCTCGAGGCCAGGACGAGCACCTTCCCCGTGGACGGCTCGAGCGCCACGGCCGCGCCGCACTGGCCGCCGAGCGCCCGCAGCGCCACCTGCTGAGCCCGCCAGCGGATCGTCGTGATGACGTCGTTCCCTTCGATCGTCTTGCCGCGCAGCTCGTCGAGCGTCGTGTCCACGACGGTGCTGAGGTTCCGGTTCGCGCCGGTGAGGAAGTCGTTCCGCGAACGCTCGAGCCCGGTCCGCGACCGCGCCCGAGTCGAGTAGCCGACCGCGTGCGCCGTCAGCTCGCCCTTGGGGTAGCGGCGGAAGTAGAACGTCTGCCCGGAGACGCGCTGCCGCCGGTTCACGGCCAGCCTCGTGACGCCGTCGCCCGCCAGGATCAGCCCGCGCTTGATCGTGAACTGCGCCACGACCTTGATTGCGTTGTCCTGGCGCTCGGCGAGGCTCGGCGCAGCCCAGGCCTGCCAGTACGTGGTGCCGACGATCAGCGAGGTCACGAGCACGAGCCCGGCGACGGCGAGACGGGAGATCTGCTGGTTCACGCCCGGCCCATCCGTTCGTTCGCCCGGTTCGAGACCAGCAGCAGCAAGGCGAGGAGGATGAAGTTCGCGACGATGCTCGACCCGCCGTAGCTGACGTAGGGCAGCGTGATCCCCGTCAGCGGGATGATCCGCACGATCCCGCCGACGATGATGAACGTCTGCAGCGTGAAGCAGAACGTCAGCCCGACGGCGAGCAGCTTCGAGAAGCCGTCCTGGGCAAGCATCGCGATCCGGAAGCCGCGCGCCGCGAAGAGCATGTAGACGAGCAGGAACGCCGAGATCCCGACAAGCCCGAGCTCCTGGGCGAGCGCGGAGTAGATGAAGTCGGTGCTCACGTAGGGGATCAGCTGGTTCCCATCGGCGTCCGTGAACGTCCCCTGGCCGAAGCCGGTGCCGCCGAAGTGGCCGTTCGCGATCGCGTAGATCGACTGGATCGTCTGGTAGCCCCCGCCGTCCGCGTCGCTCCACGGGTCGAGCCACATCCGCACCCGCTCTGCGACCCGGCCGACCTGCGTGTACACGAGGGCCGCGCCGCCGACGAACATCGCAGTGCCGGCGACGACGAACCACACCTGCGCGGTGGCGACGTAGAGCATCGCCAGGAAGATCCCGAAGTAGAGGAGCCCGCCCCCGAGGTCGTTCGTGAGCACGAGGACGGCCATCGCCCCGCCCCAGATCAGCAGCAGCGGGCCGAGGTCCTTCAGCCGCGCCTGGGCCAGCACCTCGCGCTTCTCGCGCAGGTAGCCCGCAAGGAAGACGATCAGCGCGATCTTCGCGAACTCGCCCGGCTGGAACCGCATCGGCCCCAGCTCGACCCAGAGACGCGCGCCGTTGACGGTCTTCCCGACCACCGGCATCGCGGGCAGCGCCAGAAGCACGAGCGCGCCGATCCCGAAGAGGTACTTGTAGCTCTCGAGCCGCCGGTAGTCCCGGCGCAGCACCAGCAGCGTGCCCGCGAAGGCGACCAGGCCGATCACGATCCAGAGCCCCTGGCGGAAGGCCTCGTCCTCGTCCAGCCGGTAGATCTCGGTCAGGCCGATCCCGGTCAGGAGCCCCGCCATCGGCAGGAGGTACGGGTCGGCGTGCGGCACCGCGATTCGCGTGACGACGTGGGCGGAGACGTAGAGGCCGAGGAAGAAGAGCGCGTAGGAGAGCGACCCGGTGCTGACGATCTCCTGCTGGGCGATGTACACGCTCGCGAACGCCGTCCCGACGAGGACGCCGACGACCATCAGGGAGAGCAGCTCGCGGGTTCTCGCGCTCATAGGTTGTCCAGGAGCCAGAGCACCGCCGCGGCGGCGATCAGGAGGACCGCTAGACCCGAGGCGATCGGCAGCGCGCGCCCGCGACGCCTCGGCTGCTCCTCGGCCGGCTGCACAGGCACCGCCTCGAGGCCGGTGAGCGTGTCCTCGTCCTCCGTCGTCTCGGACTCGATCACGGGCGCCTGCTCCGTGATCGCCGTGTCCTCGACCGGCTCGTCCCCGGAGAGCTCGAAGACGACGACGGTGATGTTGTCCTCGCCGCCGCCGCGGTTCGCGGCGCCGACGAGCACCTTCGCGGCCTCGTCGAGATCGCCCCGGTTGCCCTCGACCGCCTGCAGGATCGTCCCCTCGTCGACCATGTCCGTAAGGCCGTCGGAGCAGATCAAGAAGAGATCGCCCGCATTGCCCTGGACGCTGAACGTGTCGACGTCGACGTCGGGCTCCGTCCCGACGGCGCGGGTGATGACCGAGCGCTGGGGGTGGATCTCCGCCTCCTCGGGCGTGAGCCTGCCGCTGCGGACGAGCTCGGCGACGAGCGAGTGGTCGTCGGTCAGCTGCTCGAGCCGGCCGTCGCGGACGAGGTACGCACGGGAGTCCCCGACGTGGCCGATCGCGACCCGGTCGGACTCGACGAGGGCGACGGTCATCGTCGTCCCCATCCCGGCCGCTTCCTGGTCCTCCGCTGCGCGCCGGAACACCCTCCGGTTGGCCTCGCGGATCAGCGCCGCCACGCGCTCCTCGCCGCTCGCGCCGTCCTCGCCCGGCTCCTTCAGCGCCGCCGCCGCGAGCCCCGAGGCGACCTCGCCGGCCTTGGCGCCGCCCATCCCGTCGGCGACCGCGAACAGCGGCGGCTCGATGACGTACGAGTCCTCGTTGTGCCGGCGCTTGCGCCCGGCGTGCGAGAGCCCGGTGCTGGCGCCGACTCTCACGCCTCGAACCTGAGATCCGTCTCGCCCACGCGGATGACGTCGCCGGCGGCGAGCTTCCGTGGATGGTCGAGCTTGATCCCGTTGACGAAGGTGCCGTTCGTCGAGCCGACGTCCTCGACCCAGACGCCGTCGCGGCGCGGCTCGACCCGCGCGTGGTGCGCCGACGCGAACTCGTCCTCCCCGAGGTCCAGGTCGTTGTCGGACGAGCGCCCGATCGTCACGGGCGCCGAGTCGAGCGTCCGCTCGCTGTCCACCTTCAGCGCCGGGCTCGAGAGGACGACGAGGCTGCCGGTCCGGGCGCGCGGCCCGAGCCCGTGCGCGGCCGCCTGCTGCGGCGCGAGGACGAAGCTCTCCTGCGGGAGCCGGACGTCACGCGCCACCGTGCGGACGATGCGCCAGATGAACAGGTAGAGCAGGACGAGGAACGCCACCTTCAGGCCCAGGAGAACCGCCTCGACCTCGACGTCCGCGACAATCACTGGGGCCGCCTGAAGACGAGCTCCGTCGACCCGAGGGTGATCCGGTCCTCGTCGTCGAGCTTCGCCCGCTTCAGCGCGCGGCCATTGACCGCGACGCCGTTCGTGGAGTCGAGGTCGACAATCCAGAAGGTCGAGCCCTCCTGGCGGATCTCCGCGTGCCGCCGCGAGATGTTCGGGTCGGCGACCCGGATGTCGCTGTCCTTCGACCGGCCGATGACGACGACCGGCTTCTCGAGCCGATGCTGCGAGCCGTCCACGGTCAGCGTCGCCGGCTCGCGCTCCGGCTCCAGGCCGAGCTCCTCGGCGGAGACGGCCTCGGTCTCGGACGGCGCAGCCCGGTAGATCCGCGTGGCGCCCGGCTCGACGTCCGGCTCGGGCTGCTCCTCCGGCAGCTCGCGCTGGATCATCCGGTTGGAGATCCCGAAGAGGCCGACCTCGAGGTCCTCGTCGGTTCGGAAAGAGACCTGCGGCCGCGACAGGAGCTGGTAGCCCTCGCGGCGGCCGTGCTCGGCCAGGTACTCCTCCAGCTCCTTGACGAGCGCGGGCTCGTAGCTCTCGAACTGCTCGCGGTCCTTCGGCGACAGGTAGACGACGTACTCGTTCGGCGCGTAGACCTGTGAGACGGAGACCATCTTGTAGTCGTCCATCTCCTTCGCCAGCTTCCGCGCGAGCTCGACCGGTTGCACGTTGCGACGGAAGGCGCGCCCGAACGCGCCTTCGAAGAGCGACTCGATCTTTTGCTCGATCGTCCTGAGCACGCGGCGACCCTGGGCGCCGAGTTTAGCGGCGAAGCACCTCGGCTCTGACGGACACACCGATGCAGCAGAGCCAGATTCCGGCCACGACCGGCAGCGCGGCAACGGTGCCGAGCGGGATGAGCAGGAGTGCGATCGCGGCCGCGCCGAGCCCCGCGACGGGCCAGATCCCGCGCGCCGCCGCCGGCGGGAGCAGCGCGCCGAGTGCGGCGACGACGGCGGCAGTCAGGATCAGCTCCCGCGAGGCGCTCCCGGCCAGGGCCGAGACGACGGCGGCGGGCTCCTCCAGCCCGGCGACTCCGAGCGCTGATGGGTCTCCCACGACGATGGCGGCGAGCACGACGGCGACCGCTCCGTAGACGGCGCGCCAGGCGGCACTCCGGACCGGGACGAGGACTGCCGGTACGAGCAGCGTCAGCCCGGCGGGAGCAAGCAGTGGCCCGGCGACCGCGTACAGGCCCTCGTCGCTCCTTCTCCAGGTGGCGACGAGCCAGGCCAGGGCCGCCCCTGAATAGACGAGCGCAAGCCCGAGGGAGACGTTTCCCAGTGGGAGGACGGCGAGGCCGAGCGCAGCGGCGAGGCCCAGGCGCGGCCGGAGTGCGGCGAGCAAGCCCGCAAGGGCCGCGAGCCCCCAGCTCCAGCCGGCCGGGTAGAACGGCAGCGTCGACGCCGTCCAGCCGACGAAGAGGATCGCCGTCACTCCGGCGAGCAGGCGGCGGACGGGTGGGGCCGGCACGCCGCGCGCGGACCTGATGCGCTTCCGCTCCCGCTCCTCGAGTGCCGATCGAAGGCGATCGGAGAGCTGCAGAGCGGTCGGGCGGCGCTCCGGGTCGACCGCGGTCGCGCGCGCCACGGCCTCCGTGAGCCGGCGGGGAAGGTCGGGACGGACGGATTCCAGCGGAGGCGGACCGGCCTCGATCCGGCGTGCGGTCTCGATCGGTGAGGACGACCAGAACGGGTGGTAGCCGGCCAGCGCCTCCCAGAGCACGACGCCGACCGCCCAGGTGTCCGCGGCGAACGACGCCTCCTCGCCCGCCAGCCGCTCGGGAGAGATGTACGCCAGCGTGCCCGGCACGTCTCCGGCCGCGGTCAGCGTCTCCGCCTCCGCGAACTGCGCGAGGCCGAAGTCGAGGAGCTTCACGGAGACGGCCGCCGAGTCCGCGACCAGGACGTTCGTCGGCTTCACGTCCCGGTGGACGATCCCGTGCGCGTGGGCGTGTGCAAGCCCGTCGAGGATCTGCGCGGCGACCTCGAGCACCGCGGCGTCGTCCAGCTCGCCGGCGCGAATGCGATCGCGCAGCGTCCGGCCCGGCACGTACTCGTACGCGATGTAGACGTTCTGGCTGTCGCCGGCGAACGCATAGGCGCGTAGGCACCGCGGATGGCGCAGCCGCGCAGCCGCGGACGCCTCCCGCTCGGCGCGGGTGTGCGCCTTGCCCTCGCGCGGCACGATCTTCAGCGCCACGTCGAGGCCGTTGCGCTCGTCGCGGGCGACCCACACCGACCCCGATCCGCCGCTTCCGAGCGGGCGGAGCGGGCGATACCGGTCCAGAACCAGTTCGCTGGCAGAGAGGGACGCGACCGCGGTGGCCATGTGCCATTGGGGGTTGGCGGCGGCCTGCTCAACTCCTTTCACCGCCGATGCAGCGGTTACAGTGGACCCGCCGGTACGCCCGGCCTGGCGCCATGACCGAGCGCGACACAGAGATCGAGTTCGACTTCTTCGAGGAGCCGGCGACCCGGGAAGCTGCCCGGCCGGAGCGCGAGCCGCGGCGCGTGCGCGGCCCCCGGCGGCCGCCCGGCCCTCCGTCCGGCCTGACGCCGCTGCTGCGCCTCGTCGGGCTGATCAGCTTCGCGATCCTCGTCGTCGTGCTGCTCGTCTTCTGGATCTCCAGCTGCCGGGGCGAGGCGAAGCAGGACCGGTACCAGGGCTACATGCAGGACGTGCAGGAGGTCGCCGACCGCTCGGAGCGGATCGGGAACCAGCTCGCAACGGCGCTGACCCGTCCCGACGTCCGGCAGGCGGCGCTCGTGCGCACCCTCGACGGTTTCGCGCAGCAGCAGGCGCAGCTCGTCGCCACCGCGCAGGCGTTCGACCCGCCCGGCCCGCTCCGGGAGCAGGACGCCCATCTCGTCGACGCCCTCCAGTTCCGCGTCAGCGGCCTTCGCGGCCTGGCGGACGCCTTCGGCGCGCGGAGCGGCAACGCCACGCAGGTCGGCAACAGGATCTCGACGCAGTACCGACGCCTGGTCTCCAGCGACGTCGTCTGGGACGACCTCTTCAAGGATCCCGCGGCCGCCGAGCTGCGCCGGCAGGACCTGCGCGGCATCAACGTCCCCGACTCGAACTTCGTCAGCAACCCCGACCTGGGCACCGCGCGCGCCCTGAGCAACATCTGGGAGCGGGTCCGCGGACAGACGCCGACGGACGGCGGCACGGCGACCCGGCCGGGCTCCCACGGGCACAACCTCGTGTCCGTCACCGTCGTCGGCGGGTCGCGCCTGAACCCGAACGCGCTGAACAAGATCGTCGCGACCACGGATCTCGCGTTCGAGGTCGTGTTCGAGAACTCCGGCGACTCGACCGAGACCGGCATCGAGGTCGAGCTCACCATCCAGAAGGAGACCGAGCCGCTGACGCGCACGCAGCGTGTCGACCTCACGGAGCCCGGCGAGGAAGTGCGGGTCGTCTTCCGGAACATCCAGCCGGTCCCGTTCGTCCAACGGACGACGCTGCAGGTCAGCGTCAAGCCGGTGCCGAGCGAGCAGAACACCTCGAACAACACCGCCGAGTACCCCGTGATCTTCTCCTACCCCGGCGGGTAGTCGAAGCCGCTGACAGGAGCGCAGGCGGGACTCGGCGCTCCTCGTGGCCGAGTAGGACGGAGCTACGATGGCGTCGTGCGTGTCGGCGACCCTGAGCGCGAACGTGCGGCGGCAACGCTGCGGAAGCACTACGTGGAGGGGCGCCTGTCGCTGGAGGAGCTCTCCGACCGCACCGGCCGCGCCCTGAGGGCAGGCTCCCGGGCCGACCTGCGGACCGCCTTGGCGGACCTCCCCATGCTTCCTGACGCCCGTGAGCTCGTGGCTCAGGGACGATCGGCGGTTCGGGCCGCTCTGCACGGCACGGCGGTCGTGCTCTTTACGGGCCTCTACCTGCTGTTCAGCTTCACGCTGCTGATCGTCTTCGGCGTGACCGTGCTGGTGCAGGGCGCGTCGGCTGCGCTGCTCGTCGGCTTCCTCCTCGCCTGGCTCCTCCCGACGTACGCGCTGTCGCGCCTCTGGCGCGGTCGGCCGCCGTCCCGGCGGCCGAGCGCCTAGCCTCCACCGCGGTCTCGACTCAGCGGCCCATGGCCCGCTCGACCGCTTCCCGCTCCTCCGGCGAGAGGGCGACCGGGGCCTTGCCGTGGTCCAGTTCCTTCACGTAGATCCGGGCGTAGTCGCGCCCCTGGATTGCGCTGACGACCACGCCGCTGCGGGCCGCGTCCAGGAACGCGAGCGAGGCGGACTGGTGCCCGCCGGCGCCCTCGTAGGCGTCGTAGCGGATGACCGAGGTGTTGGTCACCGCCCCGTCCACCCGCCGGTCGACCCGCGCCAGCCCTCCGGCAACCTCGTCCACGGCGCGGTGCAGGTCGTCGATCCGCGCCTGGAGCGAGACAGCGAAGTCGACGAGATCGGCCTTGCCGCCGCCGAGGAGCGTCATCTGGGCCTCGCGCACGCGGCGCAGCCGCAGGTAGAGCAACAGCACCGTCAGTAAGGCGAGTGCCGCGACCGCGCAGGCGCCGATCGCGATCCAGGCCGCCGTGGAGGCCGAGACGTCCATCGGGGCGGATCCTAGAGGGACGTCGCTATCGTTTTGGGCGCTCATGAAGCAGGTGCTGGTCCTGAACGCGAGCTACGAGGCCTTGAACGTGTGCTCGGTTCGGCGTGCGCATGTCCTGGTGTTCAAGGGCAAGGCCGAGGTGATCGAGGCGCTCGACCAGCCGCTCCGCTCGGCGAGCGACACGTACCAGTGGCCGCACGTGATCCGGCTGATCACCTACGTCACGGTCCCGCGCACCGTCCAGCGGAAGATCTCCCGGCGGGCCCTGTTCGCGCGGGACGGCTGGCGCTGCGCCTACTGCGGAACGTCCACCGGGCGGCTGACCCTCGACCACATCGTCCCCCGGAGCCGCGGCGGCGACTCCGTCTGGGAGAACGTCGTTACCTCCTGCGCACCCTGCAACCTGAAGAAGGGCAACCGGCTCCTGCACGAGATCGAGATGGTGCTGCGGACGAAGCCGCGCGTGCCGCAGCCGGTGCTCTACATCCGCCTGGCGACGCCGAAGATCCCGGCGGGCTGGAGGCCGTACCTGCCGGAGCTGGGCGAGGCCACGGCCGCCTAGCCTCGTTCGACCGGGAGGTCGAGCGTCTCCCACTGGCTCCAGGACCCCGGGTAGAGCCTGCCCTCGCGCCCGGCGAGCCAGAGGCGGTGCAGGGTCACGCACGCGGTCACGCCGCTGCCGCAGTAGGCGACGAGCTCGCCCTCGGGAAGCTTCGGCAGCGGCTCGTTCCACGGCGCGTTGAGCGCCCCCGGGATCCGGCCCGGCACCTTGTCGATCGGGTTCGCCTCGCCACGCCAGCGCGCCTCTCTCCTGGCGTCGACGGTGACGACCCGGCCGAGCTGCTGGGCGAGCTCCGGCCCGTCGATCGTGTCGCCCGACCGCTCGCGCGGGACGAACGTCGCCGGCTCGGCCGCCTCCTCGCCGGTCGAGAGCCGCCCGCGCCACGCGTCGATCCCGCCCTCGAGCACGGCACAGTCGTCGTGGCCGAAGTGGCGCAGAAGCCACCAGAGCCGCTCCGCCCCGCCCATGTTCCCGTAGGCCACGACGTAGACGCCCTCGCCGATCCCGGCCCCACCGGCGGCCTCCGCGAAGCGGTCGGCGGACGGAAGCGGATGACGGCCCTGCCCCGCAACGGACAGGTCCGACAGGTCTTCCTCGACATCCAGGAAGGCGGCGCCCGGGACATGGCCTGCGAGATAGAGCTCGCGGCCCCTGTGCGGGTCTTCGAGCTCCCAGCGGCAGTCCACGAACTGGTAGCGCATCGAGCGATTGTGACGGGAGGGCGCCCGGCGGCGTATGGAGGACATGAAGACACTGAGAATCGCCGTCGCCGCGCTCCTCGTGCTCGCGGCCGCCGCCCTCGCAGGGATCGGACGGCCCGAGGCGGCCGAGAGCGCGGACGAGGGTACGACCGACGGGATCACCGTCACCGGGATCGGGCGGGTCGAGACGGTTCCGGACGAGGCCGAGTTCTCGCTCGGCGTGACGACGGAGGCGCCGACGGCACGCGGCGCGCTGGCGGCCAACTCGGAGCAGATGCGTCGCCTGATCGACGCGCTCGAGCTCGCCGGTGTCGCGAAGCGCGACATCCGGACGCAGCACGTCTCGGTCGGGTCCGACTATGACGACTCGGACGGAACGCCGGACGACTTCACGGCCGGCAACACGGTCTCGGTGCTCATCCGCGACCTCGACCGGGCGGGTGCGATCCTCGACGCCGCGACCCGCGCAGGCGCGAACACCGTGTACGGGCCGGCTCTCACGCGCTCCACCCGCGAGAGCCTGGAGGCGAAGGCACTCGAGGACGCGGTCGCGAACGCGCGGTCGCGGGCCGAGACCCTCGCGGAGGCCGCGGGGGTGCGGCTCGGCCGGGTCACGGCGATCGCCGAGTCCCCCGGCTACGCCGGCCCCGAGCCCGCCTTCCGAGCGCTGGACGCCGCGACAGCGGAGGACACGCCGATCGAGAAGGGCACGCAGGAGATCCAGGCGACGGTCACCGTCACCTTCGCGATCGACTGAGTTAGACGGCTCTGTTCGGGAGCCGGAGCGGGACGGGGAGCCCGCACCTGGCGCACTCGGTGCGGGCGGCGCCCTTCCGCTCGCCCTTCTCGATCGCCAGAGGCTTCTCGCAGCTGCAGTTCTTCATCGACCGAGAGTGCCGTTACCGGCGGACGGAGCGGCTCGTCGGACTACGAGGGCGACACCTTCTTCGGGCACCTCGGAGTCAACCTCGCCGTCCTCGGTCCGGGCGAGCCCAACTGCATGTACGTAAACCGCGAACGACGTCGCGCGACGGTACCGGGCTCTCACGCCGCTTCGGGCTCGACCTCCGGGACGACGGCCGGCTCAGGCCGGTGGTGGTGGCCGGTGCCGAGCAGGTGCCCGTGGGACTCCGTCCCGTAGCCGCCTGGGACCGGGATGTAGAACTCGGGGTAGCCCCACATGCCGTGCTCGGACACGTCCAGCCCGGCCGTCTCGACCTCAGGCTCGACCCTGATCCCCCACAGCGCCTTCATCGCCCAGAGCGCGCCGAAGGACGCAGTGAACGTGAAGAGGCCGACCGCGAGCAGGCCGACCGCCTGCGTGCCGAGCTGGTCGAAGCTGCCCGTGTACCACAGGCCTCCCTGGCCGGTTGCGAGGTTCTCGGCCAGCGCGGGCACGGCGAAGATCCCGGTCGCGAGCGTGCCCCAGACGCCGGCCATCCCGTGGACGGCGACCGCGCCGATCGGGTCGTCGATGCGGATCCGCTCGACCAGGAGGACGCCCAGCACGGCGACGACGCCGGCGACGAGCCCGATGACGATCGCGGCCCACGGCGCCACGAAGCCCGCCGCCGCCGTGACGGCCACCAGGGCCGCGATCACGCCGTTCAGCATCATCGAGAGATCCGGCTTGCGGAGCACGAGCCAGGCGGTCGTCACCGCGCCGATCGCGCCGGCCGCGGCGGCGACGTTCGTCGTCAGCGCGACGTAGGCGAAGTAGCCGACCCGCTCGCCGGTGACTACGCCGAGCGTCGAGCCCGGGTTGAACCCGAACCAGCCGAACCACAGGATCAGCACGCCGAGCGTGACGAAGGCCATGTTGTGGCCGGGAATCGCGTTCGGCCTCCCGTCGGCGTCGAACTTCCCGATCCGCGGGCCGAGCAGCAGCGCACCGGCGAGCGCGGCAAGCGCGCCCTGGTAGTGGACGACGGTCGAGCCCGCGAAGTCCTGCATCCCGCGCGCGAACAGCCAGCCGTCCGGATGCCAGATCCAGTGCGAGACGACCGAGTAGATCAGCGTGAAGACGACGCCGAAGGCGAAGTAGACCCACAGCTTCGTCCGCTCCGCCATCGCGCCCCAGACGATCGCGAGCGAGACGGCGGCGAAGACGACTTGGAAGAGGTACGCGGCGCCCGCCGGCACCGAGCCGAACCACGAGAACGGCTCGGCCCCGATCGCCAGCAAGGTCTCGGAGGACGGGAAGAAGCCGCCGCCGCCGACGAGCCCGTTCCCGCCGTCCCCGAACGCGATCCCGAACCCGACGACGTAGTAGACGAGCGACGCGATCCCGAGCACGAGCACGTTCTTCGCCGCGATGTGCCCGGCGTTCTTCATCCGGGTGAGGCCGGCCTCGAGGAAGGCGAATCCAGCCTGCATGAACATCACCAGGATCGCCGCGAGGACGACCCAGACCGTGCTCGCGGCGATCGCGAGCTCCTCCGGCGTCATACCGGCTCCACCTCCTCCAGCCGCAGCCCTGTCCGGTTGTGGGTGACGTCGCCGACCGGCGTCGTCCAGACGATCCCGTCGCCCGACTCGTTGCCGCTTCGCGCGGCGTCGGCGATCGCCGCCACCACGCCGTCGGCGATCTCCTCGGCGACGACGAACGTGAGCATCGCCTTGGGCAGGAACCGCGACTCGAACGTCCGGCCGCGGTACTCGTGGGTGATGCCGCGCTGACGTCCGTGGCCGATCGCCTCGACGACCGTCACGCCCACGTGGCCCGTCTGCTCCTCGACCGCGTCGATCACCGTCTCGACGCGTTCGCGGATGATCACTGCCTCGACCTTGATCACGTGACCTCCTTGCGTGCGCTGAGCGGCGGGCGAGGGACTGTCCCTCGGACCCGGCCGGCGGGGACAGGGTTTCTGTGCCGAATGTGTGACAGCGCGGCGTCCACGCCCGCCCGGCCGGGCCCGTCTGCTGTGCTGTCGGCGAGCAGCCGCCCGGTAGCTCCTCGCTCGACCACGACGGACGCCGGGCTCGCCGTCCTGCGCGTCTCCGCCAGGCTGAACGCGAACCGGGCCACTAGCAGTCGAAGTAGAGGCCGAACTCCGCCGGGTGTGGCCGCAGCCGCACGACGTCGACCTCGTTCTCGCGCTTGTAGCCGATCCAGGTGCGGATCAGGTCCTCGCCGAAGACGCCGCCCTTGGTGAGGAACTCGTGGTCGGCCTCGAGCGCGTCGAGCGCCTCGTGCAGCGACCCCGGCACCTGCGGAACGTCGCCGTTCGCCTCCTCGAAGAGGTCGTAGTCGGCCGGCGCCCCCGGGTCGAGCCCACGCTCGATCCCGTCCAGGCCCGCCATCAGCATCGCGGCGAAGGCGAGGTACGGGTTGGCCGCGGCGTCCGGGCACCGGAACTCGATCCGCTTGGCCTTCGGCGAGTCCGAGTACATCGGGATCCGGATGCAGGCGGACCGGTTCCGCTGCGAGTAGACGAGGTTGACCGGCGCCTCGTAGCCGGGCACGAGCCGACGGTACGAGTTCGTCGTCGGCGCGCAGAAGGCGAGCAGCGCCGGCGCGTGCGCCAAGAGGCCCGCCACGTAGGAGCGCGCGAGCGGCGAAAGCCCGGCGTAGGAATCGCCGTCCGCCATCAGCGGCTCGCCGCCCTTCCAGAGCGACTGGTGCGTGTGCATGCCCGACCCGTTGTCGCCGAAGAGCGGCTTCGGCATGAAGGTCACGCACTGGCCGGCCGCGCGGGCGACGTTCTTGACGACGTACTTGTAGGTCATGACCTGGTCGGCCATGCGCGTGAGCGGCGCGTAGCGGAGGTCGATCTCGCACTGGCCGCCCGACGCCACCTCGTGGTGGTGGAACTCGCACGGAATCCCAAGCCGCTCGAGCGTCAGCACCATGCGCGTCCGCAGGTCGTGATGCGTGTCGTGCGGCGCGGGCGGGAAGTAGCCCTCCTTCTCGCGCACGGTGTACCCGAGCCCCGGCTTGCCGGAGTTCCAGTGGCCCTCCGCCGAGTCGACTTCGTAATGCGAGCGGTTGGGCGCGAGGTCGTAGTGCACCTCGTCGAACACGAAGAATTCACACTCGGGCCCGAAGTGGGCCGTGTCCGCGATCCCGCTCTGCTCGAGGTACGCCTCCGCCCGCTTGGCCACCGCGCGCGGATCCTTCCCGTACGGCTCCCGAGTGACGGGATCCGCGATCTCGCAGACGAGCGAGAGCGTCGGCGCCTCCGTGAACGGATCGAGGATCGCGCTCGCGGCGTCCGGCATCAGGAGCATGTCCGACTCGGAGATGCCCTGCCAGCCGCGGATCGAGGAGCCGTCGAAGCCGAGGCCCTCGTCGAACGCCGACTCGTCGAACGCCGAGATCGGCAGGGTCATGTGCTGCCAGGTTCCGAGCAGGTCGCAGAACTTCAGGTCGACCATCTGCGCTTGGGTCTGCCCCGCCCAGGCGATCGCCTCGCCGGCGCCCGGCTTCTTCGCCTGCCCGTTCGACAGGTAGTGCCTCGTCTCGATCTCGCTCACCGTTTCCCTCCTTGAACGCGAAAAAGCCCCAGGACTCCGAGAGTCCTGAGGCTCCATTGCCTCGGCGCGCACCGTCGGCGGCGCGTACCTGATCCGGACTGTAGGGGATGAGGCGGACGGAGCGCTAGGGTCGGAAGGTGAGACTGCGCGGACGTCTAGGCGCCCTCGAGGAGCGCGAGTTTCGCCTGTTGTGGCTCTCGAGGGTCGTCTCCGACTTCGGCGACCGGTTCGGGACGATCGGCCTCGCGTTCGCAGTTCTCGCCATCGAGACGTCGGCGGCGGCGCTCGCCTACGTGCTCGCGGCGCGGACGGTCGCCAGCATCGCGCTCTTCCTCGTCGCCGGGGTCTGGGCCGACCGCCTGCCGCGTCAGCGAGTCATGCTTGCGTCGGACATCGGCCGCGGCATCGCAATGGCTGCCACAGCGGCTCTCCTGCTGACCGGCCGCGCCGAGATCTGGCATCTCGTCGCGCTCGCCGCGGTCTACGGCGCGGCGGAGGCGTTCTTCGGGCCCGCATCGCAGGGCCTCCTCCCGCAGACGGTGAGCCCGCCCCGCCTTCAGCAGGCGAACGGCCTGATGTCGCTCTCTCGCAACGCCACTGCGATCGCCGGACCGGCGGCCGCGGGCGTCGTGATCGCGCTCTCGAGCCCTGGGTGGGCGATCGCCGTCGATGCCGCGACTTTTGCCGTCAGCGCAGCGTTCCTGCTCCGGATGAGGGTGGCGTTCACCAGGCCGCCCAAGCAGACCTTCCTCAGCGACCTCCGGGAAGGCTGGAGCGAGTTCACTCGTCAGACATGGGTCTGGACCTGCGTCGGCCATTTCGCGCTCTTCCAGTTCGCCGCCATCGCCCCGTTCCTCGTGCTCGGGCCCTTGATTGCCGAGGAAGAGCTCGGCGGCGCATCGGCCTACGCAACCATCATGGTGTTCGGCGGCATAGGCTCTGTGATCGGAAGCCTGGCGGCCATCCGGTTCCGCCCGGATCGCCAGCTCGTCGCCGCGTTCCTCTCGCTACTGATCTGGACTTCGGTCCTGATCGCCTACGCGGTCGCTGCGCCGGTGTTGGTGATCTCCTCGTTCGCACTCGTAGCCGCAGCCGGAATGAACTTCGCCGGCACAATCTGGTTCACGGCTCTGCAGCAGCACGTCCCCCAACACGCGCTGTCCCGCGTGAGCTCGTACGACTGGGCCGGCTCGGTGCTCTTCCTGCCGCTCGGATACATCCTCGTCGGGCCGCTCGCAGACCAGTTCGGCGCCGGCGATGTGCTCTACGGCGCGGCTGCCTGGACTGTCTGCTCGAGCCTCGCGATCCTCGCGATCCCGAGTGTCCGGAACCTGAGAGCCGTCTCCGATGCACCTCCCCCGGATGAGGGGACGCCCGACGGCACTCGCGATCGACCTGATGACCTTCGGACCCTGAGCGGGGTCGGCGAAGGAGATCCCACCCGACGCTGAGCTCCGTCTGCCCGGGTCTTGACCGGCGCTGCACCTGCTGGCTAAGGTGAACGCCTTGTGATGTTCCCGGTCGGCTGAGAAACCTCATCGGCTCGCGGGCCTCCTGAGAGGCCGGCAGCGGCCTGTTCTCGCCCTCTTTTCGACCGTAGGAGACATCGCATGACCGCAAGGAACAACACCAACGGAATGCCCGCCGTTGTCGTGGACGAGCTCCGTAAGGAGTTCTTCCGCAACGACGGCCGGCACGGCGTGCGACGGCGCCGCAAGCGCATCGCTGCGCTGGACGGCGTATCGTTCGAGGTCAGGCGCGGCGAGACGGTGGCGATCCTGGGCCAGAACGGCTCGGGGAAGTCGACGCTGATCCGGCTCCTCTCGACGCTGCTCCTCCACGACGGCGGCAGCGCCCGCATCTTCGAGCACGACGTCTTCCGCGACACGCGCGCCGTCCGGCGGCTGATCAACCGCGTGTCCGTCGAGGCCTCGTTCTTCAAGAAGATGTCCGCCGTCGAGAACCTGAGCTATGCCGCGCGGTTCTACGGGATGGCGCCCGGCTCGACGCGAAGCCGGATCCCCGAGATCCTCGGCCGCGTCGGCTTCCCGCGCGACCGCATGGGCGAGCCCCTGGAGGACATGTCCCGCGGGATGCAGCAGAAGGTCGCCCTGGCGCGGGCACTGCTGACCGCGCCGATCCTGCTGCTCCTGGACGAGCCGACCACCGGCCTCGATCCCCGCTCGAAGCTCGAAGTGCAACAGTTCATCCGCGAGATCCGGGACACCCACGACGCCACCGTCCTGCTCTGCACGCACGACCTCGTCGAGGCCGAGCAGCTCGCCGAGCGGGTCGGGATCCTCGACCGCGGCCGGCTGATCGAGCTGGCGTCGGCGGACGAGCTGAAGCGCAAGCACGACGCGGAGACGCTCGAGGAGGCGTTCTTCGCCGCCACGGGCAAGTCGTTCGAGGACGAACCCGAGGAGGAGGACGACTGATGCCGGGCGCAGCCGCAGTCCTGAGACACGAGCTGATCGGGCTCGCCGGCGTCTTCGAGCGGAACGTCTACCTCGTCCGCCGCTACATCTGGTGGGACATCGCGTTCTTCGTCTGGACGATCGCGAACACGCTCACAATCGTCTTCATCGGCGAGGGCGTCGAGGCTGCCGGCGGCCAGATCGACGTCGAGCGGGTCACGACCCAGCTGCTCGTCGGCGCCGTCGTCTGGGCCTACCTCGGCGTGATCTTCGAGATCCTCACCGAGACCGTCGCCTGGGAGCGCTGGGAGGGGACGATCGAGTACACGTTCATGGCGCCGCTTTCGCGCCCGGTGCACCTGTTCGGGATGGGCCTGTTCGCGATCGTCTACGGCATCATCCGAGCGGTTCTGCTCTTCGCGGTGGTCGCGCTGTTCTTCGACCTCGACCTGAGCGACGCCGACTACCTCGCCGCGCTCGTCGTCCTGCTCGTCGCCTCCGTCTCCTTCATCGGGATCGGCATGATGACGGCCGTCCTGCCGCTGATCTCGCCCGAGAAGGGGACGCAGCTCGGGTTCATGGCACAGGGCATCCTGCTCGTGATCTCGGGCGTCTACTACCCGGTCGAGGTGCTCCCGGAGTGGATGCAGGCGGTCTCGGTCCTCTCGCCGGCGACGTACGCGCTCGACGGCCTCCGCGACGCGATCCTCGACGGTGACGGCCTGACGCAGATGGGTGACGAGCTCTGGCCGCTCGTCCTGATCGGCGCCGTCACGATCCCGCTCGGGCTGTGGGTGTTCCGCGTCGGCGAGACGTACGCGAAGCGGCACGGCAAGCTGAAGAGGTCGGGGTAATGCGGCGCCCGTCCGCGACGTCGGTCTACTACGCGCTCGAGTTCCTGCTCTCGATGCCGACCTGGGTCGTCGTCGCGCTCTACCTCGTCCGCGACCTCGAGTTCTCGCCGTTCGAGCTCGTGCTGATGGGGACGGCGATGGAGGCGGCCGTCTTCCTCTTCGAGATCCCGACCGGCGTCGTCGCGGACACGTACGGGCGCAAGCTGTCGCTCGTCGTCGGCTTTGCGGGGATGGGGGCCACGTGGCTGCTGGTCGGCCTCGCCTCGACGGCGTGGGTGATCTTCGTGCTCTGGGCCCTCTGGGGGCTCTCGTACACGTTCACGAGCGGCGCGTACCAGGCCTGGATCACCGACGAGGTCGGGGTCGAGCGTGTTCCGCAGGTCTTCCTGCGCGGCGCGCGGTTCTCCTACGCCGGCGCGTTCCTCGGGCTCTTTCTCTCCGTGCTGATCGGCACCCAGTCGCTTCGGGCGGCGGTGATCGCCGGCGGCGCCGTCTCGATCCTCTGCGCCGTGGCTTCCGTCGTCCTGATGCCCGAGACCGGCTTCCGGAGGCGACCGCGCGAGGAGCGCAAGGGCGCGTTCACGGAGC
>DASSSO010000067.1:0-3450 GCA_035776735.1 Gaiellaceae bacterium | reverse complement strand
GGTCGCCGTGATCGACTACCTCGTCGGCGTCACCGAGTGGTTCATGGAGGACCGAGGCATCAGGGCGCAGCCGCCGAAGCAGCCGCCGGCGATCGCGTTCCTCGACCTGACCGGCTACACGGAGCTCGCGGAGGAGCGCGGAGACGAGGCGGCGGCCGACCTCGCCACAGCGCTCGCCGCGGTCGTCAACGAGGCGGCGCTGGAGCACGGAGGGCGCCCGGTGAAGTGGCTCGGCGACGGCGTCATGTTCCACTTCCGCGACTCCGGTTGCGCGATCCGCGGCGGGCTCGACCTTCTGGAGCAGACGGAGGAGGCGGTGCAGGTGCCGGTGCGGATCGGCATCAACGCCGGAACGGTGGTCGCGCAGGAGGGCGACTTCTTCGGCAGGACGGTGAACGTCGCCGCCCGGATCGCGGACTACGCGAGTCCGCACGAGGTGCTCTGCAGCGAGGAGGTGCGGCGCGGGGCGGAGGTCGAGGGAGTCGCGTTCGAGCTCGTCGGCGACGTCGAGCTGAGGGGCGTCTCCCGCTCAGTCCGCCTGCACCGGGCGACTCGGATCGGCTCCTAGCCACGGCCCGGTCTCTTGTCGGCTTCAGCCCCGTGCGCTAGGACCCGGCAGAGCGACATACGCGACACGAAGGGGGTTTGAGCATGTCCAGGATTGCGTACCTGGTTCTCGCTGCGGCCGTCTTCGCTCTTCTCGGCAGCGGCGCAGGCGCGTCCGTCCGCGCCGCTAGCCACGACTCGCCCGTCGTCACCCACGGCGTCGTCGTCGGCGACGTCACCGCGTCCACCGCCGTGCTCTGGGCGCGCGGGGATCGCGAGGGGACGCTGAAGGTCCACCTCTCCGGCGGGAAGCACGACGGCGTCGCACGCCTCGACGTCCACGCCGCGGACGACTACACCGGGCAGGTCGTTCTGAGCAGGCTGAGGCCGGACACGACGTATCGCTACCGGGTCGGCTCGGAACGCGGGTCCTTTCAAACGGCGCCCGCGGCGGACGATGCCGAGCCGGTGAGCCTCGCCTTCGGGGGAGACGTCGCCGGCCAGAACGTCTGCCGCGACGCGAGCGAGGGCTTCCCGATCATGGAGACGATCCGAGCCGGGCGGCCGGACGTCTTCGTCGGGCTCGGCGACATGATCTACGCGGACAACGCGTGCAATCCGGTCGGCCTCTACGGCAACGCCCAAGTGCCGGGCCCGGGCCCCGCGGCCGATCTGGAGACGTTCCGGGCGCACTGGCGCTACAACCGCGCCGACGCTGCGTCCCAACGCCTGCTCAGGAGCACGAGCTACGTCGGCATCTGGGACGACCACGAGGTCGTGAACGACTTCGGCCCGCTCAGCGACACCCGCTCGACGCCGCCCTACACGCCCGGCGTCCACCTGCTCCCGATCGGGCTCGAGGCGTTCCTCGACTACACGCCGATCGCGATCGCGCCGAACACGCCGAAGCGGCTGTACCGCTCGCTGCGTTGGGGCAAGCACATGGAGCTGTTCGTGCTCGACACGAGGCAGTACCGCGACGCGAACATCGCCACGGACAGTCCGGACCGGCCGAAGACGATGCTCGGGCGCGAGCAGCTCACCTGGCTGAAGGAGAGCCTGGCCGCATCCGACGCGACCTGGAAGGTGATCGTGTCGAGCGTCCCGATGTCGATCCCGACCGGGTTCCCGGCGGCCGGAGGGCGTGACGGCTGGGCGAACTTCGACCAGACGACCGGCTTCGAGGAGGAGCTGCTCGACATCCTCCGCTTCCTCGACGCCAGGGGGATCGTGAACACGGTCTGGATCACGACGGACGTCCACTTCGCGGAGGCGTTCCGCTACCGGCCGTTCCCGGCGAGCCCGGACTTCGTCGTCCACGAGCTGGCGACCGGGCCGATGAACGCGGGCATCTTCCCGAACGCGGCGTTCGACACGACGCTGAACCCGGAGGTGCTCTTCGGCCCCGACCCGGCCGCGCAGGTGACGACCTGGGAGCAGGCGAAGGACGGGTTCAACTTCGGCACGCTCGAGGTCGATCGGCGCGGACGGCTGACGGCCGAGATCGTCAATACGGCCGGCGTGACCCAGTTCTCGCTGGCGTTGACGCCGCGGTAGAGCGAAGGAGGGCGGCGGCCGCGCCGCCCTCCTTCCTCCGACCAAGGCCGGCGCTTACGGCGCCGACGTCCAGCCGAAGATGTCGGTGTTTCCGAACGTCGCCGGGCAGTCGTTCTGCGGCTCCGGCGTCGGGACGTCGTCGGCCGTCGTGGGCGTCTGCACGCCCGCTCGCCAGGTGTCGATCGCCGGGCAGTTCACCGTGTTTCGCGCGTCCTGCCAGACGGCCGTCGCGTACGTGTTGCCCGCGACGGCGTACACGTAGTCGCCCAGGAACTCGATCACGAGGTTGTTCTGGCTCGAGCCCCTCGGGTCACCGGGGGCGCCTCGGTGCACCTCGCCGAACGCGCCGACGACGCCTCCCGTGACCGAGGCGTGCGCGACGACGCCCACCAGGCTGCGCGGGCTCGTCGTGTCGGTCCGGAACGGCGTCGTGAAGGCGTTGTAGACGACCCAGACGTCGCCGCCCGTGGGCGAGATCGCCGGCGCCGCGTAGTAGCCGCGGTCGCTCGGCCCGGTCTGGATCCGCCTCGGCGACGTCCAGGTGCTCCCGCCGTCGGTCGAGGTCGAGAACATCACGTCCTCGCCGTTGAGGCCGTCGCGTCCGTCGGCCCAGGCGACGACGATCTGGTCGGTCGCGCCCGTACCCGTCGGTGCCCCATTCGCAATCGAGACGCTTGGGGCGGCGGCGAGGTCGTTGCGGGCCCCCGCGAGCCCGTCCTCGACGCAGCGCAACCCCGACCCGTCGAAGTTGAGCGCGAAGCAGGGGTCGGTGACGCGGTAGAGCGCCGTCGGCTTCGTCCAGGTTGCGCCGCCGTCGAACGACTTGACGAGGAAGTGGGTCCCGATCGGTGGCAGTCCCACCTTCGCCGGGTTCTGGAACTCCTCGTAGAAGACGTAGACGACGCCGTCCGAGTCCGTGCGGATCGTGCAGCCGGACTGTCCCCAGTGCTTGGCCGCGGCGTTGTGCGCAGGAGACACGTTCTGCTGCGCCCAGGTGGCGCCGCCGTCACGGGAAGTCGCGACGACCATCGGCGCAGAAGCACCGATGAAGTTCGCCCAGCAGACGTAGACGTTCCCGAAGTGGGGGCTCGAGGCCGCGTTGTCGGCCCAGATCTGCTCCTTGTCCGAGAACGTCGCCGAGCTCTGCTTGCTCACGCGGATCGGCTGCATCCAGGCGTTCTTGCCGGCGACGCCGCCCTGCGCCGCGACCTGCGGGTTGTCGGTTCGAGACACGTAGATCGCCTCGAAGCCCTTGAACGTCTCGTCCTTCTTCGTGCCGATGTTGGACGTGAGGTTCGCGTAGTAGAGGCGTGAGCCGTTCGACCAGGAGAAGCCGCCCGGGCCGGG
>DASSSO010000040.1:0-19944 GCA_035776735.1 Gaiellaceae bacterium | reverse complement strand
CTGGGCGCCGCTCTGCGGCGCGCGGCGGAGATGCGCAGCGAGCATTCCTTCACCGACGGCCCCGACGGCGGAACCGGCAGAGCCGGTTCCGCGGCGTAGGCGATGGTCGCCGCCGTCGTGCTCGCCGCCGGGGCCGGCTCTCGCTTCGGCGGGCCCAAGCAGGCTCTGCTCCTCCCCGAGGTCCTCCGCCACGTCCGGCAGAGCTCCGTGGACGACCTGGTCGTCGTCACCGGCGCCCACCCCGTCGAGACCGACGCGCGCATCGTCCACTGCCCTGACTGGGAGCACGGGCCCGGCGCCTCACTTCGCTGCGGGCTGGCGGCGCTCGGACCGGACGTCGAGGGCGCCGTCGTCGTCCTCGCCGACGGGCCCGACCTCGCGCCCGCGGCGATCGACCGCGTCGTGGCTGCCTGGCGCGGCGGCGCCGGAGAGGTCGTCGCCGCCTCGTACGGAGGCGATCGCGGCCATCCGGTGGTTCTCGACCGCTCGGCCTGGTCGCGGGTCCCGGACGAGGGTGCCCGCGCGCTGGAACCGGCGCTCGTCCCCTGTGACGACCTCGGGCCTCCAGGCGACGTCGATTCTGCCGATGAGATTCCCGGCAGGTTGCGAGGAGAGCCCGGAGAATGAACGCGTACATGGAAGCCGTGTTGTCGGTGGCCCGCGAGGAGCCCTCCGCGCTCGCCCGCGCGCGGCTCCAGCGCCAGCTGACGCCCGACGACGCGGCACGCCGCGCCGGCCTCACGCCGGACGAGGTCGCGTGGCTGGAGGAGGGTCGCCTCTACCGCTTCCGCTCCAGCGAGCGGGCGACGATCGCGCTGCTCCTGTACACGACCTCGCTCGGCATCGACCGCCGGGAGGCGCGCCGCCTGGCCGGCCTGCCCATCACCCCGATGACGGCCGACCCGCGCGGCCGGATCGCCGTCGCCGCCGGCCTTGCGGCGACCGCGCTCGCGCTCGTCCTCGCGATCGTCGTCCCGCCCCGACTCGACGACGGAGCAGGCACGAGCTCGGCCGCGGCCACCCTGCCACCGCCCTGGCGGATCTCGGTCGACGTCCTGAACGGCGGAGGTGACATCACGTACACCCGCCGGGTCGCGGACCGGATCGGCTCCTTCGCCTACCAGATCAAGCGGGTCAGCCGCGCGGGGCGGTTCGACTACCCGGAGACATCCGTCTACTTCCCGCCCGGCGGCGAGCAGATCGGCCGTAGGCTCGCCGACCAGCTCGGCGTCACCACCCGCCCCCTGCCGGCGGGCAAGAACCCGCGCCGGCTCGTCGTGATCGTCGGCCCGCCGCGGGCGCTCGGCTAGAGCGGCGTTCTGAGAGCTCGGAGCTTCGCCTTCAGCTCCGGCGGCATCGGCTCCGCGACGGCTTGCCGGACGAAGGTCCGGAACTCGACCTCGAACCGGTAGCGCTTGCGGCAGTACTCACACCCGTCGAGGTGCTCCTCCGCCTCCTTGATCTCCACGTCCGTCAGGTACCGGTCGAGGTACGGCTGCATCATCTGCTCGCATTTGTCGCAGGGATCGAAGGCGAAGCCCGACATCAGGATTCCGTCGCCGAGGCGGCGAGCGTGCCCTTGAGCATCCGCCGCCCCCGGTGCAGCCGGGACATCACCGTCCCGATCGGGATGTCGAGGATCTGCGCCGCGTCGCTGTAGGTGAAGTCGGCGAGGTCGACCAGGAGCACCACGTCGCGGAAGTCGTGGGGCAGGTCGGCCAGCGCGGTCACGGCGTCATTCTGCGAGAGCCGGTCGACGACGCGCCGCTCGTCCGGCGTTCCGTCGGTCGTGCTCTCCTCCAGCTTGTTGTAGAGGAAGTAGTCGCTCTCCTCGAGCGGCTGGAGGTCGGGCGTGCGCTGTACCTTCCGCCCGCGGTCGATGTTCAGGTTCGTGAGGATCCTGAAGAGCCACGCCCGGAGGTTGGTGCCCGGCTGGAAGGAGCGCCAGCTCCGGAAGGCGCGGGCGTACGTCTCCTGGACGAGGTCCTCCGCCTCCTCGCGCGAGCCGACGAGCCTCCGCGCAACGCCGTATACCTGGTCGGACAGGTCCAGAGCCTCCTCTTCGAAGCGGACGCGGTCTCGCGCGTCCGTTGCCAGCTGCCTGGCCGAGCTCTCCGAGGCCTCACTCATCGCCTCGACCGTAGCAGCCTGCCTACGTACTACGACAACGGCGGTTGACGGGCCGCTATTCCGGGTAGAGGGGAGCCATGAACGGATACGAGCTGATCACGGCGGTCGACGACAAGCGCTGGGGAACCGTCGTCGGCCAGGAGGACGACTACGTCGTCGTCGAGCACGGGACGTTGCGGAAGCACCGGTACGCGGTGCCCAAGGCGTCGCTGGCGGTCGACGAGAATGCCCGGGAGGTTCGCACTACGCTCTCCGGCGAGCTCATCGGCGAGTCGCCGACGGTGGACGACGGCTTCGACCGCGAGGCGGTCGCGCGCCACTACGGGCTGGGCGACATCGGCGAGGCCGGTGTCGAGTCCACCTCCGGGCTGCCCGACGAATCGCCCGCTCTGCTGGGCGACCGGCTCTCGGACGTCCGCGACGAACGCTAGACGGACGCGGCCTGCGGCCTGAAGCCGGCGCCGGCCATGGCCTCGACGAGGGCCTCGCGGCTGGTGCGCTCGTCGTCCCACTCGAGCAGGACCTGGCCCATGAGGTTGGCGGTTGCGAACTCGAGGCCCTCGTGGCCTCGAAGCGCGGCCGCCAGGCGGTTCACGCACCGCTCGCAGCGGACGCCGCTGACCTCGATCGTCTCCCTGACTACGGCCATGTGCGGCGGACGATATCTGCGCAGGCGGCGCCGGCATCGCCGTTCCGAAGCTGCAGCGCCCCCTCGGAGACGGCCGGGTCGAGCGACGACTCGACCGGCAGCTCGCCGTGGAGCTCCCCGGCATCCACGAGCCGCCCGTCGTGGATCAGCCCCGCCTCCGGCCCGTAGCGGGACGCGGCCCAGCGGTTCTGCTGGTAGATCCCGCGGTCGGCCGGCCCCGGCGCGGGGTGCTCGAGAGCCCACTCGCACAGGTCGCGGAGCAGCGCGATGAACCCGGCGGTGCGCTCGACGTCCGTCGGCTGGTCGGGCATGCGGATCTCGAGCGTGCCGAAGCGGGGATGCGGGCGGACGTCCCACCAGACCTGTGTGTAGTCCTTCATCAGCCCCGTCTCGACGAAGCGGTCGATCCAGCCCTCCCACGCGGCGTAGCCGTCGAAGACCGGCGGCGCGCCGCTCCGCGGCAGTTGCGCAAGGATCTCCGCGCGGTTCGACGCGAGGCCGGTCGCGCGGCCGGCGACATACGGCGAGTTCGCCGAGTGCGCCAGCACGAGCGGCATCCAGGGGAGGATCGTCTCGAGCGTCCTCATGCACTCGTCGGCGCCAGGCATGCCGACGTGGACGTGGAGGCCGTTCACGCCCTGGCGGCGGGCGGTCACCCCGGCATAGCCGACCATCTCCTCGTAGCGCTCCTCGTCCGTGATCGGCAGCTCCTCCGGCTCGGCGAACGGATGCGAGCCGGCGGCCGCCATCACGAGCCCCAGCTCGTCGAGCGCCTGCGAGACGCACGACCGGAGCGCCCGGATCGCGTCGACGGCCTCGTCGACCGAGGCGCAGACGTTCGTGTTGAGCTCGACGACCGACGCGTGGAGCTCGGTCTTCAGCGTGCCCGGGAGCTCTGCGCCCTCCGTCTTCTGCAGCAGGTCTCGTACCGCGCCCACCGGCGCCAGCGTCCCGGCGTCGAGGAGCATCACCTCCTCTTCGACGCCGATCGAGAGCGGCGGGCTCTCCCCGAAGCGCTGCTCGATCGGCACTAGCGCCGTTCTGCCGCGAGCCGGATCCCGAGCGCGACGAGGACGGCGCCGAGGATCGCGTCGAAGACGCGCCTGACGGCAGGCCGGCGAAGGACGTCCCCGACGCGCGCGACGGCGAACGCGTACGCGCTCAGCCACACGAAGGTCATCGTGCAGAAGACGAGGCCGAGCGCGAGCAGCCCGCCGAACGCGCTCGCCCCGAACTGCGGCAGGAGGCTCGTGAAGAAGACCGCCATCTTCGGGTTCCCCAGGTTGCTGAGGACGCCCTGGCGGAACGCCACCCTCGAGCCCAGCGGCCCGCTCCCCCGGGCACGCTCGACGTGCGTCCCGCGCACGGCGGCGAGCAGCGCCTGAGCACCCAGGTAGACGAGGAACGCGGCGCCGGCCAGCTTGAGCGCCACGAAGGCGGGCTCGAAGGCGACGATCAGCGCCGCCAGGCCGACGCTCGTCGCGAGCGCCCACACCGCCTGGCCCGTGGAGACACCGAGCGCCGTGAAGACGCCCGGGCGGCGGCCGCCGAGCAGCGAGTTGCGGATCGCGAGTGCCGTGTCCTGGCCGGGCGTGACGATCACGAGGACGGAGATCCCGAGGAACGGAAGGACGTCCACGCACCGAACCTACCGCGAGCGTGAAGGCGGCGGCGGAGCTAGCGCTGAGGTGTGGCCGGCTGGCGGCCCAGCTTGACGTCGAAGCTGCGCCTCTCGTCGCCCCGGTACGCCTCGATCGTGATCGTGTCGCCGACCTTCTTGCCCATGATCGCCTGGCGGAGATCCTGCGAGGCGGACACGGGCTTGCCGTCGATCTCGACGATGAAGTCGCCGCCGAGCAGATAGCTCTGACCGTCGATCACGACCTCACGCGTGCCCGCGCGCATCTCGGCCGCCGCAGCCCCGCTGCCCTCGTAGACGCGGACGACGAGGAGGCCGCGCTCGGCCGGGAGGTTGAAGAGCTCGGCGATCTCCTCGTCGACCTCCTGCGCGCCGACTCCGATGAACGGGTGCTCGACCTTCCCCTTCTCGATCAGCTGCGAGACGACGTTGCGCACCGTGTTCATCGGCACCGCGAAGCCGATGCCGATGCTGCCGGTCGCGCCTGTGCTGGCGGTCGCGATCGCGGTGTTGACGCCGATCACGGAGCCGTTCGCAGCGATCAGCGGCCCGCCCGAGTTCCCGCTGTTGATCGACGCGTCCGTCTGGATCACGTCGTCGATCGTGAACTCGTTCGGCGCCTGAAGTGGCCGGTGCAGCGCGGACACGATCCCGGCCGTGACGCTGCGCTCGAGCCCGAGCGGGTTGCCGATCGCGACGACGGAGTCGCCCACCCGCACCCGGTCGGAGTTCCCGAGCTCGAGCGGCCGGAGCGCCCGCGCGTCGACGTTCACCTTGAGGACGGCGAGATCGGTCGAAGGGTCGGTCCCGATCACCCGCGCCCGGACGCTGTCGCGGTTGGAGAAGCTGACCTCGATCTGGTCTGCGCCCTCGACGACGTGGAAGTTGGTGACGATGCGGCCCGCGGTGTCGATGACGAAGCCGGAGCCGAGCGCCTGCTGCCGCTGCTCCTCCGGGAAGCCGAACGGGTTCAGGAACGGGTCCGGCTCGACCTCCTGCACGCTCGTGGTCGTGATCTGGACGACCCCGGGGGCGCTCGCCCGGTAGATCTCGTTCACGGTGAGGCGCCGGTCCTGCGCGAAGTCGGCCGGAGCGCTCGACTCGGGCGCGGTGACGGGAACCGCAACAGTCTCGGTGTCGTCCAGCAGGCCCGTGAGCTCGGCACCCGCGAGCGCAACCCCGCCGCCCACCACTGCCGCGATGAGAAGCGGGGCCGCGCTGGAGAGAACGCGGGGAGGTCTCAGCACGACGAATTAGTACCCGGCTCTTCGTTCACCATGGTTGCGCCCGGTTAACGGGTCCTTGTGCGTCTGTTAAGTGGTCTTTTACCGGTCGAGCGCGGGTTTCCTCGCGCTCGACCGGGCGACTCCTCAGGCCTGCGCCGCCTGGACGCGCAGCCGCCGCGCCTGGACGCTCCGCCCGAGGAATGCGGTCGCCGCGATCCCGGCGGTGAGCGCCCCGACGAGGACGACGCCGCCCGGCAAGCGCGTCAGGAGCTGCATCCCCGCGCCGACGAGACCCGCACACGGGATCGTCAGCACCCATGCGAGCAGGATGTTTCCGGCGACGCCCCAGCGGACGGCCGAGAGGCGGGTCGAGGCTCCGGCACCGAGCACCGAGCCGCTGATCACGTGCGTCGTCGAGACCGGGAAGCCGTAGTGCGCGGTGGTCCAGAGGATGCTCGCGCAGGCCGTCTGCGCGGCGAAGCCCTGCGGCGGCTCCAGCTTCGCGACGCGGGTCCCGAGCGTCTTGATGATCCGCCAGCCCCCGGCGTACGTTCCGAGCCCCATCGCCGTGGCCGCGCTGACGATCACCCAGAGCGGCGGCCGCTCGAAGTCGGGCGCCAGATGGCCGGAGGCCACGAGCGCGAGCGCCATGATTCCCATCGTCTTCTGCGCGTCGTTCGTCCCGTGCGTGAAGGCGACGAAGGCACCGGAGACGAGCTGGAAGCGACGGAAGACTCGGTTCACGACCCCGGGTGCCCGGTGGCGGATGACCCAGAGCACGAGGACCATCAGCGCCGCCGCTACGAAAACGCCGAGAGTGGGCGCCAGAAGCGACGGGATCAGCACCTTCTCCCGCAGCCCGTTCCATTGGACGACGTCGAGGCCCTCCGCGGCGGCGGCCGACCCGACCATGCCGCCGATCAGCGCGTGGCTCGAGCTCGAGGGGAGGCCGACGTACCAGGTGACCAGGTTCCACGTGATCGCCCCTACGAGACCAGCGAGGACGATCTCGAGCGTGATGATCTCCTGGTCGACGATTCCCTTGGCGATCGTGGCCGCCACCTCGAAGGAGACGAACGCCCCAAGGAAGTTCAGGATCGCGGCGCTGATCACGGCCACCCGCGGCGAGAGCGCCCGCGTCGACACCGACGTCGCGATCGAGTTCGCCGTGTCGTGGAAGCCGTTCGTGAAGTCGAAGAAGAGCGCGACCGCGATGACGGCGAGAAGCGTGAGCTCCACTAGAGGTTCTTGACGACGATGTTCCCCACGACGTCGGCGGCCGTCTCGCACGCGTCGATCGCATCTTCGAGCGCGTCGAAGATGTCCTTCCAGCGGATCACCTCGACGGGATCCACGTGGTTCTCGAAGAGGCTCGCAATCGCCCCGCGCAGGATCTGGTCGGCCTCGTCCTCGAGCCTCTTCACCTCGACGAGGTACCGCTCGGTGTTGCGGAGCCCGCGGAGCTCTGCCAACGCCTTCGCAAGGTTCTCCGCCGTTGCGACGAGGACACGGCACTGCTCGAGCGACTGGCCCACCGTGCGATCGACCTTGTAGAGGGTCAGGAGGTCCGACGCGTTCTCGATGAAGTCGACCACGTCGTCGATCGCCTTCGCGAGCTCGTAGATGTCTTCACGGTCGAACGGCGTGATGTACTGCGTGTTGAGGAGCTCGATGATCTGCCGGGTGAGCTCGTCGCCCCGGTTCTCGAGCTCCTTCACTTCCGCCTGCCGCACCTCACGCTCGGGGAAGCTGCGAAATCGTGTCTCGACGAGGCGTGCGGCTTCGAGCGCGTTCTCGCCGGCGGCTGTGAAGAGGTCGTAGAACTCGTTGGTCCGTGGGACCAGTGAGAGCTTCATGCGCGCGGAACCGTAACGGCTGAGGCGGCTAGGAGTCTTCGGGGTGCGACGCGTCTGTGAACTCGCGGAACTCGCCGGTGACCAGGTAGGCGGTCTGCTCGCCGATATCCACCGCGTGGTCGCCCACACGCTCCAGGCAGCGGGAGACGATGATCATCCGGAGCCCCCACTCGCGAAGCTCCGCGTCGTTGCCGAGCTCGAGCACGTGCTTCACGACCCGCCGGTTCGCTCGGTCGATGAGCTCGTCGAGGTCGACGAGGCTCTCGGCGCCGGCCACGTCGCGGTCGGCGAACGAGGTCATGGCAACGCGGAGCATCTCCTCGCCGCGGCTGCCCATCTCCTCGAACGCCTCGACGAGCTCCTCGTCCGGCTCGAGCCTCGCCGTCAGTTTCGTCAGCTTCGCGATCGTCACGCACAGGTCGGCCATCCGCTCGAGCCCGAGGTTGATGTGGAGGACGGCGAGCACGAGGCGCAGGTCGATCGCCACCGGCGTCTGGCGCGCGAGCAGTTGCTCGATTCCCTGGCTGATCTCGAGGAAGCGCGCGTCGACCTCGTCGTCGAAGGCGATCACCTCGTCCGCGAGCTCGGTGTCCTGCTGCTCGAGCGCGTTGATCGCGCCCCGGAGCGAGCGGAGGACGAGCTCGCTCTCCTCCTGGAGATTGGCTTCCAGGCGATCGAGCTCCTCCTGGAAGGTGACCCTCATCCCGTGAGGATAGTCCGCGCCCAGCGCCTCGCTCATCTCGGATTCCTAACCGAAGCGACCGGTCACGTAGTCCTCCGTCCGCTTGTCGGAGGGCTGCGTGAAGATCTTCGAGGTCGCGTCGTACTCAACGAGGATCCCGGTGCGCTGCCCTTCGTCTCCGCGCGTCACGCTGAAGAAGGCGGTCATGTCGGCGACGCGGGCGGCCTGCTGCATGTTGTGGGTGACGACGACGATCGTGTAGTCGCGCTTCAGCTCGTGCATCAGGTCCTCGATCCGCGTCGTCGCGATCGGGTCGAGCGCCGAGGCCGGCTCGTCCATCAGGATCACCTCCGGCTCGACGGCGAGGCAGCGGGCGATGCAAAGCCGCTGCTGCTGGCCGCCCGAGAGACTGAGTGCGCCCGCCTTGAGCCGGTCCTTCACCTCGTCCCAGAGCGCGGCCTGGTGAAGCGCGCGCTCGACGCGCTCGTCCAGGCGGTCGTTCATCCCCAGCACCCGGGGGCCGAAGGCGACGTTGTCGTAGATCGACTTCGGGAACGGATTCGGCTTCTGGAAGACCATCCCGATCCGCCTCCGCACCTCGACGGGGTCGACCTGCGCGCCGTAGAGGTCCTCGCCGTGGTAGAGGATCGTGCCCTCGACGACGGCACCGGGGATCAGGTCGTTCATCCGGTCGAAGCAGCGGATGAACGTGCTCTTTCCGCACCCCGACGGCCCGATGAAGGCGGTGACGAAGTTGCGGTAGATCTCGAGCGACACGCCCTCGAGCGCCTGGTTGCCGCTGTAGGAGACCCCGAGATCGCGAACGTCGAAGACGACCTCGCGGAACTCCTTCGCGGGAAGCTCGCGCTTCTGCTCCGCGATGTTGACGCTCACATCGGCCATTGTGACGGACACGGGGGTGGTCACCACCTTCGCTCGTAGTGGTTGCGGAGCCAGATCGCGAAGGCGTTGAGCGCCAACAGGATCGCAAGGAGGACGATGATCGCGGAGGCCGCCAGGGTCCGGAACTCCTCCTGCGGCCGCGCAACCCACTGGTAGATCTGGACGGGAAGCGCCGTGAAGTCGCCGAGCAGCGTCGGGTTGAAGGAGACGTACGTGAGCGCCCCGACGAGCAGGAGCGGCGCCGTCTCTCCAAGCCCGCGCGAGAGCGAGAGGATCGAGCCCGTCGCGATCCCCGGCGTTGCGGCGGGCAGGACCTGGCGCCAGACGACCTGCCACTTCGTCGCACCGAGCGCGTAAGCGGCCTGCCGAATCGAGTCCGGCACCGCGCGGATTGCCTCGCGCGCCGCGATGATCACGGTCGGGAGGACGAGCAGCGTCAGGATCATCGCGCCCGCCAGGAGCACCCGGCCGAGGCCGAGCCCGCGCACGAGGAACGCGAGACCGAGGATCCCGTACACGATCGACGGCACCGCGGCGAGGTTCTGGATGTTGACCTCGAGCAGCCGGTTGTACCAGCGGTCCCGGTCCGCGTACTCCTCGAGGTAGAGGGCGGTCCCGACGCCGAGGGGGACCGTGAACAAGATCAGCAGGATGCCGATGTAGATCGTCGCCAGGATGGCCGGTCGAGCTCCCGCGATCAGCGGGTCGGCCGACGGCGGCTCGAAGAAGAGCACCGGGTCGACCCACTTGTAGCCGTCGAGGAGCACCTGGGCCAGGAGGGCCCCGAGCGTCAGGAACCCGATCAGCAGGGAGACGACGAGGAAGCCCCCGAACAGCCGGCCGGCCCAGAGCCCACGCGGGCGACCGCTGCCGAGCGGGGAGGTGTGCGTGCTCACTCGTAGACCTCCCGGAACCGCCGGACGAGGCGGATCGAAAGGAGGTTCATGGCGAACGTCATGACGAAGAGCGTCGCGCCGACCGCGAAGATCGTCTTGTACTCGACCGACCCCGTCGGTACGTCGCCCTGCCCCGTGGCGGCGATGAACGCCGTCATCGTCTGCACCGCCTCGAGCGGGTTCCAGCTCCAGTTCGGTTGACCGCCCGCGGCGATGAGCACGATCATCGTCTCGCCGACGGCGCGCGAGATCGCGAGGATGAACGACGCGATGATCCCCGAGATCGCGGCGGGCACGACGATCCTCGTCGCGACCTGCACGCGGGTCGAGCCCAGCGCGTAGGCGCCGTCGCGCAGGTCACGCGGCACCGCGGCCATCGAGTCCTCCGAGACGGAGGCGACGGTGGGCAGCAGCATGACGCCCATCACGAGCCCGGCCGCGAGCGCGCTGAAGAGACCGACTGGGAGCCCGATGTCCTGCAGCAGCGGTGCCACGAAGGTGAGCGCGAAGTAGCCGTAGACCACGGTCGGGATGCCCGCGAGCACCTCGAGCGCCGGCTTCAGGATCCTCCTCGTCCGCGGCTGCGCGTACTCGCTGAGGTAGATCGCCGAGCCGAGGCCGAAGGGGATGCAGACGAGGCACGCGCAGGCCGTGACGAGCAGCGTGCCGGCGATGAGCGGGAGGACGCCGAACGACGGAGGCTCGAAAAGCGGCGCCCAGTCGCGCCCGGTGAGGAAGTCGACGATCGAGACCTCGCGGAAGAACTCGAACGCGGGCTCGAAGAGCGCGACGACGATCCCGACGGTCGTCGCCACCGAGACGAAGGCGCAGAGGGCAAGGCCGACCTTGACGAAGTCCTCGCCCCAGCGCCTGCGGGTGGCGCGGAGCCGGAGTGGCTGCGGTGGTGCTGCTTCCCGTGTCGCCACTCCGGCCCTTCGCCCTCCTAGTAGTTCTTCCGGTTCTTGATCGCCGTGTTGTACTGCCGCTGCGCCTTGCGGAGCTGCGGCTTCGTCAGCGGCACGATCTTCGCCTTCCGGGAGATCGCCTTCTCGTTGACGATGATGTGCCGGATGAAGGCCGCGACGACATCGCGCTTGAACGACTTCTTCTTCGAGTAGATGAAGAGGCCGCGGGACAGTGGCCTGTACGCCCGGCTCTGGACGGTGGCGACGCTCGGCGTCACGCAGCCGTTCCCGCCGTTCACCCGCAGGACCTTGAGCCTGTTCCGGTTCTCGAGGTAGTACGAGAGCCCGAAGTAGCCCATGGCGCCGCGGTCGCCCGCCACTCCGCGGACGAGCACGTTGTCGTCCTCGGAGGCCGAGTAGTCGGAGCGGCTCTGCCGCGCGCGGCCGTTGATCTTCTCGGTGAAGAACTCGAACGTGCCCGAGTCGGTGCCGGGCCCGTAGAGCTTCAGCGGGACGTTCGGGAAGCTGGACCGGACGTCGTTCCAGTTGTCCACGTTCGAGCCGCGGTCCCAGATCTTCTTCAGCTCCGCCGTCGTCAGACAGTTCGCCCAGGTGTTCTGGCGGTTGACGACGACCGAGATCCCGTCGTTCGCGACGAGGAACTGGATGTAGCCGACGCCTGCGTCGTGGCACCTCGCCGCCTCCGAGAGGCGGATGGGCCGCGAGGCGTTCGACAGGTCGGTCTCGTTCTTGCAGAAGCGCTCGAAGCCGCCGCCCGTGCCGGACACCCCGACGACGACGCGCGCGCCGCCGTACTTGCCCTCGAAGCTCTCGGCGGCGGCTTGCGCGAACGGCGCCACGGTGCTCGAGCCGTCCGATTGGACCGTCCCCCGGATCGCCTGCGCTCCCGCGATCGCCGCCGCGACGGACGCGAGTGCGACCAGGGTGACGCCGCTCCCGACGAGCAGGAGCTTCCGAATCCTTCTCATGCCGATAGTCCCCTTTCGAGTCGTGCCAGGTCGACGCGATTGTTCGCCCGGACGCCCGAGGCATGGGTAGAAGTGGTGTGAAGGTCTGGCTGCGAACTTGTGAACGCGGTCACTCGACCCCGACCCCTCCCGACTCGAGCACCGTGCGCGCCTGTTCGACCTGCGAGCCCGTCATCGGGACGAACTTCGCGTCGCGCGCCAGCTTGGCCGCGTTGTCGAGGACGAAGGTCAGGAAGGGGTCGAGCGCGGGCTTCTCGGCGAGCGAGTCCTCGTTCACGTAGGTGAAGAGCGGCCGCGAGAGCGGCGTGTAGGTCCCGTCCTGGACCGTCTCGACGCTCGGGTCGACGCAGCCCTCGCCGCCGTCGACGGCGACACCCTTCACGCGCCCCTGGTTCTCCAGCAGGTAGGAGAGCCCGAAGTAGCCGAGCGCCCCCTTCTCGCCGGAGACGCCGCGGACCGTGACGTTGTCGTCCTCGCTGGGCGTGTAGTCGCTCCGGCTGGCGCCCTCCTCGCCGACGATCGCCTCCGTGAAGTAGTCGAAGGTCCCCGAGTCGGTGCCGGCGCCGAAGAGGGTCAGCTTCTCGTCCGGGAAGGACGGATCGACGTCGCGCCAGCTGTCCACCTTCGAGCCGGGCTCCCAGATCTTCTTCAGCTGCTCCACGGTCAGGCAGGTCGCCCAGTCGTTGCCCTTGTTCACCACGATCGAGAGGCCGTCGTTCGCCACCTGGAGCTCGAAGAACGGGATCGCCTCCTGCGCGCAGAGCTCCTTCTCCTCGGGCTTCACGGGGCGGGACGCGTTGGCGAGATCGGTCTCGCCGCGGCAGAAGCGCTCGAAGCCGCCGCCGGTCCCGGACGTGCCGACGGTGACCCGCACGCCCGGCTCCTGCTTGCGGAAGCGCTCGGCCGCCAGGCTCATGAGCGGCGCGACCGTGCTCGAGCCGTCGACGCTGAGGCGGCCGCTGAGCGTCTCTTCCTCGAACTCGCCGAGCGGGTCCTCCCCGGTCGTGTCGGCCGCGATCGGCTCGTCGGACGGGCGCTCGCGCCCGCACGCCGGTGCGAGCAGGAGCAGGAGCAGGCAGGCGACGGCAAGGGCTCGCACCGTGGCGGATTCTCCGCAGCGCGCCGGTCGGCATGCGGTGAACTTCTGGTAACGAAGTGGTGAACGCCCTAGACGGGCGGGAACCGGGCGGTAATGGTCAACCCGTGGCCCGGCGCGCCTTCTGCGTCCACCGTGCCGCCTGCCGCGGTGACGATGTGCTTCACGACCGCGAGCCCGAGGCCGGTCCCGCGCGAGCCGCGGACGCGATCCGCCCGGTAGAAGCGCTCGAAGAGGCGCGGAAGATCCTCCTCGGCGACGCCGGCGCCGTCGTCCGACACCTTCAGCTCGCCGGGGGAGACGGTGACCGTGAGCGTCGTCTCCGGGCCGGCGTAGCGAAGCGCGTTCTGCGCGAGGTTCTCGATGACGACGCGGAGCATCCTGGGACGGAGCGGCAGCTCAGCCGCGGGGTCCCCCACGGCGCGCAGCTCGACGCCGGCACGGTCGGCCTGCTCGCGGAGCTCCTCGAGCTGTTCCTGGACGAGCGGGAGCGCCCGGATCGACCCGAGCGCGACGACCGCGCGCCCCGACTCCAGCTCGCTGAGGAAGAGGACGTCGTCGATCAACTCGCGGATGTACTCGACCTCCGACCGGGCCTGGTCGACGAGCGCGGCCGAGTCCTGCCCCGGAAGCGCGGCCGTCTCGAGCAGCGCCAGCAGCCGCGCGAGAGGCGTCCGTAGCTCGTGCGAGACGGCGGCGGTGAAGCCGGCGCGCAGCTCCTCGTAGGCGGCGAGCTCGCCGGGCGGGCTCAGGTAGACGATCGACTCGCGTCTCCCGCCCGTTTCGTACGGAACCCGGATCGGCTCGTGCCGGCCCGCCCCCGCCAGCAACTCCGCCGGGACGGGCCGTCCCTCGGCGACGCCGTCGAGCCCCTGCTTCGCTGCCCGGCTCGCGGCGATGATCAGGTCGTGCTCGTCCAGCACGAGCAGCATCTCGCGGCTCTCCTCCACGAGCGCCGTGGATCGCTCCGCCCGGCGCCGCAGCTCCTCGATATCCTCGCCGCGCTCCTCGCGGGCTCTCGCGAAGGGCCACCTCACTGCTCACGAGTATGGCGAAGGTCCTGATCGTCGAAGACGACGCCGTCATCGCGGACGGCATGGCGAGCCATCTCGCGGCGGCCGGCTTCGACCCGATCCGGGTCGAGAACGGCACCGCAGGCCTGGCGCGGCTCCGCTTCGAGCATCCCGACGTCTGCGTCGTCGACCTCATGCTCCCCGGCACGGACGGCTGGAAGCTGATCGAGAATGCGCGCAGCGAGGGGATCGGGACGCCGATCGTCGTCGTCTCCGCGCGCGGCACCGAGCACGACCGGGTGCACGCGCTCGAGATCGGGGCGGACGACTACCTCGTGAAGCCGTTCTCGATGAAGGAGCTCGTGGCGCGCGTGCGAGCGAACGCCAGGCGCGGGACCCGCGCGGAGCAGGAGCAGCGCGGCGAGCCGATCGAGCTCGAGGAGCTCCGGATCGACCCCGCCGAGGTGCAGGCCTACGTGCACGGCGAGAGTGCCGAGCTCACGCCGACCGAGTTCCGGCTCCTGTACGCGCTGGCGCTCGAGGCCGGGCGGGTCGTGACGCGGGACGAGCTGCTCCAGCGGATCTGGGGCCGGCGCGAGACCCACCGAGACCGGACGGTCGACGTCTTCGTCCGCAAGCTGCGCGAGAAGATCGACCGCCGCGCGCGCGACCACTCGTTCGTGCAGACCCGCTACGGCGTCGGCTACAAGCTCGAGGCCCAGCCGAAGTGACGCTTCGTCACAGCTTGTGTTTCATTCAACAACCCACTCGTGACAGTTCTCGCGCCACCGTCTCGGGATGCGCGCAATCCCGATCCACAGCGAGTTCAGGAGGGCGCTGTGGGTCCTCTCCGGCACCGAGATCTCGTATGCGGAGGCCCTCCGCCGGCTCGTCCCGGTCGCGGCGCGCATCGGAGTGCCGCGCCCGAGCTACGCGACCGTCCGCCGCGTGCTCATCGAGCAGCGGCTGGAGCGGCGCAGGCGACGCGAGGTCCTCGATCCGATCCTCACCGACCTGCTCGTCGGCCGGATCCCGAACCTCTACTACCACCTCAAGTGAGTTGAAACACAAGCTCCGATGACGCGCGTCCTCTTCGTGTGCGTCCAGAACGCCGGGCGGTCGCAGATGGCCGAGGCGCTCTTTCGCCGCGCGGCGGGCTCGCGGCACGAGGCCCGATCCGCCGGCAGCCGCCCCGCCGAGCGGGTGCATCCGGAGGTGGCCGAGGTGATGCTCGAGGCGGGCATCGACGTGAGCCGGGAGGTGCCGCGCAAGCTCGAGCGCTCCGACCTCGAGTGGGCCGACCACGTCGTCACGATGGGCTGCGGCGACGAGTGCCCGGTGGTTCCCGGCAAGCGGTACGAGGACTGGGAGCTCGACGATCCGGCGGGCCGGCCCCTCGACGAGGTCCGCGCCGTCCGCGACGAGATCCGCCGCCGGGTCGACGAGCTGCTCCGGGGGCTGAGCTGAGCAGCACGCGTTTCCGCCAGTCCCGGCCTGTGTCGAGGATGAGACCGGCTGGAGAAGAGGTGGAGAGCGTCGACCTCCTCCCGGGCGCGGACGGCCACGTGGTGATCGAGCTGAACGGCGCCTGGCCGACCCGGTCGCCGCCGTCGCCTAGGGCGTTCTCCGCTTCTTCCCTGCACGTTCACCGCTCTTCTTCCCACGACCGCCCGGGCGCCGCCACGCTGAGGGCATGGACAGGAAACCGCTCCTCTGCGAGCTCCACGCGCACTCGACGTGGAGCGACGGCACGCTCACGATCACCGAGCTCGTCGACCTCTACGGGTTCAACGGCTTCGACGTGCTCTGCCTCACCGACCACGTCTTCACGAGCGAGGACCGGCGCTACCGCGTCTGGCCGGAGAACCACGACGCGTATCTCTGCGTCATCGACCGGGAGGCCCGGCGGGCCCGCGAGCAGTACGACCTGCTGCTCGTCCCCGGTCTCGAGCTGACGCAGATCGCGCCGACGCCGGACGAGGCCGGCCACGCCCTCGCCATCGGGCTCCGCTCCTTCGTCTCGCTGGACGACGGCCTCGTCGCGGCGATGCGCAGCGCGCGCGAGGAGGGAGCCGCGATCGTCGCCGCGCACCCGCACGGCGAAAAGGACGACCCGAACTCGCTCCGGACGACCCGGTTCTTCCGACGGCACTGGCAGGAGCTGCACGGCCTCGTGGACCGCTACGAGCTCGTCAACCGGACGCAGACCTTCGGCTGGGTCGCCACGGCCGGCCTCCCGGGAATTGCGACCGGCGACTTCCACCGGCTCGAGCAGCTCGCGAGCTGGAAGACGCTCCTGCCCTGCGAGAAGAGCGAGCGCTCGGTCGTCGACTACCTGCGCTCGAACGCGCGCGCCTACGTCGTCCCGTGGCACCTGGGCGACGAGAGCGACGGCCGGCGGGTCGCGGCCTGAGCACGGCGCCCCGAGCGGGAGTTCACCAGTTCGTTACCGCCGCTTCACCATGCTGGCACCCCGGCACCCGCAGGGCCGCTGCAACATCGGACTGTGGCGAAGATCCTGATCGTCGAGGACGACGAGGTGATCGCCAAGGGCATGGCGAGTCATCTGAGCGCAGCCGGTTTCCAGCCGAGCTGGGTCTCGAACGGCGTCGCCGGCCTCGCGCGCCTCCGCTACGAGCAGCCGGACGTCTGCGTCGTCGACCTGATGCTCCCGGCCCTCGACGGCTGGAAGCTGATCGAGGCGGCGCGGGCGGCGGGCATCGGGACGCCGATCGTGATCGTCAGCGCCAGGGGAAGCGAGGACGACCGCGTCCACACGCTCGAGCTCGGCGCCGACGACTACCTCGTCAAGCCGTTCTCGATGCGGGAACTGGTCGCCCGCGTCGGCGCGGCAGCCCGCCGGGGCATCCGGAGGGTCGGCGTCGACCGGCAGCAGCCGATCCAGCTCGAGGAGCTGCGAATCGACCCCGAGAGCGTCCAGGCCTATCTCGACGGGGAGAGCGCCGGCCTGACGCCGACCGAGTTCAGGCTCCTCTACGCGCTCGCCCAGGAGCGCCCCCGGGTCGTGACCCGGGACGAGCTGCTCCAGCAGATCTGGGGCCGCCGGCTGACCCGCCGGGACCGGACCGTGGATGTCTTCGTCCGCAAGCTCCGGGAGAAGATCGACGCGCGCGCGCCGCGCCATTCCTTCGTCCATACGCGCTACGGCGTCGGCTACAAGCTCGAACCCCAGCCGAAATAGGGTAGGACTCCGCCGCGAATGCGCGGACGCGGCGCCATCTTCGTGTCGGCGGGCGCAGCCTTCGCGCTCGCCGTCGTTCTCGCCATCCTGGGGACCGGCGAGGAGCCCGGCGCGCTCACGAACTGGCAGGCGCTCGTCCTCGGGCTCGTGCAGGGCGCGACGGAGCTCTTGCCGATCAGCTCGTCCGGCCACCTGATCCTCGTCCCGTGGGCGGCCGACTGGACGTACCTGAAGGAGGACGACGAGTTCAACCAGACGTTCGACGTGGCGCTCCACCTCGGGACGCTCGTCGCGGTCGCCGGCTACTTCTGGCACGACATCGTGCGCCTCCTCGGCGCCTGGGGCCGGTCGGTCGCGCGCCGCGCGGTCTCCAGTCCCGACGAGCGGCTCGCGTGGGCGGTGTTCGTCGCCACGATTCCGGCGGCGCTTGCCGGCGCGCTCGGCGAGAAGTTCATCGCGGAGAACCTCGGCGAGCCGTGGCAGATCGCGATCCTGCTCGCAGTCTTCGCGCTCGTCCTCCTCGCCGTCGATCGCCGGCCGACGACGCGCAGCCTGGAGTCGGTCGGCGTCAAGGAGGGCCTGGCGATCGGCGTCGCGCAGAGCCTCTCCCTCGCGCCCGGCGTCTCGCGCTCGGGGATCACGATCTCGGCGGCCCGCTTCATCGGGCTCGACCGCGACAGCGCCGCGCGGCTCTCGTTCCTGCTCCTGATCCCGACGACGTTCGGCGCGATCCTCTGGAAGGGCGTCAACGACGTGCTGCTCGGCGACCTGCCGCCGGGCTGGCAGGGGCCGTTCGTCGTCGGCATGCTCGCGGCGGCTGCGAGCGGGCTGCTGGCGATCGTGTTCCTGCTCGGGTTCGTCCGCCGGCACACCTACGCGCCGTTCGTCGTCTACCGGCTGATCGTGTCGGCGCTGGTCCTTGGTCTGATCGCGGCCGGCGTGCGGGAGGCTGGGTTCTGATGCGGGCCCGACCTGGACGGAGGAGCTCGAGCCCAGGCTCTGATTCAATCGACGGCGTGAAGTTCGACCGCCGCGAGCTCGCGGGCGCCGTCGCCGACGTCGGCGTGCTCGTGCCCATCGCCGTTGCGCTGATCGTCTCGAACGGCCTCTCGGCGACGGCCGTGCTCCTGCCCGCCGGGATCCTCTACGTCGCGGCCGCGCTCACGTACGGCCTCCCCATCCCGGTCCAGCCGCTGAAGGCCTTCGGCGCGATCGCGATCGCGAAGGGGCTCGGCTCGGACGAGATCGCGGCCGGGGCGCTCCTCATGGGCGTCGTCTTCGTCGTCCTGGGACGGCTGGGGCTGCTCGACCTGGCCGCGCGCGCCTTCCCGAAGGCGCTCATCCGCGGCGTGCAGCTGACCGTCGGACTGCTCTTCCTGAAGATCGCTTGGGGACTCGTCGTCGATCCCCCCAAATCCTTCGCCGAGCATGCGCTGCCGAGCGCGTGGGCCCTGCCGCTCGCCGCAGCGGGCGTCGTGGCCGCGATCTCCCTCCGGCGTTTTCCCGTCTCGCTTGTGCTCGTGCTCGCCGGGGTCGCGGTGATGGCCGCCCTCGGAGGCGGCGAGGCTGCGCTCGGCCCGTCCGCGCTCTCGCTGCCCGCCCTCGACTGGGCCACGGTCGCAACCGCCTTCACGGTCCTCGTCCTGCCGCAGATCCCGCTCTCGTTCGCGAACTCCTGTCTCGCGACCGCCGACGCCGCGCGCGTCTACTTCGGCGAGAGGGCCGCCGCCGCTGTGCGGCCCAACAGGCTCGCAACCAGCTTCGGCTCCGCCAACCTGCTCGCCGGCGCGATCGGCGGGATGCCGGTCTGCCACGGAGCCGGTGGTCTCACCGCCCACGTCGCCTTCGGCGCTCGCACGGGAGGGGCGCCGCTCGTGATGGGCATCGCGCTCCTCGTGCTCGCTCTCGGCTTCGGAGCCGGCCTCGCGGTGCTCCTCACGGCCTTCCCGCTCCCGATTCTCGCCGCGCTGCTCGCGACGGCCGGGCTGCTGCACATCGGGCTCCTGCGTGACCTCCGCCGGTCGTGGAGCCTCGGCCTCGCCCTCGCTGTCGGCATCGTCGGCTTCCAGGTGCATCTGGCGCTCGCGCTGGTCGGCGGGCTCGTCCTCTACTGGGGCGTCCGCGTGCTAACAGCGCTGGCCGGGAGCCGGCTCCGCACGGCCTGATGGACGAACAGGCGCCCGCCTGGGGCATCGAGCCGGTCCCGGACCGGCTCCGGATCCTCGGGCTCTTCGACCAGCTGACGCTGTGGGGAAACCTGGGCGTCTCGCTCCTCGTCCTCGTGATCGGGGCGCTGCTCGTCCCTGCGCTCACGCTCCGCGACGCCCTGCTGGCGATCCTCGTCGGCGGCCTGATCGGGAACGCGATGGTCGGCGCCGCGGGGCTGATCGGCGCCGACGCCCGCGTACCCTCGATGGTCCTCCTCCGCGCGCCCCTGGGTCGCCGCGGCTCGTACATTCCGACGACCCTCAACGCGCTCCAGTGCCTCGGCTGGGCGACCTTCGAGCTGATCATCATCGCCGCCGCCGCCGGCGCTCTCTCGGACGAGCTGCTCGGCGTCGAGGCGAAGGCCGCGTGGACGATCTTCTTCGGGATCCTCGCCGGCATTTTCGCGCTACTCGGCCCGGTCGGGTTCGTGCGCCGGATCCTGCGCCGGTTCGGCGTCTGGGTCGTGCTCGCCTCCCTCGCCTACCTGAGCTGGTGGGCGCTGTCGGAAGCCGACCTGCGCACGCTCTGGGACGCGCCGGCCGAGGGCGGC
>DASSSO010000163.1:0-3829 GCA_035776735.1 Gaiellaceae bacterium | reverse complement strand
AGGTCGCAGAAGACGCCGGCGTACCCGCCGTAGAACGTCTCGGACGGCTCTCGGGTGATGGTTCCGCCGGCCTCGCGGGCTCGCTCGATCACGGCGTCGACTTCTTCGGCTGACGCGACGTTGTGGGCGAGCGTGATGCCGTCCCAGCGCGCGCCGTCGTCGGTGATGCCGGAGTCTGCCGCCAGCTTCTCCCGCGCCCAGAGGACGAGCACGACGCCGTTCGCCTGGAAGAAGGCGGTCTCCTCGATCTCGAGCACAGGCTTCCACCCGAGTGCCGCGTAGAACCCGTTCGCCTTTTCGTAGTCGCTCACCCCGATCGTGATCAGGGACACGCTCTGCTTCATCGCCTACTTCCCTTCGATCGGAGGGCGGGCCGTCACGTCAGCCTGGACGCGGTAGTGCATGTGCGTGACACCATCCTCGCCCTCGAGGACGCGGCTGCGCTGCAGCTCGATCTGCTCGGCAGCGAGAGCCTCGAACAGTCGGCGGCCCTGGCCGAAGAGGACGGGGACGACGTGGAGCTCGAGCTCGTCCAGCACGCCGGCGGCGAGCGCGAGCCGGGTCACGCCGGCGCCGTGGACGAGCACGTTCTTGTCGCCCGCCGCTTCCTTCGCTCGGGTCATTGCGGTTGTGACGTCGCCCAGGTAGCTGACGAGCGGCCAGCGCGAGATGTCGATGCGGGGCTCGTGGCGCGCGACGACGAAGATCGGGACGCCGTCGTGGTGGTCGCCGCCCCAGCCGCCCGCCGGCTCGAACGTCCCCCGGCCGGCGACGACCGCGCCGGTCGACATGAACTCGTCGTATATCTGGCCGTTCACACCCGACGGGCGGCCTGGGACTCCTGACGGGCCGCCAGGCTCAGTACCCGTCCACAGCCAGTCGTGCAGGCGTTCCCCGCCGTCGCCGAGGCCGTTCTCAGGGCTCTCGTTCGGCCCGGCGATGAACCCGTCGAGGGAGATGGACATGTAGAGGACGGTCGCGGACATGGGCGTCTCCTTTCTCGCGATCCCTGGCTGCGGCGGCTCGCTGCTGGTGCTGGCGCGTGCGAAGGCTCAGGAAGCCGGTTGCGTGCCGGGTGGACCGGTGAGCACCGTCGGGACGTACTCGAGCAACTGGATTCGGCCGTCGAACGTTCGGCTGGCAACCATGTCGAGGGCGAGATCCGGGTACCCGTCGTAGATCCGGTCGCGGCCCGTGCTCCCCGTGATTACGGGGAAGACGACCACGCGGAAACGGTCGACCAAGCCCGCCTCGAGGAGCGACCTGCACAGGGTGAGGCTGCCGAGCGTGCGCATCGGGCCGGCGCCGTCCCGCTTCATCCCGACCACGGCCTCGACCGCATCCCCGCCGACGACCTGGGTGTTGGCCCAGGCCAACGGGGGCTGCAGCGTCGACGAGAACACCACCTTCGGAGTCCTGGCGAGCTCGTCCACGGCGGCAGCTTCGTCCGCTTCGAGTGTTTCGGCTTCGGCGGCGAATCCGGACATGAGGCGGTACGTGTTCGCTCCCATCAGGATGGTGTAGTCGCGTTCGGGCTGCTCGCCGAGCCAGGCGAGGTACTCGGGGCCCTGGAGCCCCCAAAACCCGGGCCAGCCTTCCGCGGCCCCGTAGCCGTCCAGCGAGGTGATGAAGTCGACTAGCAGCTCCTGCATGAAGTTCCTCCCTTTCTTGCCGAGACTGAGGTGCGGGGGTCGATCGACGCGTGCGCTACTGCAGATGAACCGGAAGCCGCCTGTCGTGGTCGTCGAGAACGAACTGCTCGCCTGCGGTGGCGCGGTAGAGCCGGAACTCACCCGGCGGCACGACCTCGGCGCGCGACCAGGCGCGCAGCTCCTGCGCCTCCGACCGTCGGTTGAACGCCCCGAGCGCGACATCGACGTTCTCGAGCTCCTCCGCGACGGCCGTCATGTACAAGGCGGACCAGCCGCCCGGCCGGTGCGAGTCGTAGATCGCGATCGCGACCTCCGGACGGGCGGCGAGGTTACGGGAGTGCCTCGTCCCCGGTCGCGAGACCCAGACGTAGTCGCGGTAAGAGAGCGGGGCGTACCAGACCGGCGACACCCAGGGCGTCCCGCTTGCATCGGCGGTAGCGAGGGCCATGAAGCGGTTGGCATCGACGATCGACCGCGCAATCGCAGCCAGATCCTCTTCCTGCGTCACGTTCGCCCCCTTTCCTCCAGGTCGTTTAGACCCATATGACTCGGGTCGAGCGGGAACCTCATCGTCATCGCTTGACACGCAAGCTAGACGCACCGCCGCGTCCTTGTCGCTGGCGGCGGTCGTCGCCTGCTCGATCGTCAGGTCGCTGAGGCTACGAGCTCGATCTCGACGTAGAGGCGCGCGCAGAGCGACATTGCCGCTCCCGGCCGGGCCGGGTGCAAACTCGCTGCAAACTGGCCGTTTTCTCGTCTCGTGCGGGATCTGGGCAGCATTACTCGGAAACCGGCGGTCGTTTGTGCCTATCTCGGCAACAGAAGAGGCCTATTTGCAGGCTGTTTTCAGCGGGAGCGACGCGGCTCGAACCCGCGACCTCCGGCGTGACAGGCCGGCGGTTCTGGAGACGCCGACCGCACATCGCGACGCCCTCTCTCTGGAAGGGGTGGATCATCGTCGCTGCTCGGCTGTGAGTTCTCGATCCCGTTGGCGATCCAGGAGGTTCCGGCGTGATCCAGCAGGGTCAGGTGTTCAAGCTGAAGGCGACGCGCGCGGAAGGGGAGCCGTTGTGGGCGTACCGGTATCGGGTCGGAGGCCGTGGCTCGGCGAGGCTGCAGGTCGGCGGGTTCGGAGCAGGGCTGAGGCGCAGCGGGCGCTTCAGAACAGGCTGAGCCGGCTCCTGTCCGGCCGTGCCGCGACGCTGAACCAGCGCGGACGGCCTCCGCGCGGCCTGGGCGATTACGACCCGCGTGCTGCGACGCACGAACGTACGGGAATGCCGACGTGCGATGCGAGACGTGCCGCGGTCGAGCCTCGTCAACTTCGCTTCGCCCGAGTGGGCGTGAACGGCGCGTAGGCGCAGATCACCCGGGTGATCCGGCGTTGCGCCCGAGGCTCGGGTGAGTTCCGATGCGAAAGTGACAAGACCGATGAACGAGTTCGATCCGCAGATTCTCGGTTCTCTCACGATCCTGGTCGCCGCCGCCGCGATGATCGTGCTGGGTCGATCGAAGCGTCTCCTCGAGGCACGGCGGCGCGAGCGGTGCGTCTCGTGCGGGCGCGCGCTCGAGGCAGCGCGGCGCTGCCCGCGCTGCGGCTGACCGCCGGAGGGGCCGCGTCAGACTGCAACGTTGATCGGGAATGTCGCGATCCAGGCGACCGTGCCGAGGAACACGACGTACCCGCACGCGAGCAGCCCGCGCCGGAGCCCACGGCTATCGAGCTTCGTGCCCACACCCGCGAGGAACAGCGCGACGGCGAACAGGACGACGCCGAGGACGTAGTTCGACTGGCGCTGGATGTCGCGGTCTCTCAGCGCCGACGACGCCGCGGCCTCCGCGTCGAGTCGCTCGGCCTCGACCGTCGCCGCCAGCCGGTACTGCGGCAGCGCGAACGGGCTCAAGGGGGCGTTGGGGTTCTTCAGAGGTCGCGTTGCGAGCCACGCCTCGAATGCCGGTCTGAACTCCTTGCGAAAGCGCCTGGAGTAGAAGTCGGTGAGCTCGGTTCTCCCGAGCGCGTAGGCGTCGACCCACTGGACGAACGTGGCGAGATCGACCTGCGTCTGCGCCTCCGCAAGGCCTTGCGCGCGCCCCGCCTCGAGCCGGAGCCTGTTCGTCGTGCCCGACTGCTTCGTCTGCTCGCCGTTCCAGCGCGTGGCCTGGTAGCTGCACCACGC
>DASSSO010000108.1:0-7810 GCA_035776735.1 Gaiellaceae bacterium | reverse complement strand
GGTCACGGCGGCGAGGAGGACGGCACGCTGGGCGAACGCGGGGCTCACGGCGCCGCGGCGGTCTCTGTCGTGACTGCGTCGCTGACGAGCGTCGCGCCGAACGTCTCCCACACGAGCTCGTCGAACTCGGCCGGGAGCATGCCGTCCGCAGCGGCGAACTCGCGCAGCGAGAGGACGAGCGCGGACCACTCCTCCCGGCGCCGGTCGTCCGGATGGTCTCGTACGAGCCGCTCGAGCTCCCAGATGTTCCACTCCTGCGACGGGCGCTCGGCGACCCGCTCGGGCTCCGGCTCGTCCACGTGCTCCGCCTCGGGCGGCGAGGGCTCCACGACGGGCGGCGGGCCCGTCGCGAGGATCGCGCGCGCGCTTCGCTCGCCCACCGTGGGCTTGGGCTCCGCGACCGGTTCGGGCTCCTCCCGGACGGCGTCCTTCGGGGTCTTGACCTCGTGGGGCCCAGGCTCGGCGGCTTCGTCCGACGCCGCCGCCTCCCGGCGATACGAACGCTCGACGACGGCCAAGAGCACCGTGGAGACCGCCACGAGCGCGACGATCACGATCGGCTCGAGCTCGGCCAGGACGGCGCCGAGCGCGACGAGGACCAGGAACGCCGTCTCGATCGCGAAGCGGACGGCCGCGGACGGCATCCGACGCACCGCCTAGGCGCCCTCGGCCTCGCGGGGCGCGTCCACCGCGGCGACGGACTTGGGATCGGTCACCTCGTCCGGCGCCCCCGCCGGCTCCGGCTCCTCCACGACGACGGCCCGGTCGCGGCCGAACGCCGGGAATCGCGGCCCCTCCGCCCACACGGCCAGCTCGAACAGGCAGACGAGCAGCCAGGCGCCCGCCATGACGGCCACGATCGCCGTCGCGCTGAGTTCGGCGACGCCGGCCCCGATCGCAACCACGATCAGAAAGACGGCTTCGAGCGCGAACCGCGGCCCAAATCCTCCCCGCACAGTGCAGAAAGGCTACTGGCGCTCGGGGCTGTCTTCGGTGTCGTCCTGCTGGGTCGGCTCGGGGGGCGCCTCGGGCCGAGGCTCTTCCGCCTCCGGCTCCGGCGTGGCCGCGACGGGAGCAGGCGGCCGGGGAAGGTCTGCCGGTGCGGCGGCCTCGGTTTCCTGCTGCGCCGCCCGGACGATCGCCTCGGACACGCCGGAGACCGCGTCGTCTCCGAGCCCCGCCGCCGAGAGGAGCTGCTCGGCGCCCTGCTGCGCGCGAACCATGATGGCGTGCGCCTGCGCCCGCGCCCACTCGAGGGTCTGCTCCACCTCCGCCCGGGCCGAGTTCGTGAGCTCAGTGGCCTGGTGGCGGGACTGCTCGAGGAGCTTGGCGCCGCGCGCCTCCGCCTCGCGGAGCTCCTGCGTCGCCTGGCGGTTCGTGTCCCCGAGCAGTTGGCGGGCCTCGTTCCGCGCCGCATTCACGATCTCCGCGCGCTGGCGCTCGCTCTCCTGCCGGTAGCGCTCGATCTCCGTCTCCCGCCGGGTGAGCTCCGACTGGCGGCGCCTCACCTCCTGCTCGGTCTTGCCGAGCTGGGCCGCGGACGCACGCTGTGCGTCCCGCTCGAGGACGTCGGCGAACTCGGCCGCCTCGCGGATCAGGTGCAGCGCGTCCATACGGACGGCGTGCCCGGTCGGCTCGACGTTCGCCGTCTGGCCGGCCGCCTGCAGCACGCGAAGCTGCGCCTGGAGCTGGACGGCGTGGCGCCGGAACGCGTCGAACGCCTCTCGGACGCGATCCGGGTCGTATCCCTGCGGCGCGACGGGGAGGTCCTCCACGCGCGGGAGCGACGTCATCGCGGGGGCGCGCTCTTCCTGGGCCATCGTGTCCTTTCAGTGGGCTGCGGCGGGACTGCCGGGAAGTATGCCGACAGGATCGGCGGATTTCGACTTCGTCCTTAGCGCTCCGGTTCCTGGATCAACTCGATGCCGAGCTCGCGGAGGGTCTCTTCCGGCATCGGCGTCGGGGCGCCGGTGAGCGGGTCCGACCCGCTCGAGACCTTCGGGAAGCCGACGATCTCGCGGATGTTCGGCTCGCCGGCCATGAGGGCGACGAAGCGCTCGATCCCCATCGCGAAGCCTCCGTGCGGCGGCGCGCCCATCCTGAGGGCCTCCAGGAGGAAGCCGAACTTCTCCTCCGCCTCCTCCTCCGTGAGCCCGAGCGCCCGGAAGATCCGCTTCTGCACGTCCTGGTCGTGGATCCGGATCGACCCCGAGCCGAGCTCCCACCCGTTCCACACCAGGTCGTACGCCTGGCTGATCGCTGCGCCGGGATCGGACTCGATCAGCTCCTCGTGGCCCTCCTTCACCCCGGTGAACGGGTGGTGCGAGAACGTCCATCGCTCCTCGTCCTCGTTCCACTCGAACACCGGGAAGTCGACGACCCAGAGGAACGCGTCCTGCTCCTTGTCCGCCAGCTCGAGCTCCCGACCCAGCTTGGATCGGAGCCCGCCGAGCACGCGGGCGACCGTCGCCGGCGTGCCGGCCGCGAAGAGCACCGTCGAGCCCGGCTCGGCCCGGAACCGCTCCAGCTCGGCTTCGGAGAGGAACTTGAGGATCGGCGACCGGGGCGCGCCGTCCTCGCCGTAGACGATGTACGCGAGGCCCTTCGCGCCCCACTCCTTGGCGGCCTCCTCCAGGCGGTCGAGCTCGGCGCGGGAGAACGCGTGCGGCGCGGTCAGGAACCGGACGGCTTCGGCGTTCGCGAACACGCCGAACTCGGAGGCGCGCGTCACCTCGGTCGCATCCTCGATCCCGAGGCCGAAGCGGAGGTCGGGCTTGTCCGAGCCATACCGCGCCATGACGTCGTGCCAGACGAGGCGCGGGAACGGGCGTGCCGGGGGTTCGCGGCCGAGCGCCTCGAATGCGGCCACGACCGCCTCCTCCAAGGCTTCGAGGACGTCGTGCCGCTCGGCGAACGCGATCTCGACGTCGAGCTGCCGGAACTCGAACTGGCGGTCGGCCCGCAGGTCCTCGTCCCGCCAGCAGGTGGCGATCTGGTAATAGCGGTCGAACCCGCCGATCACGAAGAGCTGCTTGTAGATCTGCGGCGACTGCGCGAGCGCGAAGAACCTCCCGGGCTGGAGACGGAGGGGGACGAGGAAGTCCCGCGCGCCCTCCGGCGTCCCCTTGATCAGGCTCGGCGTCCAGAAGTCCACGAACCCGAGCTCCTCCATCCGGCGCCGGATCGCGGAGACCACGGTGCCGGACAGGCGCAGGTTTCGCTGCATCTGCTCGCGGCGCAGGTCGAGCCACCGATACCGGTAGCGAAGCGTCTCGTCGACGTTCTCCTCGTCGAGCTGGAAGGGCAGCGGCGTCGACCGGGAGACGATCTCGAGCTCGTCGACCTGGACCTCGACCTCGCCGGTCGGCAGGTTCGGGTTCACGGCGTCCGGCGCCCTGGCGGCGACCTCGCCCGTGGCCCGGAGGACGAACTCGTTGCGGATCTCGTGCGCGGTATCGGCCGCCTGGGGGCTGCGCTCCGGGTTGATCACGAGCTGCGCGATGCCGGCGTGGTCGCGGAGGTCGACGAAGATCAGCCCGCCGTGGTCGCGCCGCCGCGCCGTCCAGCCGGCGAGCGTGACCGTCCTGCCGACGTCGTCCTTCCGGAGCTCGCCTGCGAGGGCGTCGCGCCAGCTCACCGGTCGAGCTCCGTGGCGATCGCGTCGACGTCCGGGGTCTGGCCCGGCTCGACCACGACGACGTGGCGCGCGTTGAGCCTGCCGGCCTGCGTGCGCTGGCCCTTGAGCGAGCGGCCCGCGTAGTCCATGTCGGCGCTGATCCCGCGGCGGCGGAGCTCGGCCAGCGCCTCCGCGATCGCCGGGCGGTCCGCACCTTCGTCGGCGATGAAGAAGACGTCGATCGCCTCCGGCTCGGTCTCCGGCTCGCGCATCGAGAGCAGCAGGCGCTCGATGCCCGCGCCGAACCCGATCCCCGGCGTCGGCGGCCCGCCGATCGCCTCGATCAGCCCGTCGTAGCGGCCGCCGCCGCAGATCGAGTCCTGCGCGCCGATCGCCTCGTCCTTGAACTCGAACGTCGTGCGCGTGTAGTAGTCGAGCCCACGCACGAGCGTCGGCGCGAGCTCGTAGCGGACGCCGGCGGCGTCCAGGAAGGCGCGGACCTGCTCGAAGTGCTCCCGGCACTCGTCGCAGAGGCTCTCGCCGATCTTCGGTGCCTCCACGAGGAGCGCCTGGATGCGCTCGCTCTTCACGTCGAAGACGCGCAGCGGCGACGTGCGACGCTTCGAGCGGGCATCCTCGTCGAGCTCCGAGTCGTGCTCGTGCAGCCAGGCTTCCAGCTGCCGGAGGTACGCGGGCCGGCACTGCGGGTCTCCGATCGAGTTGAGGTAGAGCACGTAGTCGGAGACCCCGAGCCGGCGGAGCAGCTCGTCGTAGAACTGGATCAGCTCGGCGTCGACGGCGGGGTCGTCGGAGCCGATCGCCTCCACCGAGAGCTGCCAGTGCTCGCGGTACCGGCCCTTCTGCGGCCGGTCGTACCGCCACATCGGCCCGATCGTGTAGAGCTTCACGGGCTGAGGCTCGCGGTGCATGCCGTGCTGCAGGTACGCCCGGCAGATCGGCGCCGTCGCCTCCGGACGCAGCGTGAGCGAGCGGCCGCCGCGGTCCTCGAACGTGTACATCTCCTTCTGGACGACGTCGGAGCCCTCGCCCGAGGTGCGGACGAAGAGCTCAGTGTCCTCGAACGCCGAGGTCACGATCTTGCGGTAGCCGTAGAGCGCACACAGCCGCTCCGCCTCCCCGAGCACCCGCTGCCACAGCGGCTGGTCGAGCGGAAGGATGTCGTGGGTTCCTCGCGGCGCTTCGAATCTCAAACGGTGCGCAACTCCGCAAGAAAGGGGTTGTGAGCACGCTCGGCGCCGAGCGTCGTCGGGGGGCCGTGGCCGGGATAGACGACGGTCTCGGGCGGGAAGCGCTCGACGAGGGTGCGGATCGAGTCGACGAGCGTCTCCCAGTCGGCAAACGGGAGGTCGGTGCGGCCCACGCCGCCGGCGAAGAGCACGTCGCCGGAGAACAACGCGCCGTCCGTGGCGAAGGCAATGTGGCCCGGCGAGTGGCCCGGCACGTCCACGACCTCGAAGGCGAGGCCCGCGACGTCGAACGTGTCGCCCCCCTCGAGCCGGACGTCGGCCCGGTACGGGCGGATGGTTTGGTCGGGGTAGAAGGCGGAGGGATCCTCGAGCACCGGCGCCTCGCGGTCGGCCATGTAGACGGGGGCGCCCGTCGCCTCGGCGAGTGCGGCGATCCCGCCCAGGTGGTCCCAGTGGCAGTGGGTCACGAGGATCCCGGCGACGGGGAAGTCAGGGGGCGCGACCTCGAAGCCGGGGTCGACCACGACCGCCTCGGCCGCCTCCGGATCGGCGCGCACCACGTAGCAGTTCGTCTGCGTCGGACCGAGCGCGTAGGTGTCGACCGCCGGAGCCATCGCGCGAGTGTAACGGCGGGTCTGGCGCCGGTCGGAAGCCGGGTAGGATCGCCGCGGTGCAGAGCTGGAACCTCCTCGAGCTCGAGACGCCGGAGGGGAGCCGGAGCCCCATCGTGTTGCACTCCACCGACGACGTGAGGGCGGTGCTGATCGGGCTCGATCCGGGCCAGGAGCTCGGCGACCACCAGGTCCACGAGCACGCATACATCGTCGTCGTCGCCGGGCAGGTCGAGGTGTGGTCCGGCGAGGAGGCGGTCGAGGCCGGCGTCGGCACCCTCTTCCGCTTCGAGGCGAAAGAGCGCCACCGAGTCGCCAGCCAAAACGGCGCCCGCATCGTTCTGTTGTTCGCGCCCTGGCCGGGACCGGGGCATTACCGCGGCAGCGGGGCGGGCGGCTAGCCGGTCCCGGCGCGCTTCTTGTAGAGCCGGTACATCAGCGCGTCCATCGCGTAGCTGAACGGGAGGAAGAACGCGAGCAGGAAGACCGTGTTGATGACCTGCTGGGTGAGTGTCAGGTCGCCGCTCAGGAAGGTGACGGTGAGGAACATCAGCGGCGCGAAGATCAGCCCGCGCTTCGCCACCCGCTTCAACGACGGGGGTTGGACCTCTCGCATCCCGGACGCCTGCGTCCTTCGAGCCTCCTGCGGTGTCCGCTTGCCGTTGCGCGACACGACGGCCTCGTCGGGCGCTTCGACCTCGTTCCCCTCGTCGTCGACGTAGACGTACTCCCACTCGTGGCGGCGGTCCTTGGCCCGGCGCCGGCGCTGCTTCCTGCTCGGCATGGATCTAGCCTAGCGCCGCCACGCGACCCGGCCGCCCAGGATCACGGCGCCTACGAGGTCGCCTCCGAGGTGGTACGCGAGATGTCTCCAGTCCGGCGCGTCGAGGAGGACGACGTCGGCGTCGTAGCCGGTAGCCAGGCGTCCCTTCCGGTCGGCCCGACCGAGGACGTGCGCTGCGTTCACGGTGCACGCCGTGAGGGCCTCCGCCGGCGAGAGCCCGAGCTGCGTGCAGGCGAGCGAGCAGACGATCGTGAGGCTCTCGCAGAACGCGCTGCCGGGGTTGAAGTCGGTCGCGAGCACGACCACGGCTCCTCGGTCGGCGAGCTCGCGCCCGCGTGGCATCGGGCGGTCGAGGAAGAGTGCGCTCGCCGGCAGGAGCACGGCTGCGACCTCGCTCGCGGCGAGCGCGCGGATCCCGTCGTCTCCGGTCGCTTCCAGATGGTCGACCGACCGCGCGCCGAGCTCGACCGCGAGACCGATGCCGCCGGCTTCGGTGAACTGGTCGGCGTGGAGTCGCAGGGCGAGCCCGTGGTCGCGCGCCGCCAGGAGGTAGCGGCGGGCTTGCTCGGCGGCGAACGCGCCGCGCTCGAGGAAGACGTCCGCCGCCTCCGCGAGGCCGGCGGCTTCCGGCAGGACCTCGGCGACGACGAAGTCCAGGTACGCGTCCGCCTCGTCGAACTCCGGTGGCACGGCATGCGCGCCGAGGTACGTCGGGATCCCGCCTTCGGCGTCGATCGCACGCAGCGAGGCGAGCTCCGTGTCGCGATCGAGCCCGTAGCCGGACTTGGCCTCGAACGTCGTCGTGCCCCAGCGCAGCATCCAGCCTCGGTGGCGCCGCACCGCCCCGCGGAGCTCGTCCTCGCTCGCGGCCCGGGTCGCGCGGACCGTCGACAGGATTCCGCCGCCCGCCGCATGCAGCTCCTCGTAGCTCGCACCGCGGGCGCGGAGCGAGAACTCCTCCACGCGGTCGCCCGCGAAGCACGCATGCGTGTGGCAGTCGACGAGGCCAGGGATTGCCGCCATGCCCCGGCCGTCGATCTCCTCGACGTCGCCGTCGAGGCGCCGGAGGTCGCGCATGCGGCCGACCTGCTCGATGCGGCCGTCCGGACCGCACAGCACGTACGCCTCCTCGACGACCTCGACCGCTCCGAGAGCGCTCCCGCGGACCGCGGCGGCCGAGCCGGCAGGCGTCGCGATCTGGCCAAGGTCGCGAACGAGCAGCCGGCGCGTGCCGGCGGCCGTGTTCGTCACTCGCCGCGCGGCGGCATCGGCAGCTCGAGGGCGTGCTGCTCGGCGGCCTCGATCGCCTCGGGATAGCCCGCGTCGGCATGCCGCAGGACGCCCGTCCCCGGATCGGTGGTCAGCACCCGCTCGAGCCGCTCTGCGGCCTCCGCCGTGCCGTCGGCGACAACGACCATGCCGGCGTGGATCGAGTTGCCCATGCCCACACCGCCGCCGTGATGCACGCTCACCCACGTGGCCCCCGCCGCCGTGTTCACGAGGGCGTTGAGGATCGGCCAGTCCGCGATCGCGTCGGAGCCGTCGCGCATCCCCTCGGTCTCGCGGTAGGGCGAAGCCACCGAGCCCGAGT
>DASSSO010000148.1:0-25196 GCA_035776735.1 Gaiellaceae bacterium | reverse complement strand
CGTTGAGCTGGGCGACGAGGTAGTGGGTCAAGTCCTCGGCGCTCGAGATGAGGTAGCCCGCCGGCAGGAGTCCGCGGTTGTACGGCAGGTCGGCCGACCTCGGCCGGCCGAACCAGTAGTTGTGACCGGTCGCGAGCCCTGCCGGCTGAGCGGCGTCCTCTGACGTGTAGGAGCGCTGCATCCGGAGTGGATCGAAGATCTTCGTCTGGACGTAGCGCTCGTACGATTGTCCCGCGACCGTCTGCACGACGAGGCCCAGGACCGAGTAGTTGACGGTGCTGTACTGGTGCTTCGAGCCGGGCGGTGCGATCAGCGAGGCGCTCTCCAGCTCGCGAACGGTCTGCTCCAGGGCGGTGTCGCTCGTGTCGCCGTTGCCCTGAAACGATCGGCCGGTCTTGGTGGAGAGCCCGCTCGTCTGGTTGAGCAGGTGGCGCACGGTGATCTCGGCTGAGGCCTCTTCGTCCGCCACGCGAAACCACGGCACGTAGCGCTGGACGGGCGCGTCCAGCTCGATCTTGTTCGCCTCGACGAGCTGCATGACTGCGAGGGCGGTAACCGACTTGCTCAGCGAGCCGATGATGAACGGCGTCTGCGGAGTCACCTCACGCCCGGAGTCGTCGGCCGTCCCGAAGCCGCGCATGTAGGCGACGCGGTCGCCCTCGACGATGCCGAGGGCTAGCCCGGGGATCCGCTGCGCGGCCATCTCGTCCTGCACGAAGCGCTCGATCTCCCCGAAGCGCGCGGCGGCGGCCGCTCCGTTGGCGGCCGGCCTGTCGGATCCAGGCTTGGCCGCGAGGTAGGCGGCGCCGAGGACGACGGCAACCAGGCCGACGGCGACGACGGCTCGACGGCCGGTCCAGCCTCTAAAGATCGCGCGCCTCACGGCGGCTCCTCTCGACCCCTGTGTCCTCCACCGTCGCAGACTCGGGCTCTTGTTGCAAGAGTCACGAGTTTCGGAAAGGGACAATGGGGCATGCCGCCGAGCCCTTCGCGCTACGACGCCATCGTGATCGGCGCCGGGCACAACGGCCTCGTGACCGCCTGCTACCTGGCACGCGCCGGGCGGCGCGTTCTCGTGCTCGAGCGGCGCCACGTCGTCGGCGGCGCCTGCGTCACCGAGGAGACCTTTCCCGGCTTCAAGGTCTCCACCGCCGCCTACGTCAACAGCCTCTTCCACACGGCGATCGTCCGCGACTTGAAGCTGGCCTCCTATGGGTACGAGGTCCTCGCGCGCGACCCGTCGTCGTTCACGCCGTTCCCGGACGGGCGCTCGCTGACGATGGGCCCCGACGCCGGCCTGACCGGCAGGGAGATCGCCAAGTTCAGCGAGCGCGACGCCGAGCGCTTTCCGCACTACGAGGCGATGCTCGAGCGGGTCGCGGCGGTGGTCGAGCCGACGCTGACGATGGCGCCGCCCGATCTCTTCAAGCCGCGCGCCCGCGACCTGCGGACGCTGCTCTCCCTGGGAGGCGCGTTCCGCCGGCTGGGCGACGGAGCCGGCGAGGCGGTGGAGATCCTCACGGGCGCCGCCCGGCCGATCCTCGACCGCTGGTTCGAGTCCGAGGAGCTGAAGGGCACGCTGGCGACCGACGCGATCATCGGCGCGATGGCGAGCCCCTCGATGCCGGGCACCGCCTACGTCCTGTTCCACCACGTGATGGGCGAAGCGGGAGGCAAGCGAGGCGTCTGGGGCTACATGCGCGGCGGCATGGGCGGGCTCACGCAGGCGCTGGCCGCTGTGGCGCGCGACCTCGGCGCCGAGATCCGCTGTGAGGCCGAGGTGGCGCGGATCCTTGTGCGCGACGGCCGGGCCGTCGGCGTGGCGCTGGCCTCCGGCGAGGAGTACCACGCCCCGATCGTGGCCAGCAACGCCGACGCCCGCGTGACGTTCCTCGGCCTGCTCGACCGGAGCGCGCTGCCCGAGGCCTTCGTGGCCGACGTCAAGCGGATCAGCTACGCCAGCGCTTCGCTGAAGATCAACGTCGCCCTGGCCGAGCTGCCGAGCTTCAGCGCAGTGCCGAGCACCGAGCCGGGGCCCCAACACCGCGGCACGATCCACATCTGCCCCGACCAGGACTACATCGAGCGCGCGTTCGACGACGCCAAGTACGGCCGTCCCTCAGAGGCGCCCGTGATCGAGTGCACGATCCCCTCCGTCGTCGACCCGACGGTCGCGCCGCCCGGCAAGCATCTGATGTCGATGTTCGTGCAGTACGCGCCGTACGAGCTTCGCGACGGCACGTGGGACGAGCAGCGCGAGGCCTTCGCCGACCGCTGCTTCGACCTCATGGATGAGTACGCGCCGAACTTCAAGCGCGCGGTCCTCGACCGCCAGGTGCTGACGCCCCTCGATCTGGAGCGCGTCTTCAACCTCACCGGCGGCAACATCTTCCAGGGAGCGATGACCCCCGGCCAGCTCTTCGCCTTCCGCCCCGTGCCGGGCCACGCCCGCTACCGGACGCCCGTGGACGGCCTGTACCTGTGCGGCGCCGCAGCCCATCCAGGCGGCGGAGTGATGGGCACGCCGGGCCTCAACGCCGCCCGCGAGATCCTGCGCAGACGGGGCCTGCGCCGCCGGTAGGCCTTAGTCTCACGCCGCATGCGCGGACTACTGCTCGCCGGCGACACGGAGCGTTCCGCCGCTCTGCGGCACGAGGTCCCGATCCCGATCATCGACCCGCTTCTCTTCGCGGAGGTCGACGGGCGGCAGTACGTCCTGACGAGCCGCCTCGAGCGCGAGCGGGTGGCGCGCGCGCTGCCCGAGGCCGAACTGCTCGACTACTTCGACCTCGGCTACAAGGAGCTCGTCGAACGCGGCCTCTCGCGTGCCGAGGCAGGTCGTGAAGTCGAGGCTCGCGCCGTCCGGGAGATCGGCATCGACGAGGCGGTCGTTCCCGGTGACTTCCCGCTCGCGCTGGGCGACCGACTGCGGAAGGAAGGGGTCGTGCTGACCGTCGACGACTCCGCCGTCGAGCTGCGGCGGCGAGCGAAGACCCCGGTGGAGCTCGACGGGATCCGCACGGCGCTGCGGGCGGCCGAGGCGGCGATGACCGCGGCGTGCGACGTGCTCGCGCGTGCTGCCCCGGGGGCGGGCGGGCAGCTCCAGCTGGACGGGGAGCCGCTCCTGGCCGAGGACGTCCGGACGGCGATGCGCGCCGCGTGCGCGGAGCACGGAGCGCCCTGCCCGCCCGACGTGATCGTCGCGTCGGTCTGGCAGGGGTACGGACACGAGCCCGGCAGCGGCCCGCTCCCCGCCGGCCTTCCAATCCAGATCGACGTCTGGCCGCGCCACGAGGAGAGCGCCTGCTGGGCCGACATGGCGCGAACCTTCATCGTCGGCGATCCCGCCCCCGAGCATGCAGACCTCTTCGCCGAGCAGGAACGGCTCGTCCGGAGCGCACTCGCGGAGGCGCAGGCGGCCGTCCGCCCCGGCATTACCGGACGCGAGCTCTTCGACGCCGCCTGCGACTCGTTCGAGTCAGCCGGCTATCCCACGCAGCGAACCGCGCGGCCGGACGAGGCCGACGGCTTCCAGCACTCGCTCGGGCACGGGGTCGGGCTCGAGGTGCACGAGGCTCCGCCGCTCGGCCTCGCAGGACACGATCCGCTGGTCGTAGGCGACGTGCTCGCAATCGAGCCGGGCCTCTGGGACAGGCGGGCCGGCGGGGTGATCTTCGAGGACCTCGTCCTCGTCACCGAGGACGGCTGTGAGCTGCTCACTCAGTTTCCCTACGACCTCACACCGCCCGGCTGATCGCCGGATCTCGAACGTCGGCGACGAGCCGGCGGGCGGCCGCAACGATGCCGCCGCCCGCCGAGTTCAGCGCTACGGCGCGAGCACGTCGCAGAGCTGCGGGAACGGACCGTCGTTGAATTGCCCGGCCTGGAAGATCAGGTCGGGTTCCATATCGGTGGGGCTGCTGAAGAAGAAGACGATTCGGCCGACATCGGCGGCCAGTGGCGGCCCGCCGCCCGTGATCAGGTGCCCCGAGAGGCCTGTGATCGTCAACGTCGCCGACCCGTCGGCATTGATCTTGATGTGCTCGACGCTTGGAGTCACGGTCGAAATCGACTTGCCGTTCGCGCTGAACGTGACGCGCGCTCTCGGGAACGCCGAGATCACGCGGGTCAGGTTCCCCGCGCTGTCGAAGAACTCCTTCGTCTTCATCGTCCCGGTGGCGTGGCCCTGGATCGCATACGCGCACGGGCCCGCCGGCGCGGCAGGAATCGTGAACACGTCGTCGATGTTCACCACCGAGTGTGTCGGCCCGCCCGCCGTCGCGACCGCACCAACGCCAAGTGCGCCGACGCCCATCACTGCAACGAGCACTGCCAGCCTCCGCATCAGGACTCCCTTCGTCCGCCGCCCCCCCACGGCACTCCGCAGTTGTCAAGGAACTGGGCGCATCGCCAGTCTGATCGTTTCGCTGCAACCGTTCAAGCTCCCGTGACGCCGCCGTGGGAGTGGGACGTCAGCGCGAGCCGGAGCGCGGCATCGAGATCGAGCGCCGCGCCCTCGTCCCGGGCTTTCTGCCACGCCTGCTCGCCAAGGGCCGCGCGCGCGTCGTCGAGGTGAGGAGTGAACAGGGTCATGACGGTCTCGTCGGATCCAGCGAACGCGAGCGCGGCCCCCGCGAGGCGCGCCGTGCGGTCGGCGTCGCCGCCTGCGGCTGCGACGTGGGCGAAGCCCCAGATCGCTTCGGCGCCGAGCCACCGCGCCCCGAGCCTCCGTGCGATCGCCGCCGCCTCCTCGAAGTACGAGGACGCGTGCTCGAAATCGCCTTCGAGCAGTTCGACCCAGCCGAGATTGGCCAGCGCTTGGCCGGTTCCGCGGGTGTCGTCGATAAGCCGGGTGAGCTCGAGTGACTCGTCCAGCCTGCGGCGAGCCTCGGCGGTGTTCCCACGCTGCAGGGCGTACCCCGCGAGGTTCGAGAGCCACAGCGCGGAGAGCGAGACGTCGCCAACCCCGCGGCAGAGGCGATATGCCTCATCCGTCAGCTCAATTGCTTTCTCGATCTCGCCGAGCTTGGCCATCAGGACGGCGTGGTTTCCCGTGACTAGTCCGAGAAGCCAGCGATCCCCAGAGGTGCGGGCGTGGTTGATCGCCTCCTCGCCCAGGCGGATCTGTTCGTCCCTGCCGAGCGCGTCGTAGAACGAGAGCAGGCTGAGCGCGTTCGCCTCCATGCGAGCCGAGCCGACGGCCTGCGCGTCGGCGAGACCATCCTCCAGCAGTCCTCTCGACTCCCCATACTCGCCCTGCTCCGCGGCGAGCAGCCCCGCTCCGACGAGAGCCGACGCGCTGGCCTCCGTCGGTTCGCGGGGAGCCCGCTCGAGCGCCGCGGCCAGCTGTTCGCGGCCCTCACGGAAGTGGCCGCTCATGAACCAGAAAGCCCAAAGCGCGGCGACGAGCCGAAGGGCGGCAGGCGGATCACGCTCGAGCAGCCGCTCGAAGGCGACGCGGAGATCTTCACGCTCGGACGCGAAGCGCCTTAGAGCCTCGGCCTGGCCGGGGCCGCGCAGGTCACGGTCGGAAGACTCGGCGAGTGCGAGGTAGTAGCCGGCGTGACGGTCTCGCAGCTCGTCTGCAGCCGGGCTGGCGGAGAGTTGCTCCGAGGCGAACTCACGGATCGTCTCGAGCATCCACACCCGCTCGCCGCTTCTGCGCACCAGGCTCTTGTCGAGCAACGAGGTCAGCACGTCAAGGTCGGCTTCACACACCGCCTCGACCGCGTCGATCGTCCCACCCCCCGCGAAGACCGCGAGCCGTGCGAACAGCTCCCGCTCGGGCGGGTCGAGCAGGTCGTGAGACCACCCGATCGTGTCGCGGAGCGTCTGCTGGCGCGGATCGGCGTCGCGGCCGCCCTTGAGCTTGTCGAGGCGGCCGCCGAGTCGCGCGAGAATCTCGGCCGGTGCAAGAAGACCGGTGCGAGCGGCCGCGAGCTCCACCGCCAGAGGGAGGTTGTCGAGCCGAGCGCAGAGCTCGGCGACCGAATCGGCATCACCGGCGTCGTGCCCAAGCGCGGCGGTCCGCTCGGAGAACAGCTCGGTTGCCTCCGTCACCACGAGCGGGGCGACCGGATACACGTGCTCGCCGGCGAGCTGGAGCCGCTCTCTACTCGTGACGACGACGGTGGACCCGCCGGCATCCCGAAGCGTCGCAACCTTCGCCGCCGCACTCGGGAGGAGATGCTCGAGGCTGTCGAGCAGCAGGATGGATCTTCCGGCTGAGAGCACGTCGATCAGGCTCTCCTCGAGCTCCCGGCCCCGCTGCTCCGGAACGCCGAGCGCGAGCGCGACCGCGGACAGCACGAGGTCCGCATCTCGCACCGACGCGAGCGGCATCCACCACACACCGTCCGGGAAGGCTTCCGCAGCGTCGGCGACCGCCTGCAGCGCGAGGCGTGTCTTGCCGACGCCGCCGGGGCCTGTGAGGGTCAGCAGGCGAACCCCTCGGTCGAGGAGTGCGCCGAGCTCGTCCAGCTCGTGGCCACGACCAACGAAGGTGGTCGCCGGCACCGGAAGGTTCGTCCGATAGAGGCTCTTCAGTGCGGGGAACTCGCCGCTGCCGAGTTGGAAGACGCGCTCGGGAGCACCGAGGTCCTTGAACCGATGCTCTCCGAGGTCGGTGAGCTCGAGCGCGACCAAGGCCGCCGTCGCCGCCGAGACCAGCACCTGGCCGCCGTGCCCCGCAGCGGCGATGCGAGCGGCGCGGTGGACGTCGTGGCCGACATACCCTTCCTCCCCGAGCAAGGGCGTGCCCGTGTGGACACCGACTCGCACCCGGATCTGTCCGTTCGCGGCGAGATGATCCGTGAACTCGGAAGCGGCGTCGAGCGCGCCAGGGGCGGTAGGGAAGGCGAAGAAGAAGGCGTCTCCCTGCGTGTCCACCTCGACGCCGCCGTTTCGAGTACACGCCTCCCGGATCACCGCGCGGTGATCGGCGAGCGCATCCGCGTACGCCTCTGCGCCGAGCTCGTTCAGCAGCGCCGTCGAGCCTTCGACGTCGGTGACGACAAAGGTGACGGTGCCCGTCGGAAGGTCGGGCCGCACGCCGGGATCATCCGCTCATCACGTCCGGCCAGCAAGGACGGTCAAGCGACATTCAGCAGCGCCCGATCCAGCCTACGCTCGCTATCGGTGAGGTGACTAGCCGCGCGTCCCGGAGTGGCAGGCCGGTTAACGGTCGGCCGCGAATCGGCTGAAGCCCGAGTGGAGCTTGTGAACAACGACAGGCGCGCCCCCCAGCAGCTGCGCCTTCCCGCGCATTTGCTGGAGCGCGGCCTCGCTCGGCCTGCCGTAGACGTCGACCCTCCCGAGCGTCAGCAAGTCGGCGAATTTCCGGAAGACGGGGCCAGCCACCGTCAGGTGGCGCTCGAGCGAGGTCGAGTCCGGATGGATCTGGACGACCGTCATCTGGCTGCCCGCCTCGTCGAAGTAGATGTCATACGAGAGCGGCTCGGCCTCGTTCGCCTCGACGAAGGCGACCAAATCTTCGACCCCCGCCTTCACCTCCTCGAGCTTCCCCTCGCGGATCTCGGAACTGTCGACGACGAGGATCGGGCTCGACAACGTCCCCTCCTGTCTGTGATCGGACGGCCAGCCGAGGATACCGCGGGGGTGGGGACACCGGGCCTCAACGCAGCACGGGAGATCTCGGGCAAGGGGCGCCTTCGCGCGTCGGTGTGAACGGCTTGGCGTGAGCCGAGCGGCGGCGCATATCGTCTTGGAGTGGTGCCACAGACGCAGTACGCGAGAAAGGGCGACGCGCACATCGCGTACCAGATCGTCGGCGAGGGAAACACGCTCGACATCGTGCTCGTCTCCACCTGGTTCAGCCATGTCGAGGCGCGGTGGGACTTGCCCGGCTATGCGCACTACCTGCGCCGCCTCTCCTCGTTCAGCCGGCTGATCTCGTTCGACAAGTACGGGATCGGCCTGTCCGATCCGATCCCGTCCAGGGAGCTGCCTCCGCTCGAGGACTGGATGGACGACGTGTCGGCAGTGATGGACGCCGTCGGCCTCGAGCGGGCCGCGATCGTTGGGGCAGGCGAGGCCTCACCGATGGCGGAGCTCTTCGCCGCGACGTATCCGGAGCGGACGAGCGCACTCGTCCTGTTGAACGCGACCGCCCGCATCTCGGCGGCGCCGGGATACGAGGTCGGCGCACCGCCGGACGTGCAGGAGGGCCTCCTCTCGATGGTCGAGCAGACGTGGGGTCGCGGCGACATCATCGCCGCAATCAATCCGAGTCTCGCCGGCGATTCCGCTGCAGTGGAGGCCTGGGGACGCTTCTTTCGCCTCTCCGCAAGCCCGGCAACCGCTGCGGCGGTCATGCGGATGCTCTTCGAACTCGACGTTCGGGACGTCCTGCCGGCGATCAGGGTGCCCACCCTGGTCGTCCATCGTCGGGACAACCCGATCGTCACCGTTGACCAGGGCCGATATGTCGCGGACCAGATCGAGGGCGCGAAGTTCGTCGCCGTGCCCGGCGCCGACTACGGGCTGGCAATCGGCGACATCGACGTCGTCATCGACGAGGTGGAGGAGTTCCTCACGGGATCCCGGCCGGCTCACGCCACCGACCGGGTCCTCGCCACTGTGCTGTTCACGGACATCGTCGACTCCACCCCACGGGTGGTCGGGCTAGGCGACGCGCGGTGGCGGGAGCTGCTCGAGAGGCACGACGAGCTGGCTCGGGCGGAGGTCGCGCGCTTCGGCGGAACGATCTCTGACTTCGCAGGTGACGGGCTGCTCGCAACGTTCGAGGGCCCGGCGCGCGCGGTTCGCTGCGCGTTCGCGCTCCGAGACCGCCTGCGAATGCTCGGCCTGGAGATGCGTGCCGGTCTCCATACGGGCGAGGTGGAGCGACGCAGTGAGGGCATCGCCGGCATAGCCGTCCATATCGCCGCTCGTGTGAACGGGCTCGCCGGAGCGGGCCAAGTGCTCGTGTCACGGACGGTGAGGGACCTCGTCACGGGGTCGGGCCTCACGTTCGTCGAACGCGGCACTCACACACTGAAAGGTGTTCCCGATCAGTGGGAGATCCTCGAAGCAATCGAGTGACGACCGGGCGTCTATCCGACCCAAGGGGCCAAGGCGCCTTTCGACGCCCTTGGCAGAAGCGGGGGCTGGCTGACCGCGGCATCGCCGCGGAAGCCCGGTGCTTACAGAACGCTTGCGGCCGAGGCTGTGCTCGTAGAGTGCCCCGGCGGCCACGAAAGGACGACAGCAAATGCCTCAGGAGATCGACGTACCGATCAGGAATCCGGCCCGATTCCGCGGCGTCCTCTCGCCTGAGCGCTTCGAGGAGTTCCAGCGCGGGGCCGAGGAGGCGCGGACACTGCTCGCCGGGCGCACGGTCTGGAACGTGAACTCGACCGCACGCGGCGGCGGGGTCGTCGAGCTCCTCCGCCCACTCGTCGGCTACGCCCGTGGCGTGGGTGTCGATGCCCGGTGGGTGGTCATCGACGGCAGCCCGGCTTTCTACGACGTGACCAAGCGCATCCACAACCGGCTGCACGGCTTCGACGGCGACGGCGGCCCCCTCGACGAACAGGCCCGTCGGATCTACGAGGACACGCTGGCGGAGAACGCAGCGGCGTTCGCGCCACGTGTGCGCCCAGGCGACGTGGTCATCCTCCACGACCCGCAGCCCGCTGGGATGGCGCCCGCGCTAGGGCCCCTCACCGCGGCGCTCATCTGGCGCTGTCATGTCGGCGTCGACGAGCCGAATGACCTCGCGCGCGAGACATGGACGTTCCTGCAACCGTACGTTCGCCACGCGGACGTCTGCGTGTTCTCGCGCGACGCGTTCGTTTGGGAGGGGCTCGATCCGCGCCGCGTCGCGATCATCACGCCCACGATCGACGTGTTCACGCCGAAGAACGAGGACCTCACGCCCCAGACGGTGCTGGCGGTCCTCCGTGCAAGCGGGCTCGTCGCCGACGGCGCCACGGCCGAGCCGGTCACCTTCCGCCGCCAGGACGGAACACCGGATCGAGTCGCACGACGGGCTGAGCTGTTCGAGGACGAGCCCCTCGACGCAGAGACTCCGACCGTCGTCCAGGTCTCGCGCTGGGACGCACTGAAGGACCCCATCGGTGTCATTCGGGGCTTCGCCGAGCATGTACCGGCCGAGACTCGAGCGCACCTCCTCTACGCCGGCCCGTCCGTCGACGCGATTGCCGACGATCCGGAAGGCGCGCGGATGCTGCACGACTCGATCGCGGCCCGCTCGGTCCTGCCCCCCGACGCTCGGCGTCGCATCCACCTGGCAACGCTGCCGATGGAGGACCTCGACGAGAACGCCGTCATGGTCAACGCGCTACAGCGGCACGCACGCATCGCTGTGCAGAAGAGCATCGCCGAGGGCTTTGGGCTGACGGTTGCCGAAGCGATGTGGAAGGGACGACCTGTCGTCGCCTCACGGGTGGGCGGTATCGAGGAACAGATCGTCGACGGCGAGAGCGGCATTCTCCTCGACGACGCTCGCGATCTTCCAGCGTTCGGTCGGGCGATCGCCGATTTGCTGTCCGACCCGCAACGCGCTGAGCGGATGGGCCGGAGCGCCCGGGAGCGGGTGCGCGACCGCTTCCTCAGCGTCCGCAGCCTCCTCGACTACCTGGCGGTGATCCGCCGCATCCTGGCTGCCCGCTCAGACGACTCGGTCTCTGGGTAGCTTCAGTTCGCAGTGCACGAAGCGCGCGGACCCGACGGTGGTCGCGAGGGCGCTGTCTCGCGCGGCGCTCGGATCCTTCGCAAGCTCGGCCCCAGGCAGGTCGCCGAGGGATATCTCGTCGGCGCGCTGTGGTGGTATGCCGCGAGCGTTCTGTATCCGGCAAAGGTGCTGAAGCGAGGTGGGGTCAGCATCGTGGGACCGCCGTTCGGCGAGGAGCCTACCGGGCTTCCTCGTCCGGGCCTTGGCCGCCATTTCTCGAGGACCCTGTCTCGGCCCGTACTGCTCGACGGGCCGAGTGAGAATGACCATCTCGTCAAGGAGTTCGACGAGCTGGCGGAGTTCTACGAGATCTTGGTGCGCCCCTTCTCGACGCCGATCTTCGACGAGGCCCTGGCCGTCATCCGCCGGTACCTGTCGCCCGACGCACGGGTGATGGACGCCGCCTGCGGCCCCGGCCGCGAGCTCCGTCGCGTCGCTGCACTGGTTCCGCACGGCGAGGTGGTCGGGGTCGACCTGGCCGCAGGGATGGTCAAAGCCGCGCACTCGTCGACCCTCGCGCGCAGGCTCGAGAACTGCGCCTTCTTCCAGGCGGACGTTTGCAGGCTCCCGCCGAGGTTCCACGGCAGGTTCGACCTGATCTACAGCTCCCTCGCCCATCACCATTACCCGGACCCCGCAGCCGCAGCGGCGGGCGTCCTGCGCTGCCTGCGACCCGGCGGCCTCTACTGCGTGATCGACCCCGGGCCCGCGTGGTTCAACGCAGTGAGCGCGCCCCTCGGACGGTTCGCGGATCCCGGATGGATCGGTTGGAACACGCCGGAGGAGTTCCGTGCGCTCTTCGAGGAGGCCGGATTCGCACGAACCTCCTGGGCTCCGCTGCTTCCCGGCTTCGGTGTCGCGATCGGCCAGAAGGGCTTCGGCTTCCAGTCCGCGAGCTCCGGCTCGCGTTTCTAAGCAGCATTCGTGCCCGTCAGCCGGGCTGCGTCCTTTGGTCGCTCGATGCCTTCGCCCCGACGAGAAGCGTCGCCTGGTCGCATCCGGCTCCACGGGATCGAGCGCCACCACCAGCGCCCGCGACAAGAAGAAGGCCCCGTCTCCGGGGCCTTTCCAGTAGCGGGGGCAGATTTGAACCTGCGACCTCCGGGTTACGAGCCGCCTCGATTGCGCACACGCATGCCGCCGTACTCCGCCGAAACGCCGGCTCCGGGCGAGCGCTTTCGCTGACCAGCCGGCGGCACTCGGCCTCCGGCTGCCGCTTCCCCCAAACGGGAGGGCCCTCAGCGCTATCGCGTCGGTGTGGGCGTGCCGGCGCTGAACGTTTCCATCCAGCGGTGCTCGTCTTCCTAGGCCCTAAGCGGGATTACGACCTCAAACCGCGCTCCGCGCGGCACCGCCGGCTCGTAGAGGATCTCTCCTCCGTGAGCTCGAGCGTACGCCTGGGCGATCGCGAGCCCGAGTCCGGAGCCGTCGCCTTGGCGACGTGCCTCAGGGCTGCGTGTGAACCGATCGAAGAGGCTAGGGACGAACTCAGGCGGAACGCCTCCGCCCCGATCCTCCACCGCCAACCGGAGGTGCCTGTCGTGCCCGACCGCGGTGATCGTGACTGGCGGCTTGCCGTGCCGCAACGAATTCGCGATCAAGTTCGAGAGCACGCGATCGAGCGCCGCTGGATCCACTAGGGCCTCGAGGTCCGCTGGAACCGCGATCGTCACAGCGTCCGGCTGAGTATCCGCGAGCGGCCGGACCAGCTCCTCGATCTTTGGACGGAGACGAAGGGGCACGGGGAAGATGTGGATCGCCTCCAGGTCGAGGCGAGAGAGGTCGAGCAACTGCTCGACCAGGTTCCGCATCCGGGTCGTCTGTTCGCGGAGCGCGTTCCGCAACGTCAGGCGCTGTGATTCGGCCAACTCCTCTTCTCGCTCGTTCAGCGTGACGGAGATGCCGTAGATGCTCGACAACGGGCTCCGCAGCTCGTGCGCAGCGAGCGCGACGAACTCGCCCCGCAGAGTGTCGAGGTCCTGCATCTCCTCCCGAACGAGCGCATTTTCGAGCAAGGTCGCGGCGACAACACCGATGGTCGCGAGCCCGTCCCAATCGGTTTCGGTGGACACCGGCGCGCCGCCCGTCCCGCAGACGAAGGCGAGACATCGGTTCCCGCTGGTCAGCGGAAGGGCGAATGCCGGGCCGACGTCTCCGGCGAAGCGGAGAACGAGGTTCTGGGTTTCCCGCGCCTCCACGAGTAACGAGACGCTCCCGACCGGTTGGCGATCCAGACGATCGGCCGGGGCGGCACCGGAGACGGCGATCTCGGTGACCTCCTGGGCTTCGGCGTCGTACCGGAAAGCCGAAACGGACTCGAAGTCGAGCGCTTCCGCGAGTGTGCCGCACACGCGTTCGAGAAAGGCAGACGCCGTGACGCCACCCCGGCCGGCGAGGGAGACGCGTTCGACGACGTCGAGTGTGTTCCTGCGACGAGGCGCGACGCCGATCAATGGTGCGCCGTCAGTGGAGTCGACGTGAAGAGCGTGTACGAGCGGTCTCCGATCGACAACGTGGCCGATTCGCCGCCATCTTCCTCGAGCCACTCCTCGACGACTTCGACAACGCCCATCACTGCGCGAGACTCCCACTCGGATTCGACCCGCACCTCCCTGTGCGGCCGGTCCAACGAGATCGAAGACGAGTCGAAGAGCCTGGCGAGCCGCCGCATGAGCAGCGGGGCGCCGGTCAGGTCGGCGACCGAGACGCGGATCTCCACCATCTAGGCCCTCCCAGCTTGGAAGTCTCTTCGCCGACCGCTCGTTTGTGGTCGGCCAGATACTGCTCCAGCCTGCTTGCTGAGGTTGGACCTCTCGGCGGGATCGGTGGCTATGACCCGCCTCTGCCTCGCCGCGCCAAGGGGTTGTGGCGCTCCGCGCTGAAAATAGCAGACCGGCCGAAATCGGCCGGATCGCGGCGAGCAGGGTGCGCTACACTCGCGCCGTTCCTCTCACTCGCAGGGGGCGAGTGGGCATGATCGTGTCTCGGAGAACGGCCGCATTTCGAGGGTCGAGGGCTCTCTCTCAGCTGGCGCGAGCGCCGAGGACCTGCTGACATGGTCGAGAGCGAGCCGCACCCGCTTCGGGTCCTGATCGCAAACGAAAGACGAGACCGGCTCGAGCTGCTCGCTCAGGTCGTCGCGGCGCTCGGCCACGAGGTGATCGCCCGCGAGATCTACGTCAAGGAAGTCGGTGCAGCGACCGAGAGGGAACGGCCGGACGTGGCGCTGGTCGGCCTCGGGCTGAGCTCGGAGCACGCCCTCGAGTTGATCACCGAGATCGTCCGCGAAGCCTCATGCCCAGTGATCGCGCTGCTGTCTGCCAAGGACCCGGAATACGTCCGGGAAGCGGCAAAGCGCGGCGTCTTCGCCTACATCGTGGACGGCGACGCCGCCGAACTCCAAAGCGCGATCGACATCACCCTGCAGAGGTTCGCGGAGTACCAGAGCCTCCAGGGCGCCTTCGGTCGGCGGGCGCTGATCGAGCAGGCGAAAGGCATCCTGATGGCGCGGCACGCGATCGACGCCGATCGGGCCTTTGAGATGCTGCGAAGCCACTCGCAACACAACGGCCGGAAGGTCGTCGACGTCGCGCAGGCGATCGTCGACAGCCATCTCCTGTTGCTGTCCCCGTCGTCGGAGCCCGCACCGAGTCCCGCGCCGGCACAAACCTGAGCCATACCGAAACCCGATTCGCCGAGCCCGGCTTGTAAGAAAGGCCTGCGGTTGCGGGCCTTTTTTGGAGTAGCGGGGGCAGGATTTGAACCTCCGACCTCCGGGTTATGAGCCGCCTCGCATGTGTGTCTCGGTTTCCGCCGCATTCCGCCGTAATGCAGGTTCCATGCGAGATCTGGCTCCAGCCGTTGCACTGAGGCGGAACACAGCGGCACCCGCGCGGAACCCCTTTGCAGAACGCTTGCAGCCGAGGCGGCTCGACAATGCGGTGCGCCGGGCGGGCGGTTCGGCGCCGAACCGCCCGCCAGCTCACAGACTCGCGGGATGCCTACTCAATCAGCGGGTGCGCTCCCCCACGCGTACGAGGCCGGGAAGGCACTGCTGACGTCCGTCAGCTTCGACAGTCCCGAGCCGTTGGTGTTCGCGGTCCACAGGGAGATTCGGCCGTTGCGGTCCACTCTGTTGAAGAGGAGCTTGGTGCTGTCGGGTGACCAGACCGGGGTCAGGAACACGGCGCGGTCGACTGGCGTCGAGACCCGTGTGAGCCCGGTTCCGTCCGGATGAACGACCCACGCCTTGGGGCCGCTGCAACAGCTGGTGAAGGCGATCAGGCCACCGTTCGGCGACCACTGGGCGGAGATAGCACCGAGGCCCGACGGGGTGATCTGACGCAGGCCCGTCCCGTCGGCGTTCACGACGAAGAGTGCAGTTGTGAATCTCCGGCTCGACAGCTTCTGCGCGGCGAACACAACGTATGACCCATTGGGCGACCAGTCCGCCCCAATCCGATCGAAGAAGCCGAGATCGATCACCGAGAGCCCTGTGGGGCTCAGCTGGACTGGATCGCTCCCGTCGGGCTTCACCGAGAACAGGGTGCCGTTATCGCTCGAGTCGAACCGGGCGTACAGGATCCGGGAGCCGTCCGGGGAGTAGCCGTAGCCGATATCGAAGCCGCCAGGCGGGGTGGCGCTGACCCGCACGAGGTCGCCCGCGTCGGATGATCGAACCGTGTAGAGGCCCGCCTCGGCCGGGTTCGCCTCCTCCGGGGTGGTGCACAGGAGTCGGGTGCCGACGGGCGACCAGTTCAGGCAAGCGAGCGGCAGGTTCGGGTTGAAAAGGGTCAAGCCGGACCCGTCCGGGTTAGCGGTCGCCGGCTGGCCCCCCTCCTCGCTGAAGAGGTTGCAGAGGACCTTGCTGCTGTCCGGCGACCAGGTAGTGCAGAAGGTGCTCCCGACGGGTCCGATCTGATTGCGGTCCGATCCATCGGGGTCGATCGTGAAGCTCGTCTCCTGGCCGACGAAGACGATCTTTCCGTTCGGTCCGGATACCGTCGCACCGGCGGGCAGCGTGGAAAGCGCCGCCAGCGCGGCCATAGTCGCGACCAATCCGAGAGCGATTAGCTTGCGCATTGGTGCCCCTTTCGTCGATGGGTGCTTTCGCTGGTCAACCGCCCCGCCCTCACCCGGGTAGGCAACCGCCACGCTCCACGCGGACTCACGGCTGCTCTCCCTTCGTTCCTTCGCGTGGAGGTATCGCTGCTGCTTCGGAGCGCCGCTTGTGGACGAAGATCAGCCCGAGGTGGTTGTCGGTGACCTCGCCCGTGTCGCTGACGAGGAAGTTGGACGTGATGAGGCCTTCGGCCCGCTCAAACTGGCCGTTCCCTCCCTCGACCTCGCGTATGACTGTGCCGTGCCTCAGATTGCGATCCGCACACTCGACGAGCCGGCCGAGCCCCAGGCTGCGAAATCGGACGCTGTTCCCGTGGCCGAACTCGATCGTGCCTGCGTCGTCGAACGCCGAATGCTCGCGGAGCGACAGCTCTGCCTCGAGGGTCGCGTCGCCGCCCGCAACGTCTTCGAACGCGCCCTGCACTCCGTCCGGACCCAGGCTGGTCACAAGCGCCGAGCTCGGAGCGGTCAGGCTGAGCCGAAGACGACCGGGACCGCTTGACGATGCGCGCCCGCGGAACTGCAACGAGTAGGTGATCGGCTTCATCACCGTGCGACCGATCCTGCGCTCGGGGGCGACGCCCTCGCGCCTGGGAAATCCCTAGGTCTCTCACCTGACTGGGGGTACGCTCTCCACCACGATGCTCTTCGGCCGCGAGCGTGAGTCCGCGCGGATCGACGAGGTGCTCGATGCGGCGAGAGGCCGGCTCAGCGGTGCGTTGGTCGTTCGCGGCGAGGCGGGAATCGGTAAGAGCGCACTGCTGAGCGCCGCCGTCGAGCGCGCGGACGGCATGCGGGTCCTTCGCGCGCTTGGCGTCGAATCGGAGGTGGACATAGCGTTCTCGGGCCTGCACGAGCTCCTCCGCCCGGCGCTCACGTCGATCGACGCAATTCCGGACACGCAGGCAGTCGCTCTTCGTTCGGCCCTCGCGGTCGGGGCGGGCGCCGCTGCCGAGCGCCTCGCGGTCTGCGGCGGAGTCCTGAGCCTGCTCGCGGCTGTCGCCGAAGAACAGCCGCTGCTGTGTGTGATCGACGACGCCCATTGGCTCGATGAGGCGTCGGGCGCCGCGATGACCTTTGTTGCGCGCCGCCTCGATGCGGAGGGCATCGCGATGCTCTTCGGCGTACGGGAGCCCGAGATCCGGACGTTCACCGCGCCGGGAATCCCCGAGCTTCGCCTCGGAGGGCTCGACCGCGCCGCGGCGAGACAGCTCCTGGCGACGCGACTGCCGCCAAGTGCCGGATCGCTCGTCGCGGAGCAACTCATCGAGATCTCGCTGGGAAACCCGCTCGCGCTGATCGAGCTCCCGTCGGGCCTGACGGCGACGCAGCTCGCGGGACACGGACCTCTCGATGAGCCCGTCCGCACAGGGGCAGCAGTGGAGCGCGCCTTCCTTCGCCGTCTCGCTGAACTACCGGGCTCGACGCGGCGGGCCTTGCTCGTCGTCGCCGCAAGTGAGGTCGGCGAGCTCGGCACCCTCTCACGCGCGCTCGCCGTCCTCGAGCTCGACTCGAGTAGCTTGAACCCCGCCGAGGAGGCCGGGCTCGTGACGCTGACTGCCCGCGTGGATTTCTGCCATCCGCTCGCGCGCTCTGCGGTCTACGGGGCTGCTGAAGCGATGGATCGGCGCGAGGCGCACCGGGCGCTGGCGGTCGCGGCCGACGCCGCTGGGGAGGCCGATCGGCACGCATGGCACCTCGCCGCAGGGGCCGACGGCCCGGACGAGCAGATCGCGTCCGCCCTCGCCGGCGCTGCGGAATCTGCAAGGCACCGAGGGGGTGTGTGGTCGGAAGCGAAGGCGCTCGAGCGCGCGGCACGGCTGACGCCCGAGCCGCGGATTCGTGCACGGCGCCTCGCGCGCGCGGGGGATGCCGCATATCGCGCCGGTCGCGCCGAGGTCGCGGACGCTCTTCTCGCGGAAGCGGTCGAGGGCGATCTCGAGCTCCACGAGCTCGCGCACGCGCAGGCTCGACGCGCCTACATTCGGCTCGAACGAGGGGAGCTCGACGACGCCCTGCAGCTGATGATCGGCGGAGCGAACGACCTCGAACCGACGGCTCCGCGCGCGGCGGCCACCCTCTTGACCAACGCGGCAACCGCTGCAGACCACCACCGGCTCGACATTCCTTGGTCGATCGCGCTCGCGGAGCGCGCGTGGCGCCTAGCCGGCGACGCGGCCATCGACGATCCGGAGCTCTGCCACATCGTCTCCTTCCAACGACTCTCCGCCGGCCGCGTAGGCGACGCGATGGAGCTGGCCCGGCGCTGCGCCGAGCTCGTCGAGGACGACTCCGAGGGCGGCGTCGTGGCGGCCGACGCGGCATCGACGCTGTTGTACGCCGGCGAGCATGCTGCGGCACGTCGGCTACTCGAGCACGCGGTCGCCGCCAGTCGTGGCGCCGGTGCGCTCGGAGACCTCGGGTACACGCTGCACATCTACGCCCAGGTCGACTGGTACGACGGCCGGCTGCAGCGCGCATACGACCACGCACTAGAAGCTGTGCGAATCGTCGAGGAGCTCGGCACTCCACAGACCCTCGACGATTGCCTCTCGCGGCTGGCGCTGTTCGAGGCGGTGCTTGGACGGGAGAACGACAGCCGGGGACATGCGCAGCGCGCGCTCGAGTCCGCGCTGAGGCTCGGAGACCGAAAGAACGAGGTGAAGTCGCGATGCGCTCTCGGGATGTCTGCGCTCGTGACCGGTGACGCCGAAGCGGCCGTCGCGCAGCTGGCCCCGGCGGTTGCGGCCCTGGACGCGGGTGGGGTCGGGAACCCGAACCAATTTCGAGTCCATCCGGATCTGGTGGAGGCATACGCGAGGTTGGGCCGGACGGATGAGGGCAAATTGGTCGCTGCGTCGCTCGAGCGCCAGGCGCGCGCGACCGGCATCCCGTGGACGCTTGGAGCGGCAATGCGCTGTCGTGCGCTCGTCGTCGACGCGGAGGCGGCGGCGGAAGCCGGGTTCAAGAAAGCACTTCGGGTCCACCAGAGCGCGGGTGCGTTCGAGCGCGCCCGAACCGAGCTCTGCTTCGGCGAGCACCTCCGACGCCGCAGTCAGAGACGCGACTCGCGCGTGCATCTCGGCGCTGCGCTCGAGGCTTTCGAGAGCTGCGGAGCTACGCCATGGGCGGAGCGGGCGCGGACGGAACTCAGAGCATCGGGTCTAAGGCTACGCCGTCGTCAACCCGCTGCTCGGGAACAGCTCACGCCGCAAGAACTGCAGATCGCCCGCCTTGTCGCCGGGGGCAAGACGAACCGTGACGTGGCCGCAACGCTCTTCGTCACCCCCAAGACGGTCGAGTTCCACCTGACTCGCGTCTACCGAAAACTAGGCATCCATTCGCGCTCGGAGCTCGTGCGGCGGCTGGCAGACGACGAGACGGACGTCGACGTCCACGGGCCGCAAAATCGCGCCGTCGGACGAGCAGGCCATCGGAGGTGACCGGTCGGCCCTGGGACGCAGCCGACCCCTCAACAGCCGAAAAGCTAAGGGCACCTTTCGGCGCGCTTAGCAGTAGCGGGGGCAGGACTTGAACACGACTCTCCCCGCGAGCGATGAGGCTGTGTCCCCACCGACGTACCGGGAGCTCCATCGCAGCGCGCCGGCCGTCCTCGGGGCAGCCGATCGTTCGTGTCGGCGCAGGACGTCGCAGCGTTTGGATGGCACGAACCTTACGAACCCCTCACGGGATCATCATCCGACCGCCCTAGCGTTGGTGGCGATTTGCACGATGCCGAGACAGGTTGTCGGTCGGAATCTTCGCCCTCGCGCTGGCGCTATTCGCACCGCAGCGAGCAAATGCACGCCCCTGGACGAGCCTGCGGCTGAGGAAGAGGATGTGATGACGTGACGGCACCGTGCACGGCGGCGTAATAGGTAGCTACGAGTGAGCGACCCGACGGAAACGAGCGTGCCATGAGGACCGCGATCACGGCAGTGATCGTTGCGGTGCTGATTTCGGCGACCTCCGCGACGGCGTCGTTCGTCGCCACGGCCAAGAACAGGGACAGCGCCACGATCCATCCTGCGGGCCTCAGCGCGGGCAAGCCTCGGATCTCCTGGGCCGACGCCAAGCATCGCTTCGGCTGGGTCGTAAATGGGCAGCGTCGTTACTGCGGGCGTGGCCGGACGGTGCTCTGTGCCACCGAAGATGGCGGCAAACACTGGCACGTCGTCCTCCGTTATCCGAACAACATGTTCGGCTACCTCCGTTGGTCGAAGAAGGCGGGCGTCGTCAGCATCGGCGCCTACGGGCACGGGGAGCTGTGGACGCGCGACGGTGGACGGCACTGGTGGGGAACATCGGCGCTCCAGCTGGGAGGCTACGAGAGTTACGGCGGCTTCGGCGCCGGTCCGCGGTTCTTCCTCTTGCGAGGAGCCGACGGGCGGCGGCAGCTGGGCTACGCGTACGCACCGCAATGGCCGTACCGCGTTCTGGGCTCGTTTCCGACGAGACCGCTCGGGTGCGCGGGTCAGTGGACGCGAAGCTACGGCATCGAGATCGGCCCGGAGAATGTCTGCTACGCCGGCCCTGTGGGTGGAGACGGTCTCCGTGCCGAGCCCGCCGGCCCCGCGGCTCGCGTGACAGTGGCTTTGGAGTCCGCGGCCGGTGAGGGCCTCGTGACGAGCACTCCTGTTGGGATCAATTGCGGGATGGTGACGCGGCCGAACACCGTCTGCGCCGCGTCGTTCTGGATGGGTTCGACGCTGACCCTCAGAGCCTCCGCCGAGAGGCCGTACGACCTGGACGTGCACTGGACCGGCTGTTCCCGCATCTATGCGCCGAACCCCAACGCTGCGCCATGGTGCGAGGTGGCACTCGCCGGTGACGCGCTCGTCACGGCGACACTTCGGCGCCCATGAGGGCTTCGGCGGCGACCCTGGCCTTCGCCGTACTGGGACTCGTAATGCTCATGACCTCGTCCGCGACCGCGACACCTCCTGGTCGCAACGGTCTGATCGCCTTCGTCAGCCCGCAGGGGATCGCCGTCATCCGCTCCGGCGGCGGCGGCTTCAGGCTCCTCACGCACGACAAGCGTGACCGCTCGCCTGCATGGTCGGCCGACGGCACACGGCTCGCCTTCGAGCGTGGAGGCGGCATCTACGCGATGCGGGCGGACGGGAGAAGGCTTCGGCGGCTTACCCCGCGCCTTCGTGGCGGAAGGCAGCCCGCCTGGTCGCCGAACGGGCGCGAGATCGCCTTCACGCGGAAGGGTGCGCTCTTCACCATGCGGTCCGGCGGCTCACGTCAGCGCCTGCTCTATCGGCGCCGCGCAGCCACCGTGAACCGGCCGTCGTGGTCGCCAGACGGCAGCCGGATCGCGTTCGGCGTGAGCTCCGACGACGAGCACGGCGGGTGGGATGCTGGCTCGATCGTCGTCATCGGGCGCGGCGGCGGGGCGCTTCGGTACGTCACAGACGGCCGGAGCGAGCCCGCCGAGGATGCCGAGCCGGGGAGCTGGGCCGAAGATCGCGGCCCAGACTGGTCACCCGACGGCCGACGCATCGCCTTCACCCGTCGCGTCTGGCTCTGCCCACGCTGCGACGAGGACCAGATCTTTTCGGCCCGTTCCGACGGATCGGACGTCGTCTGGACGGTCCACAACTGGAGCGACTCGCCGTCGTGGTCTCCCGACGGCAGGTTTGTCGTTGCTGCGACGAGCGACGGTCTGAAGATCTTCACCGCCGCCGGCAAGGTGGAGCGAAAACTTCCGCGCCCCGGATCTGCGCCGGCCTGGCAGCCGCTTAGGAGCTAGGAGCTCGTCCTGCTCACACCGCCGCTGCCGATCCCACCAGCACCCTCGTTCGTTCCGGCGAGCTCGCCGGCGCTGACGCGGGTAGACCCGTCTGGGCTCACACCGGCGCCGCAGGTGCGAACGGAGACACCCCCCGTCGCTTTCCTCTTCGAGCTCGCGTTAACCGAAGCGGCGCACACCGGCGCGGCGCGCTCCTGCACGATTGGTGTATCGGCCTCCAGTCTGAGCGGCGCGTGCGCCCGTTTGAGCTGATGCCGCACCCCCCGTTGTCGAACCGCGTTCTCGGGGCGGCTGTAGCAGCGTTCGCTGGCGTCGCCGTTGCCCTCGTCGCGACTGGGGCCGCAACGGCGACCTTTCCGGGCCGAAACGGCCTGATTGCGTTCGCGAGCGACCGCGACCCTCTCCTTCAGCACCCGCAGATCTTCGCGCTGAGTATTCGCGGCGGGCGCCCTCGCAACCTGAGCAGGTCGGCGGCAGATGACTACGACCCAGCCCCGTCGCCGGACGGCAGGCGAATCGCCTTTTCACGCGGTGGCGAGATTTGGCTGATGAACGCGGACGGGAGCAGCCAGCGACTGCTCGCTCGCGGCGGGAGCCACCCGGTCTGGTCGCCCGACGGCAGAACGATTGCCTACAACGGCCCCTCGGCGGGGCAGTGTCCGCCTGAGGCGTTCCGATGCGGCCACTTGGTCGCGGTCTGGACGGTTCGCCTGGACGGGTCGGCGCTCCGGCGTTTTGAGACCGGCTCCCGCAACGCGAGCTGGTCCCCGAGCGGTCGCCGGATCGCCTACGAGGGGGCGGTGGATCCGTATGGAGGTGCGAACGGAATCCGGGTTGCAAACGCCGATGGAACGCACGCGCGCTGGGTGGCGCGGGCTGGGGCGCGGCCCTCCTGGGCTCCAGACGGCCGCCTGATTGCCTACATGGTGACCGCTCGCGACGGGGAGCCACGCATACAGGTCGTGCGAGCAGACGGAACCGCACGACGCCGGCTCGCAGCGGGCACGTTGCCGATCTGGGCCTCGCGCGGAAACCGGCTTGCGTATCTGTGCGGGCGGCGGGTCGAAGCGCCGGCGGGCGGCACTGCATCCGCACTGTGCGTCGTCGACGCCCGCGGGGAACGTCGCCGGGTGGTTGCGCGGGGCGTCGTCGTCGGTGCCGGGGTCTCGTCCGAGACCACTGGCGCCGTGTGGTCGCCGCGTGCGCGCGAGCTCGCGTACGCCGGTTCGGAAGGGATCTTCGTCGTGGGAGCAGACGGACGCGGCCGCAGGCGCGTCGCTCGTACGGCGAGACGGCTCGCGATCAACAGCCTCGCCTGGTCCGCGAACGGGCCTCGGCTCGTGTTTACGGAGACGATCCCGCAAAACGACCTCGAGATCTACACGGTCGCAGCCGAGGGTTCAGGCGTAAAGCGGCTGACGCGCAACGACGTCGATGACCTCCAGCCCTCGTGGGCTCCCGACGGGAGGCGGCTCGCCTTCGTGCGCCTGACCGCCGCTCGCCCCGCGCGGCCGGATATCTGGGTGATGAACGCCGATGGCAGCGGGCAACGCCGTGTCAGGCGAAACGGGGTCGAGCCGTCGTGGACTTCGGATGGCAGCCGGATCGTCTTCACCCGTTTCGGGACCGAACCGGGTTCGACGTATTCCGTGTCGGTCTCCACCGGGCGCGAGCAGCTACTCGTCTCTGGCGGCTTCCACGGCGCGCCGTCCCCCGACGGGACGAAGCTTGCCTTCGTCCGCGGTTCGATAGAGGACTACCACGTCTTCATCGCCGCGGCAGACGGGAGCGGCGAGACGTCGCTAGCGCGGGGCGGCGGGCCGTTGAGCTGGTCGCCCGACAGCTCGTCCCTCTTGTTCAGCGGGTGCGCGCGCGGCAGCGCATGCACGGTCCGAGTGGACGGGAGCGGCGTGAGGCAGATTCCGATCGCCGAACCGTGGGGTGGGGCGTACTCATACTCTCCGGACGGGACAGCCCTCACCTTCAGCTCTGGCACGGGCTACCCCACCAGTCAGATCGAGGTGAGCGGGGTCGATGCGTTGGGACGCAGGGTGATAACGGCAGCGCTCGGGCGGAACACGGATCCGGACTGGCAGCCACTCCCAGCGTTAAATCGTCGGGCGAGCGGCGGCGCGTGATGTATCGGCCATCGCCGATGCGGACGAAAAGTGCTTGCAGAGCCGCCTGCAGATGCACCGAGCGTTGCGCTGCGTTTCCAGCAAAAGGCCCCGTCCCCGGGCCTTTTGGCAGCAGGGGCAGGATTTAAACCTGCGACCTCCGGGTTAGCTGAGGACGGCCGATGCTTGCAGAGCGTTTGCAGCCGGGGCCGCGTTCATCGTCGGGCCATAGTAGGCCGCCAAGCGCTCACTCGATGGACTCGAGGGCGAGGGCGACGGCCTCGTCTGCCTTCAGCCCCCGGCCCTGCTCCCAGGCGTCGGCGAAGGCCGCCTCGTCGAGACGGGTGCGGACGAGCGCCCGTGCTTCGTCGTTCCCTCTCCTAAGCCACGCCATTGGACTGGTCCCCATCTCTTCGTGGAGCGTGTCGCCCGCAGCGAGCAGCCGGGCGGCCGCCTCGGCCCTGCCCGCGAGGGCGAGTACTCGGGCGAAGCGGCAGACGATGATGGCCTCGCGGTACCGGTCGCCGAGCTCGCGGTTGAGCTCGTACGCCTCCCGAAGCATCGCCGCCGCCTCGTCCACCCGCCCCTCTTGAGCGGCGTCGATCGCGAGCGACTCCAGTGTGTGTACCTGGATGTGCTTGTCGCCGGCGGCGCGGGCCTCCGCGAGCACGTCCTCCATCAGCCTCCGAGCGCGATCCGACTCTCCGAGCTCGGCGTAGGCCCACCCCAGCATCCGGGTAGCCATCAGCGTGTAGTGGCGATCACCCTCGTTCCTCCACAGCTCGAGGCTCTCCTCCCAGAGCGCCCGGGCGGTCTCGTAGTCCTGATCGTCGGCAGCGGCGTGACCGAGAAGGAACAGCGACCCTGCGGCGCCCCAGTCGTCGCCGAGCTGACGATGGAGCAAGAGTGCCTGCTCGGCCCGCAGCCTTGCGTGTGCAACGGCAGCATGCCCGACCGCCAAATCGGCCGCGGCGTTCAGAGCCTTCGCGCGCGCCGCGGTCGGGCTCTCGTCGGCGGCGAGCGCGGCCTCGACGCGCCGGCCCCCTTCGGCGATGTGTCCTTTGGCTACCCAGAAATCGTCCAGCGCGCCCGCCAGCCGGAGGACGAGCTGGGTCTCGCCCGCCGTCTCGAGCCAGTCGAGAGCGGCGCGAAGGTTGTCGAGCTCTCGATCGAGACGGTCGAGCCAGCCCGCGTCGACCTGGCGCGCATACGGCTCCGCCTCCTCGGCGAGCGCGAGGAAGTGCTCTGCGTGAAGGCGGCGTAGCTCCTGGCCTTCCCCAGAGGCTTCGAGCTGCTCGGCTGCGTACTCACGGATCGTCTCCAGCATCCAGAAACGGTCCGTCTCGCGGACGCGGACAAGGCTCTTGTCGACGAGCGACTGGAGCGTGTCGAGATCTGCGTCGCAGGCGTCCTCGGCCGATTCGAGCGTGCAGCCGCCGCGGAAGACAGCGAGCCGAGCGAACAGTCGCTGTTCGTCCCCGTC
>DASSSO010000041.1:0-34247 GCA_035776735.1 Gaiellaceae bacterium | reverse complement strand
TACGGCGGGCGGATCGTCGGCGCCCGCCGCCTCGTCAGCTAGCGGCGACCTCGAGGATCATCCCCTCGCGCGCGAGCGCCGTCCGCTCGTCGGCCCCGTCCGCGAGGGACCGAGCCCGATCCTCCAGGGTCGAGAGCACGTCGTCGGAGTGGACCGGCTCGTGGTGGAAGAGGACGATCTGCCGCGCGCCGACGACCCGCCCGAAGGCGATCGCGTCCTCGACGCTCGAGTGGCCCCAGCCGATGCGGGTCTCGTACTCGTCCTCGAAGTACTGCGCGTCGTGCAGGAGCAGATCGACGTCCTCCGCGATCGCCGCTCCGGAGATCCAGTCCAGCGACCGGTCGGCGATCCCGGTCAGGGCCGGCTCGTGGTCGGGCAGGTAGCCGAGGACCGAGCCGTCCGCCTCGATCCGGTAGCCGACCGTCGGCCCGGGGTGAGCGACGAGCGCGGCGGCCAGGGACGCTCCTCCGATCGTCCACGGCCGTCGCGGCACGTCGCGAAAGGTCACCTGCGCGGGAACGTCGTTGAGGTCGATCGGGAACAGCGGCGGCGAAAACGACCGCGCGATTCGCTCCTTGAGGCTCATGACCGGCGAGGACGGGCCCCAGATGTCAACCGCCACCCGCGCGTCCCAGAGCGGCGCGAAGAAGCGAAGCCCCTCGACGTGGTCGAGGTGCAGATGCGTCAGCAGCAGCTGGATGTGGCTCTCGCCGCGCTCGAGGAGCTCGCTGCCGAGGTCGCGGATCCCCGTCCCGGCGTCGAGCACGAGCAGCGTCCCGTCGTCGAGCGAGACCTCCACGCACGACGTGTTGCCGCCGCAGATCACGGTGCTCGGCCCCGGGGTGGGCACCGAGCCGCGGCACCCCCAGATCTTCAAGCGCATCGGAGTCCCTCCACGCTACTCCCGCCAGAAGATCGCCACGACCCCGACGAACTCGTCCGCGTGCGCAAAGAGGGGGAACGCCGTGACCGAGACCTGGCGCTCCACGCCGTCGCGGCTCGTGATCACGAAGCGCTGATGCGCCGCCCGCCGCTCGCCGAAGGCGATCCCGACCGGCCGCTCCTCGGCAGGCAGCGGCTCGGACTCGTGGGTTCGCGGCTCGAAGCTGGTCGTCCACTCGTGGATCGGCAGCTCGCCCACCTCGGCGAACGGATGGCCGACGACCTCCTCGGCGGCCTCGTTGAAGAAGACGAGCCGACCGTCGGCGTCCGCGATCAGCATCGGCGTCGCGAGGTTCGAAGCGAACTCGCGCGCGAGGATGAGAACCAGGTGCTTGGGACGGCGCCGGTCCACCGTCCAAGCGTACGACTCGGCACGCCGACGCTACGGTCGAAGCGTGCAGCGAGCAGCGGATCCGCCGGGGATCGCATCTGTCGTCAACCTGTCGGAGACCAACACCTATTCGTTCTGGGTGCATGTCGTCTGCGCTCCTGCCGCCAGCGTGACCGGGGCGACTCTGGCCTCGCCGGCGCTCGAGAAGTAGCCGCCCAGAGGCTTCACGTTCGAGCGTCACGGCTACCCCGCAGGGCAGAATCGCTCGGGCAATGAGGAAGGACGTCCGGGAGTTCATCCGCCGCCTGGAGGCGGCCGGGCTCACCGTCGAGGCGACACCCGGCCACTACCGCATCCTGCGCGACGGGAAGCCGCTCCGGAAGGCGAACGGAATGCCGTTCATGCTGCCGTTCTCGCCCGACACGACCCGCTGGCGCCGGTCGGCGACTGTCGAGCTGCGGAAGCTCGGAATCGATGTCTAGGCTCGCCACCACAACGTGCCCTACGCGGTCGCGATCTCCTCGGCGGCGCTGAACGCGAAGGGGATCGCGAACGACGAGCGCGGCTGCGCTCGCCCGCCGTCGCTCCTGACGGCCCCGCCCGCGGGCGCTAGGCTCGACGGGTCAACGAAGGGAGGAACCGTGTTCGCTCGAGTCGCCGCGTTCGAGAGCACCGATCCGGCCGCCGACGAGAAGATCTTCGAGCAGGCAACCGAGATCGTGATGCCGATGATGCGAAGCGTGAAGGGCTTCCAGGGGCACCTGGAGCTCGTCGACCGCACGTCGGGGAAGTCGCTCTCGATCAGCCTCTTCGACAGCGAGGAGAGCGCCGTCGCCGCCGAGCCGGTCTTCGACGAGGAGATGCCCCGGGCCCTCGGAAACCTGTTCGACCAGTTCTCCGGCCGGCGCACGAGCGTCGACCGCTACGACGTGCTCGCCTACGAGCGCGCCGGAGCACCGGTCAGCTAGCTCACCGGCTCGTCCAGGCGCACACCGCGCGTCTTCGCGTCGCCCGCCGCGAACTCGACGAGGTGCTCGACGGCGTCGCGAACCGGCATGTCGACACGACGTAGGAGGAGCTGCCGCTCCAGCAACGCCCGGTTCAAGGCCCGGCTGCTGAGCGCCTCGGCGCTCAGTCGACGAGCTTGCGGGTCATCGCGTGGATCGCGACCCGCCACATCGCCAGTCCGAACGCGACGAGCGCGCCGAGCCGGGCCCAGTCGACCCATCCGTCCCAGCCGTAGATCACGCAGTCGCGGATGAGCATGACGAGGTGGTGCAGCGGGTTGAGCTGCGCGAGCACCTTCGCCCAGTCGGGGAAATCGTCGAGCGGGAAGAAGGAGCCGGCCAGTAGGAAGAGCGGCGTGAGGACGGCGCTGACGATGTAGTTGAAGTTCTCGAACGACTTCGAGAAGCCGGCGACCGAGATCCCGAAATTCGCCCAGCCGAAGCCGGCGATCCAGGCGATGAACGGCACCGCGAGCATGCCCCACGCCGGATCGAGCCCGAAGAACATCGCGACGATCATCGGCACACACCCGTAGACCCCGGCCCTGGTGGCAATCCAGATCGACTCGGCGCTGACGAGCTCCTCGGTGTCGACGGGCGCGGCGAGGATCGCGTCGTAGGTGCGCTGGAACTGGTACTTGACGAACGTCCCGAACATGCCCGGGAAGGCGCTCGAGAAGAGCACCGCCGTCGCCACCGTGCCCGTGCCGACGAAGTCGACGTAGTCGACCCCGCCGATCTCGCTGACGAGCGTGCCGAAGCCGAAGCCGAACGCCAGCAGGTAGATCGTCGGCTCGACGGTCGACGAGAACGTGCTCGACTTCCAGTAGGACGAGTAGTTCACGACCTCGCGGACGAGCACGCCGGTCAGCGCGCTGCGCTCCAGACGGCCGATGCGGGCGGTCTTCGCAGCCGCAGCCACTAGCCGATCTCCTCGCCCGTCAAAAGGACGAAGACGTCCTCGAGGTTCGCCGGCCGGCGCTCGCCCTCGAACCCCTTGAACCCGTCCACGTTCAGGATCGAGACGCTGGTCCCGGTCCGCCGGGTTCGCAGGCCGGCCGCGGCTGCCTCGGCCTCGACCTCCGCCAGCCGCGGCGGGGGCCCGTAGACCTCGAGCACCTCGCGTCCGGCATGCTCGTACACGAGCTCGGACGGCGGCCCGGCCGCGACCGCCTTCCCGTGCGACATGATCATGACGGTGTCCGCGAGGCGCTGCGCCTCCTCGATGTAGTGCGTCGACATCAGGATCGTCGTCCCCTCCGAGCGGAGCGCGTCGATCAGCGCCCACAGCTCCTGGCGCACCTGCGGGTCGAGGCCGACCGTCGGCTCATCGAGGAGCACGAGCCTGGGCCGGTGGATCAGCGACCGCGCGATCAGGAGGCGGCGCCGCATGCCGCCCGAGAGCTTGTCGACGCGGGAGTCGCGGCGGTCGACGAGCCGGGCCATCTGCAGCGCGCGCTCGATCGCCTCCTTCCGCTCCGCGCGAGGGATCCGGTACAGGTGCGAGAAGACGAGCAGGTTCTGCTCGACGGTCAGGGTCGTGTCGAGGTTGTCGAGCTGGGGCGCGACGCCGAGCTGCGCCCGCGCCTGCTTCGACTCCCTGGGCAACTCGAACCCGAGGACCTCGATCTCGCCCTCGTCGGCGATCGACTGCGCGGTGAGCAGGCGCATCGTCGTCGACTTGCCGGCGCCGTTCGGCCCGAGCAGGCCGACACAGGTCCCCATCGGGACGTCGAGGTCGAGGCCGTCGACGGCGGTGATCGGCCCGTAACGCTTGACGGCGCCGCGGAGGCGGATGGCGAGCTCGGCCATCGCCTCAGGATGCCAGCCGGTGGTCAGCCGGCGTTCGTCAAGGAATCAACGCTGCTCGCTGCTCCGGCTTCAGGTACTTGACCGCCTCTCGCATCGTCACGCCGGAGGCCCGGCCGGCACGCGGAGCGAGCCACTCGAAGACCTCGTCCGGGCGGGTCTTGCCCGTCTCGCGCAGCACCCAGCCGATCGCCTTGCGGATGAAGAACTCCTTCTCGTCGAGCATCGCGTCGGCGTACCGGCCGAAGCGCGCGAACGGCGCGCCCGCCTTCAGCGGCTTGATCTGCGCCAGCAGCGCCGAGCGGCGGACCCAGAAGTCCGCATCCTTCGCCCAGCGGTCGAGCCGCCGCGCCGCCCCGGGACGGCGGACGAGCAGCTCGCCGAGCACGTCGGCCGCCAGCCCGTCGACGAGCGCCCAGGTCCTGGACTCCCTGACCAGCCGCTCGAGGAGCGGGAGATCTGCGGAGCCGATCAGCGCGGGGTAGTCCTCCAGCACCATCGTCGCCGCCATGCGCCGCTCGTGGACCGGCTTGGACCAGAGCTCCTCGACCAGCCGTATGACATCGGCATGGGTCAGGTCCCGGTTCTCCTTGGTGAGCGCGCGCACCTCGCGCCGGATCTGCCCAACGGTGGCGCCGAGGTGGTCGAGCTCGCTCTTCAGGTACCGCCGCTCGTGCTCGGCCCGCTCGGGGGTGCCGAGCGCGGCCAGCCGCGTCTCGAGGCCGTCGGCCGCTCGTCGTGCGTCGAGCGCCATCCCGCGGGCAGCCTACGCCCGCGGTGTGGCTAGGTTGCGGTGTGCTCCTTCGGCTCGCAACGGGCGCCGTCCTCGCCGCGCTGTTGGCAGCTGGCGGGGCGGGCGCGCAGCCCGGCTCCCGGTCGCTCGGCGTTCCGTGGGACGGGCGCCTCGTCGGAGGCGTCCAGCTCCCGGCCGACGGCGAGCATCACTTCACCTGGGACCACGTCCGCCGCCGGTCGCCGAACCGAGCAGGAAGGCGCTACGGCAACGCGCGTCTGGTCCGGGCGACACTGAGCGTGCTGGCCGCCTACGCCGCGGCCAACCCGGGCGCCGCCCGCGTCGGCGTCGGCGACCTCTCGCGGCGCCACGGCGGCGACTTCGGCCCGCGCTACGGCGGAATCGGGCACGCCTCGCACCAGAACGGCCTCGACGTCGACGTCTACTACCCGCGTCGCGACCGGCGGGAGCGCCCGCCGCGGGCTCCCGGCCAGATCGACCGGACGCGCGCACAGGACCTCGTCGATCGCTTCGTCGCCGCCGGCGCGGCGAAGGTGTTCGTGGGGCCGAACACGGGCCTGCGCGGACCGCCGGCGGTGGTCGAGGTGCTCCCCGCGCACCACGACAACCACATGCACGTACGGCTGCCGGGCGACGGCGTCCGCTCCGCGACCGTCGGCGTGAGCACGAGGGGGCGACCGATCCGCGCGTTCACGTTCGGTGCGGGACGCCCCAGGATCCTCGTCGTCGGCTGCATCCACGGGAACGAGTGCGCCGGGAGCGTCGTCGCGACGCGGCTGCTGCACGCGCGTCCCGGCCGCGGCTCGATCACGGTCGTCCAGGACCTGAACCCGGACGGGCACGCCGCCAAGCGGCGCGGGAACGCCCGCGGCGTCGACCTGAACCGCAACTTCCCGGGCACCTGGCGCTCCCTCCGCACGGCAGGCGCCGCGCCGGCGTCGGAGGTCGAGACGCGCCTCGCGATGCAGCTGATCCGCGACCTCCGGCCGGACGTCGCGATCTGGTTCCACCAGCCGCAGGGGCTCGTCCGCGCCTGGGGGCCGAGCGTCGCCGTCGCCAGGCGGTACGCCCGCCTCGCCGGCATGCGCTTCGCCCGCCTTCCCTGGCCGCCCGGCTCGGCGACGGCGTGGCAGCACGGCGCCGTGCCCGGCTCCCGCGCCTTCGTCGTCGAGCTTGCGCCCGGCGAGCTGGGGCTGCGGGAGTCGGGCAGGTACGCGCAGGCGATCCTGCGGCTGGCGCGCGGCCGGTAGGCAACGAACCCCGGCTTCGCCGCGCCCCGCAAGGAGGGAGTGAGCGATGACCGAACGGTCGCTCGCGACCGTCGAGTCAGGCCGAACGGCGCCGGCACACGGCTCGTCGTCACCGGAGCGATGAGTTTCGCCGCCCCGGCCGGTCAATCAAGGAAGGAGATGAACCCACACTGAGCATCCAAGGCCGCAACCGCTGGCTCGCCCTCGTCGTCCTCTGCCTCGGCGACCTGATGATCGTCCTCGACGTCACGATCGTCGGCGTGGCCCTGCCGTCGATCCGCGAGGACCTCGGGTTCTCCGAGACCTCCCTGGCCTGGGTCGTCAACGCCTACCTCCTGACCTTCGGCGGCTTCCTCCTGCTCGGCGGCAGGCTGGGCGACCTCTTCGGCCACCGGCGCCTGTTTCTCGCGGGGATCTCGCTGTTCACGCTCGCCTCGCTCGGTTGCGGGCTCGCCGGCTCGCAGGAGGTCCTGGTCGCAGCGCGTGCGGTTCAGGGCCTCGGCGGCGCCGTGGTCTCGGCGGTCGCGCTGTCGCTGATCGTGACGCTGTTCACCGAGCCGGCCGAGCGGGCAAAGGCGATGGGCGTCTTCGGCTTCGTCGCCGCCGGCGGCGGGAGTATCGGCGTGCTGCTCGGGGGGATCCTGACGGACGTCCTCGACTGGCACTGGATCTTCCTCGTCAACCTCCCGATCGGGATCGCCGTCTTCGCGCTGACCCTCGTCCTGATCCCTGCGGCCCGCGGCGAGACCGCCGCCGGGCGTGTGGACGTTGCCGGCGCCGTGACGGTGACGGCGTCGCTGATGCTCGCCGTCTACGCGATCGTGAACGGGAACGAGAACGGCTGGACGTCCGCCAGGACGGTCGGCGTGCTCGCCGCGGCGGGGGCGCTGCTGGCGCTCTTCCTCGCGATCGAGTCCCGAATCGCCGCGCCGCTCGTCCCCCTCGGCCTCTTCCGGCTGCGCAACATCGCCGTCTCGAACGTCGTCGGCCTGCTCTGGGCGGCCGCGATGTTCGCCTGGTTCTTCCTCTCGGCGCTCTACCTGCAGCTCGTGCTCGGCTACAGCCCGCTCCAGGTCGGGCTGGCCTTCCTCCCTGCGAACCTGATCATGGGCTTTTTCTCGCTCGGCATCTCGGCGCGGCTCGTCCTGCGCTACGGGATCCGGCCGCCGCTGGCGGTGGGGCTCGGCCTCGCGTCCCTGGGATTGCTCCTCTTCGCCCGAGCACCGGTCGACGGGAGCTTCGCCGTCGACGTCCTTCCGAGCATGATCCTGCTCGGGTTCGGCGCGGGCATGGCCTTCAACCCGGTCTTCCTCGCCGCGATGAGCGACGTCGAGCCGAGCGACGCCGGGCTCGCCTCGGGCGTCGTCAACACGTCGTTCATGATGGGCGGGGCGCTCGGCCTCGCCGTCCTCGCCAGCCTGGCGGCGTCGCGGACCGAGACTCTGGCCGCGTCCGGGGACGGGCCGCTCGAAGCCCTCACGGGCGGGTACCACGCCGCGTTCCTCGCCGGCGCGCTCTTCGCGCTCGCGGCCGCCGTCGCCGGCGGGACGCTCCTCCGCGCCGGAGTTCCCGGAGCGGAGGACGAGGCCCAGGAGCCGGTCGAGGCCGGCGTCACGGAGGAGGCGGCCTAGATGGCCGCGCGGGAGGCGGCGTACGCGACCCCGCCCGCGACGGGCCTGGACGAGCTCGTGGCCGCGGTGCGCGCCGTCGTGAACCGGCACGACGACTGGGCGGAGACCGCGCGGCTCGTCGCGGGCGAGCTCGAGCGACACCTGCCGTCGCCCGGCGTCCTCACGCCCGAGGAGCGGGCCGGCGACCCCGACGGCTACCGCAGCCACGTGCTCCACACGGAGGACGACGGGTCGTTCTCGATCGTCGCGCTCGTGTGGCGACCCGGACAGGTCACGCCGATCCACGATCACGTGACCTGGTGCGTCTTCGGCGTCATCCAGGGAGTCGAGCACGAAGAGCTGTTCACACTCGACGAGGCGGGCGGCCGGCTCGTGGAGATGGGGTCGAGCACCAACCAGACGGGGGCCGTGAGCGGCTTCGCCCCGCCGGGAGACATCCACCGCGTCCGCAACGTGGGTGACGGCACGGCGATCTCGATCCACGTGTACGGAACGGATGTCTCCCGGATCGGGTCGAGTGTCCGGCGCTACTACGACCAGCCCGTCGTTCGCCTCAGCCGCCGGTAGGCCGAGCGGCCGGCGCCGGCACCGGGACCGGCTCGCCGTCGAGCCGCGGCAGGATCCGGTCGAGCCAGCCCGGCATCCACCAGTTGGCCGACCCCAGGAGCTGCATCACGGCAGGCACGAGCACCATCCGGACGATCGTCGCGTCAACCAGGATCGCCGTCGCCATCCCGACGCCCATCAGCTTGAGGAAGACCTCCGTGCTGAAGACGAAGGCGAGGAAGACGACGACCATGATCGCCGCCGCCGCCGTGATCACCCGCGCGGTCTTGGCCAGGCCGGCCGCGACGGCGCTGTGGGTCTCGCCGGTGCGCCGGTACTCCTCGCGGATCCGCGAGAGCAGGAACACCTCGTAGTCCATCGAGAGCCCGAAGAGGATCGCGAACATCATCACCGGGATGAAGGGCGGGACGGGCGTGTCCGTGTCGACGCCGAGCAGGCTCCCGAACCACCCGCCCTCGGCCGCGAGCGCCACGACGCCGTAGGCCGCGCCGACCGAGAACAGGTTCATGACGCCCGCCTTGAGCGCGATCAGCGGCGCCCGGAAGGCGATCAGGAGCAGCACGAACGAGAGCAGGATCACACCGGCGATGAAGAGCGGGATCCGCCCGGAGACGTAGTCGCTCTGGTCGATCACCGCCGCCGTCAGCCCGCCGACGTAGACGCCGTCGCCGGCCAGGCCGCGCAGCCGGTCGACGAGGTCCGCGGTCTCGGCGTCCTGCGGCGAGGTCGCGGGCATCACGGAGAAGAGCGCCGCCTCGCCGTCGGGGCTGGTGCGGATCGGGGTGACGAAGGACACGCCCTCCTCGCGGCGCACGCTGCCGGCGAGCGCTTCCAGCCCGGACGTCTTGTCGGAAGCGATCAGCAGCGGCCCGGTCGAGCCCGGGCCGAAGCCGCGGCTGACGAGCTCGTAGGCGGCCCGGGTCGACGACCCATCGGGATCGTTGCCCTCGTCGGGGAAGCCGTACCGCAGGCCCAGGACCGGAAGGGTGAGGACGATCAGGACGGCCGCCCCGGCGCCTGCGGCGATCCCGGCCCGGCGCTGCACGAGCCGGCTCCACCGGGTCGCAAGGGTTCCGCCGCCGGTTCGCAGCGACCGGCCAAGGCCGGGAATCCGGAGCCGGTCGACCCGCCTGCCGGCGATCGCGAGGAGCGCGGGCAGGAGCGTGACGGAGGCGATGACGACGACGAGCACGGCGAGGCTCGCGGAGATCGCGACGCCGTACAGGAACGAGACGCCCATGAGCGCGAGCCCGAGCATCGAGATCACGACCGTGCCGCCGGCGACGATCACGCTCCGGCCCGCCGTCGAGACCGCCTCGGCCAGCGCCTGGCGCACGTCGGCACCGGCGAGCAGCGCCGAGCGAAACCGCGTCAGGATCAGCAGCGCGTAGTCGATCCCGACGCCGATCCCGATCAGCCCGGCGACGGCCGGCGCGAAGTCCGGGGTGTCGACGAACGCCGCGACGATCCCGATCAGCGACGCCGAGATGCCGAGCCCGAAGACGGCGACGAGGAGCGGCAGGCCGGCGGCGACGACGGAGCCGAACGCGATCAGCAGCACGACCGCAGCCGCGAGCAGGCCCATCAGCTCCGGCGGCTGGCCCTCCTGGGCGGACTGGATCAGGTTGCCGCCGACCTCGACGCGAAGGCCGTCGGCCGACGCGCCCTCGGCGAGCTCGATCAGGCGCTTGCCCGAGGCGGTCTCGAGGTCGAAGGACGGGCGGTCGAGCCCGAGCTGGACGAGCCCTATCGTGCCGTCGCGGGAGTAGCGCGGCGCCGAGGCGCTTTCAACGCCCTCGACCCGCTCCGCTTTCGCGAGCAGGCGCTCGATTCGTGGCTCCGCGTCGCGGGCGCCGGCCGGCGCCTCCCAGACGACGTTGACGGTCTCTCCGGCGCTGCCGCCGAAGTGCTCTTCGATCAGCTCGGCGGCGGCCTTGCTCTCGCTGCCGGGCGTGCCGAAGTCGACGTCGAACTCGCCCGCGAGCTGCGGGACGACGACGAGGACGGCCGCCAGCGTCGCGACCCAGGCGAGGACCACGCGCCACCGGCGGCGATAGGTGAGGTCTGCGAGACGTGCGAGTCGTGTGTATGCGTGTGATGTGGTGGTCATGACGGCCACGGTAGGTCCGCCGACCCTCCAGCCACGACGCCCGGAGGGAGGAACCGCGGCGTCCCCCCGAGGGGGGACGGAGACCGCTCTCCGGGGGGACAAGGGCGGCGCTACGCTCGAAGGCATGCGACGGGAGCGTTTGATCGATCTCGCGATCCCGCTCGTCGTCTTCGTGCTCACGCTGCTGCTGATGGGCCTTCCCGAGGCGACGGAGTCGGGCCGGGAGGGCCGCAACCTCGACGCGCTCGGGGTCCTGCTCGCCGCCCTGACGTCGGCACCCCTGCTCCTCGTCCGGCACAGGCCGCTGGTCGCCTTCATGCTCTCGACCTCGGCCAGCACGGTCATCTACGCGCTCGACTATCCGCCGGGCCCGCCGATCGGCCCGACGGTCGCGCTCTTCTTCGTCGCCCTGACTGCGGCGGAGACGCGGCTCAGGCGCTGGCTGACGCCGCTCGTCGTCGTCGGCTTCTTCTCGGTGCACGTCGCCGCGTACGGGCTCTCGCAGAACATGTTTCCCGACGGCGAGATCCTCCTCGGCATCATCTTCTGGGGCGTGACCTGGATCGTCGGCGAGCGCACGCGCCACCGCCGCGAGCGGATCCGCGAGCTCGAGGAGCGGGCGCAGCGGGCCGAGCGCGAGGCCGAGCAGGACCGGCAGCTCGCCGCCGCCGAGGAGAGGACGCGGATCGCCAGGGACCTCCACGACTCGGCCGGGCACGCGATCAACGTGATCCTCGTCCAGGCAGGCGCGGCGCGGTTGCTCCAGGATCAAGATCCCGCGGGCGCACGAGCGGCGCTCGGGACGATCGAGACGGTCGCGAGGGAGACGCTCGGCGAGATCGACCGCCTGGTGGGCACGCTCCGCGACCAGCAGGCCGGCGCGTCCGTCGAGCCGCCGCAGAGCCTGGACGCACTCGAGAGCCTCGTCGCCCGTCATCGGGCTGCCGGCCTCGACGTCGACGTCCGCGTCCGCGGCTCCCGCCGCCGGGTGCCGGCAAGCGTCGCGAGCGCCGCGTACAGGATCGTCCAGGAGTCGCTGACGAACGCCGCTCGGTACGGGACGGGGCATGCCGACGTGGGCCTCTCCTTCGGGCAGGGCGAGCTGGCGATCTTCGTCAGGAACCCGACCGCCGGTGACCAGACGGGGAACGGTGCGAACGGCCACGGGATCGTCGGCATGCGCGAGCGCGCCGCACTGCTCGGCGGAAGCCTGCAGGTCGGCCGCAAGGGACGGCGCTTCCGCGTCCTGGCGCGGCTGCCCTACGGCGGGGAGGACGAGTGAGCGGCCAGATCCGCGTCCTGCTCGTCGACGACGACGACCTGATGCGGGCCGGGCTCCGCTCGGTGCTCTCGAGCGACGAGACAATCGCCGTCGTCGGCGAGGCGGGCGACGGCCGGGCCGCGATCCGCGAGATCAGACGGCTCCGCCCGGATCTCGTGCTGATGGACATCCGCATGCCCGGAATGGACGGGATCGCCGCCACGCGGGAGGTCCTGGCTGCCTCGCCCGAGCTCCGGGTCGTGGTCCTGACGACGTTCGAGCAGGACGACTACATCTTCGACGCGCTCAGCGCGGGCGCCTCGGGGTTCCTCCTCAAGCGCACGACGCCCGAGGAGCTGATCGGGGCGATCCACACCGTCGCCGACGGCGACTCGCTGCTCTCGCCGTCCGTCACGAGGCGCGTGGTCGACCGGATGGCGACCCAGCCGTCGCCGCTCGTCTCCAGCAAGCGGCTGAGCGAGCTGACGCCCCGCGAGACGGAGGTGCTGGAGTCGATCGCGAGGGGCCTCTCCAACCGCGAGATCGCCGATGCCTTCGTGATCGAGGAGTCGACCGTGAAGACGCACGTGAAGCGGATCCTGATGAAGCTCGGGCTCCGCGACCGCGTGCAGGCGGTCATCTTCGCGTACGAGAACGGCCTGACCCGGCCGGGCAGCGGGACCGAGGCGCGTCGGTAGGGTCGGACGGATGGAACTCGCGGTCGAGACGAACGGGCTCCACAAGAGCTACGGCAAGGTCGAGGCGCTCCGCGGCGTCGACCTGCGCGTCGAGTCCGGAATCGTCTTCGGGCTGCTCGGCCCGAACGGCGCCGGCAAGACGACCGCGGTCCGCATCCTCACCACCCTGCTGACCCCCGACCGTGGCTCGGCCCGGGTGGCGGGGTTCGACGTCGTCGCCGACGCGCCGCGCGTGCGCGAGCACCTGGGCCTCGCCGGCCAGTACGCCGCCGTCGACGAGAATCTCAGCGGCTTCGAGAACCTCGAGATGGTCGGCCGGCTCTACCACCTCGGCCGGCGCGCCGCCCGTGACCGCGCGAACGAGCTGCTCGCAGACTTCGACCTCACCGACGCCGCCGACCGGCTCGTGCGCACCTACTCGGGGGGCATGCGGCGCCGGCTCGACCTGGCCGCCGCGCTCGTCGCGCGCCCGCCGGTCCTCTTCCTCGACGAGCCGACGACCGGGCTCGACATCCGCAGCCGGATCGGGCTGTGGGAGTCGATGGAGGCGCTCGTCGCCGGCGGGACGACCGTGCTCCTGACGACGCAGTACCTGGACGAGGCCGACCGGCTCGCCGACCGCATCGCCGTCATCGACCGCGGCCTCGTCCTGGCGGAAGGCACGCCGGACGAGCTGAAGACGCAGATCGGCGGCGACCGGCTCGAGATCCACCTCTGCGACGGCCACCGCGGGGAGGCCGCGGTCGCCGCGCTCGCGCCGATCGCCAGCGAGCACCCGTTCGTCGAGGACGGCTCGGTCCGTGTCCCGGTCGCGGAGCGCCGGGGCACGATCGCCGAGGCGGTCCGGCGGCTGGACGAGGCCGGGATCGCGATCGACGACATCGCCGTCCGCACGCCGACCCTGGACGACGTCTTCCTGGCGCTCACAGGCCATGCGGCCGAGACGGCCGAGGAGGAGGCCGCAGCGTGAGCGCGCTTCCCTACGTCCTCTCGGACACCGTCGTCCTCGCGAAGCGCAGCCTGAAGCGCATCCCGCGACAGCCCGACCTGCTGATCGGCTTCACGATCCAGCCGGTCATGTTCGTGCTGCTGTTCGTGTACGTCTTCGGCGGCGCGATCGACACAGGGCCGCTCGACTATGTCGACTTCCTGATTCCCGGAATCATCGTCCAGTCGATGGTCTTCGGCGGCTTCGTGACCGCGCTCGGGCTGGCGGAGGATCTGAAGAAGGGGCTGATCGACCGCTTCCGCTCGCTCCCGATGTGGGGCCCGGCGGTGATCTCCGGTCGGATCCTCGCCGACGTCGGCACTAACGTGATCCAGCTCGTGATCATGTTCGCCGTCGGGATCGTGGCCGGCTTCCGGTTCGCGACGAGCGGCCCGGAGATCGTCGCCGGCATGGCGCTCCTGCTGCTGATCGGCTACGCGTTCTCGTGGGTGTTCGCCTTCATCGGGCTGTCCGCGTCCTCGCCCGAGGCCTCGAACGCCTACGGCTTCACGATCCTCTTCCCGCTCACGTTCATCTCCTCGGCGTTCGTCCCGGTCGAGACGATGCCGGACTGGCTCCAGCCGATCGCCGAGTACAACCCGTTCACGACGATGGTGGACGCCGCCCGCGCGCTCTTCGTCGGGACGCCGGCCGGCAACGACGTCTGGGGCGCCGTCGCCTGGTCGTTCGCGATCATCGCGGTCTTCAGCGTGCTGTCCGTGTGGCGGTATCGCCGCGCCGTCGGTCGCTGACGAGGAGGGCGACGACGATCGCGGCGATGGCGGCGACCTGAGCCGCGGCCGAGACGGCCGTCCCGACCGGGATGGTCGCGAGGATCAGAGCGGCCCCGACCGGCCGTGCGGGGCTCTGCGCGATGCCGAGGATGCGTAGGAGGGCGGCGTCGGCGGCCACGAACATTGCGGCGCCTGCTGCGAGCACGGCGGCCGTCGCCGCGTCGAGCTCGTCGAGCGGCGCGGGAATCGCCTTCTTCAGCCCGGCGGCGACGAGCACGACCCCGAGCAGCAGGAAGAAGTGCGCGTACCCGAAGGCGTCGATCGCGAGGCGTGGCCGGCGCTCGGGCGGAGCGGCGAGCAGCGCGTGCTCGTTGCGCTCCTCGTGGCAGAAGTAGGTCCACCAGAGCGACGCGCTCAGCCCGAGCCCGAGGAGCGCGATCAGCCCGAGCTCGACCCCGACCTCCGCGCCCCCCGCGCCGGCGCCGAGAACGACGATCGACTCCCCGAGGGCGACGATCACGACGAGCCCGTGGCGCTCGACGAAGTGGGACGCGGCGACCTGGAAGCCCTCGAGCGGCACGATGAACGGCACCGACCAGAGGATCGCTGCGGCAACAGCGAACAGCGTCCACTTGAGCGCGCCGTCTGCGAAGCCCGCGCCGAGCAGGAGCAGGGCGGCCGCCAGGTTGTAGGGGACGATCCCGCGGATGGCGGCGGCGTCGTGCGCCGACGTTGCTCGGATGTACAGGCCGCTGTGGAGCGCGACGACCGCGAGATAGCCGACGCCGAAGGCGATGCCGCCCTCGTCGAAGGTCGTGGGGATGGCGAGCGCCATGATGAGGAACCCCGCCATGCCCCCGATCAGCAGCAGCCGGCTGGCGAGGACGTCCACGGTGAGCGCGTTCGTCAGCCATACGAACCCGTCGTAGATCCACCAGATCACGGAGAAGAGGAGCACGACCTTCACGAGGCCCGCCGCATCGGGCTCGTCGGCCAGGAGGCCTGTCATCTGCGTCAGCGTGAAGACGAAGACGAGGTCGAAGAACAGCTCGAGGGTGGAGACCCTGACCTCGCGCTCGTCGATCGGCGCCGCGTGCTCCACGGCGGCGACGTTACCGAGCAGTCGGCGCGCCGGTTGCCTAAGTTGCGGTCGTGAAAGCGCTCAGCCTCGCGCTCCGGTTCCTGCTCGAGCTCGGCGCGATCCCCTTCTTCGTCGTGGCCGCGATCAGCGGCGCCCTCAACTGGACGTGGGAAGACTGACCGCGCGGATCCTCACCCTCGCCGCGGCCGCCGCGCTGGCGCTCGGAGGCGCCTCCGGGGCGGGAGGCGGCCCGCCGACGTCGCTGCGCGTGCTGTTCGTCGGCAACAGCCTCACGGCGACGAACGACCTCCCCGCCGGCGTCGCACGCATCGCGGGCCGTGCCGGGCGGAGGCTCGAGTACCGGACGGTCGCGCCCGGCGGCTTCGCGCTCGAGGATCACTGGAGCCAGGGCGAGGCCCGATCGGCGCTCGCGGCCGGGGGATGGGACGTGGTGGTGATGCAGCAGGGGCCGTCGGCGCTGCCGGAAAGCCAGGCGAACCTGCGCGAGTGGGCGACGCGCTGGGCGGCCGAGGCGCGGGCGCGCGGCGCGACGCCCGCGCTGCTGACCGTCTGGCCGGAGTCCTACCGCCGGGGCGCGCTCTCGGCGGTGATCGGTTCCTACCGGCGCGCGGCCACGGCCGCGCGGGCGGAGCTCCTCCCGGCCGGCGGCGCCTGGCAGGCGGCCTGGCGCTGCGAGCCGGTCGCGCTCTACGGGCGGGACGGCTTCCATCCGAGCGTGCTCGGGACGTACGCGGCGGCGCTGGTCGTCTACGGCCGCCTCTTCAGGGCGCCGCTGCTCGGCGTCTCCGCGCCGGCCGGCGTCCGTCCCAGGACCGCCCGGCTCCTGCAGTGGTCGGCAGCGACGTCGCTCGGGCGGCGCCTGCCCCGGTCCCGCCGCTGCGGGCGTTAGAAGCCGAACTCGACCTCTGTGAAGTACCAGAGGCTGGAGGTGCTCCAGAGCGCCACGAGCACGGTGAAGAGCGTGCCGCCGGCGACCGGCACGACCCACCGCGGATGGTCCCGGTCGCGGACGTACCAGACCTTCACGGCGACGACGCCGTAGACGAACGTCCCGAGCAGGGAGTGCGCGAGGACGCGTGCATCCGTCGTCTGGAACCCGAGGATGAAGATGCAATGGAAGGCGACGGGAGCGGTGGCAAGAACCGCGAGCCGGCCCGACCAGCGGTGGACCTGGTTGACGCGGGGCGGCGGGATCCGCACGACAGGCCGGAGCTTCCCGAAGATCCGCGCGCCGGTCAGCACCTGGACGACCGCGAGCACGGCGGCGGCGGTCGCGAACCAGGCCTTGAAGGCGATCGGCGTCGAGAAGACGGACGTGACGAGGTCGGTATAGGTCGACTCGACGCTCGCGAACATGCCTCGGCGAGCCTATTACGATCGGCGCATGTCGAGGCGCGTCCGCCTCCTCGTCATGCCGGCGATCCTGCTCGCAGCCGTCCCTGGCGCGGTCTACGCCCTCGCCCAGGCGCACCCCGCCAAGCCGGACCAGGCCGCGGCGTCGCCTGCGCCGGCCGGCGCGAGCGGAGACGCATCGGCGGGCGCCGCGCTGTTCGCCGAGAACTGCGCGAGCTGCCACGGGGAGAACGGTGCCGGCGGCGGGATCGGGCCGACGCTCGCCGGCAACGACATCTCGATCGACGATGCGCGGGCGACGATCGAGAACGGCCGCGGCGTGATGCCGGCGGACCTCGTCTCCGGCCAGGAGCTCGAGGACGTCCTCGCCTACCTCGAGACGATCCTCGGGCGCTAGGAGCCCAGGAGCGGAGCGAGCAGCCGTTCGAGCTCGCGCCGGTACGGATCGCCGCCGAAGGCGCGAATGGGGTGCGGGTCGAGCTCGCGCTCCTCGATCTCGCCGTTCCGCCGTACGTAGACGGCCGGGTAGATCTCGCCCTCGGCGTTCATCTCGACCGCGACCGCGACCGCGTCGGTCCCGGCGCCCCCGTCGACGAAGTGCTCGAGCGGCAGGACGCCCTCGTCGCGGATCCCGGTCGCCTCCGCGACGGAGACGACGCGGGCGAGATAGCCCTTCTGGATCGAGAGCTCGGGCCCGTGCGCCAGCTCGTCCAGCAGGAGCGGCACGACCTGGTCGCGTGCCAATGCCGGCCGCGGCTGCTCGATTCCGAGCTGCTCCGCGATGTGGCGCGCGAGGATGCGCGCGTTGTACCGGAAGCCGTTCACGGAGGACGAGTTGGACGAAAGGCCGTTCTTCTGTAGGCCGCGCGCGGCCATCGTCACGTTCCCCGCGAAGAAGATCCCCGGCACGGAGACGCTCTCCCAGAACCGCGTCAGCGCCGGCACGCGGTCGTTGACGACCGTGACGAGCCCAAGCTCGCGCAGGTCGCCGAGCGGCACCCGGAAGCCGGTGGCGAGGATCACCTCGTCGGCCGGAAGGGCGAGCCGGCCCTCCCAGGTCGTCCCGTCCACGACGACGCGGAGACCGTCCGCGCCGCGCTCGATCCCCACGATCGCCGCGTCCACCACCTGGACGCCGGCGCTTCCGCGGGCGTACTCCTCGTAGGGCTGCAGGTAGCGCAGGCGGAGGGGCGAGTGGGCGATCACGGAGATGTCGACCGGGCGGGGGGAGACGAGCGTCAGGCTGCGCGTCCACGGCAGGAGGCCGTACGCGAGCTCGAACCCCGAGTTCCGCTTGCCGATGATGACGACGCGCTTGTCGCGGAAGGACTCCGCCGGGCCCGTGTCGACGTAGTGCGTCGCGTGCTCGGCACCGCTGAGCGGCGGCGACCACGGCTCGGTCATCCCGATCGCGAACACCGCCATCCGGCAGCGGTACTCGCCGTCCGTCGTCTCGAGGACGAAGCGGCCGTCCTCACGCCTCGTCCCCGTCCACCGGCATCCGTACCGCGCCTCGACGCCCGTGCGGTCGACGAAGTCGGCGATTCCGGCCTCCATCTCGGCGCGCGCCGGCACGTCGAAGCTGCGATCCATGTGATCGGCGACGAGGCCTCGGGCGTCGGGCTCCTCGGCGAGAAGGCTGTTGTGGTCGTAGCACTCGTACTCGCGTGTCCGGCGCCCGCAGGGCGCCTCGGGCTTCGTCCAGCTGATCAGCCGCTCGAAGACCGGAAAGCGGCGGAACATCCCGCCCGGCGCGTCGTCGGCGGAGAGCAGCGCATGTCCGACGCCGGCGCGAGAGAGGCAGTAGCTCGTCTGAAGGCCTCCCGGCCCGGTGCCGACGACGACGACGTCGTAGTCGCCGGGAGGGAACGGCCTCAGGACGAGACCTTCCATTCCGTCGTGTCCCGAAGCCTCCGAGCCTCGGCCTGGAGCATTCGGAAGAGGATCCCCGGGTGCTCGAGCAGGAACGGCTGGAAGTCGGGCCCGGGGATGACGAGGCAGCGGAGCATCGTCACCGCGACGACGTCCGCGTTCGGCGGCTCGCTGGTGAGGAGCGAGATCTCGCCGAAGAAGTCGCCGGGGCCGAACCGGGTCACCTCCTTGTCGCCGATCACGACGGCGGCGTTCCCGTCCAGGATCACGTAGAGCGCGGAGCCACGCAGGTCCTTGCGGAGCACGCGCTCGTCCTCCGAGAACACCTCCTCCTCGAAGCGATGGGCGATCGCCTCGCGCTGTGCCGGGGCGAGGTCGGCGAAGAGCGAGAGGCGCGCGAGGACGTCCTGGACTTCAGCCACGCACCGAGCTTAGAGTCTCTGATGTAGTGGGGCCTCGTCGGCGGGGTGCGATGGGTGGCGCGAGGCAAGGACGCAGGGAGCGTCGATATGCGGGCATATCGGCGCGACTGAGAACACCGCGTCGCGCCGCCCAGCGTGCCCCGGCGGCTCAGAGTTCCACTGCGTCAGAGACTCTGTAATGAGGGCTCGGGCTCTCGTTCCACCTCGTGCGCGGGCCGCTTCTCGGTGCGGCTGACCATCAGGGCGACGCCGACGACGATCGCCGCCCCGGCGAGGAGCGTGCGCACGGTGATCAGCTCGTCGTTGAACGCCCAGCCGAGGAGGACGGCGATCACCGGGTTGACGTAGGCGTAGGTGGAGACCGTCGAGGCCGGGACGGTCTTCAGCAGCCAGACGTAGGCGCTGAAGCCGATGAGCGAGCCGACCACGACCATGTACGCGGTCGCCAGCAACGCCTCCGTCGAGAAGGTGGCGTCGTTCCACTCGCCCCGCGCGCCGCTGACGGCCGCGAGCAGCACGCCTCCGGCGAGCATCCCCATGGCCGCGCCGAGCAGCGTGTCCTTCGGCAGCGCGGACCGCTGCGAGTAGATCGAGCCGGCGGACCAGGCGAGCGCCCCGAGGACGATCGCAAGCGCGCCGAGCGGCTCCGCGCCTTCCTGGCCGGTCGGGTCGACCAGGAGCGCGAGGCCCGCGAAGCCGAGGACGAGTCCGGCGAGCGCGCGGCCGCCAAGCCGCTCGCCGAGGAAGATCCAGGCCAGGATCGCGAACCAGAACGGGATCGTGCCGACGAGCAGCGCCGCGACCCCCGAAGGAACGTCCTGCTGCGCCCAGGCGAGAAGACCGTGACCCAGGAGGAAGAGGGCGCCGCCGAAGACGAAGGCCGCCCGCCACTGCCTCCAGCCGAGCGGCTCGCGATCCCGCCGCCGGAGGAGCACCCAGCCGAAGACGAGCGCGCCTGCCGCGAGGTGGCGGAGCGCCATCGAGAGGAACGGCGGCAGGTCGCGCACGGCGACGGCGATCGCCAGGAACGTCGACCCCCAGACGACGTAGATCGTGCCCAGCGCGATCCAGACCTTGAGGCGCATCCCTCTGTACTAACGACGGGTGCTACGTTCCCTTCCCGACCTTCATTCCCCACGATGCTCGACCGTCAGACGATCGAAGAGCGCCAGCGCGACCGGGCCGCAGCGTTGGCCGATCTCACGCGCGCGAAGCGCGAGCTCGCGGAGGCCGCCCGCAGGCTCGCCGAGCGGGAGCAGCAGCTGGCGGAGCGCGAGAAGCGGCTCGAGCAGCGGATGCACCGGATCGCCCGCAAGCTCGAGGCGAGGCGCGGGCGGCAGCACCGGCTCGCCGCGTTCCGGGCCAAGGTCACCGAGTCGGAGCTGCTGAAGGGCCGCCAGAAGCGCAAGCAAACCGAGCTCGACCGCGGCGAGAAGCGGCTCTCGCGCCGCGAGTCGGAGCTGGAGCGCCAGAACCAGGAGCTCGAGGCGCGGGCCGCGGAGCTGGAGGCGCGGGTCGCGGAACTGGAGCGCCGGGCGGCGGCGCTCGTCGCCCGCGAGCTGGAGCTCGACGCGCGGGACGGCGAGTCCGGCCGGCTGAACGAGGAGGCGACGAGGCTCAGCACCGAGCTGGAGGAGCGCACCCAGGAGCTCGCCAACCAAGAACACGAGCTGACCGGCCGCGAGGAGCGCGCCGCCGAGCTCGAGCGCTCGGTCGCACAGCGGGAGGACCTCGTCTCGACCAAGGACGCAGAGCTCACAGCGCGGGCCGAGGACCTCGCCGCCCGCGAGAAGCGGCTCCGGAAGGACGAGGAGCGGCGCCGGGCAGCCGAGAAGCGCCTCGAGCGCCACGCGGCCGACATCGCCGAGCGCGAGCAGGCCCTCGCACGGCTCGGCCAGAGCCTGCTCTCCCGCCGGAACGGCGAGACCGTTCCCGCGGAGGAGGTCTCGACGGCGACCTTCCAGCAAGGGTTCGACGCGCTGAGCGCGGCCGCACGGTCGAAGACGCAGTCCTAGAGCGCTCGATGTTTCGGGCCGGCCCGGCCGGGTAGGCCTCGTTCGAGCTTCTCCCTGACGACGCGTCCGGCGTGGGGGCCGCCCCGTGCGGCCCCCACGTTCTCACGAGCCGGAGGCGACCTGCAGGTCGTGCGCGAGGTTGGCCGCCGTCAGGTCGACGCCCGGATGAAGCGTCGACCGCCAGCGCCCCTCGGAGTCGTAGACGCGGACCGGCGCCGAGTGCATGTTGCTGTTCCCGGTGTCGACCGACGGCAGGATCTCGAAGCCCTCCCAGATCGGCCGGAGCTGCTCGACCGTCCCGTCGACGTACCGCAGCTCGTCGAGTGCGCGATACCGAGTCAGGAAGGAGCGGATCCGCGCGGGCGTGTCGTTCACCGGGTCGACGCTGAAGGCCAGCGCGACCGCCTTCTCGCCGTCGCCCCCGAGCCGCCGGATGGCCTCGCCCATCTGGGCGGCCACGATCGGACAGGCCTCGGTGCACTGCGTGTCCAGGAAGGTGACGGCGACCGCCTTGTCGCGGAGGCCGTCCGAGCCGACCGTCGAGCCGTCGGGCATCTCGACGGCGAACGCCGGCATCGTCAGCCCCTCGGGTGGGCGGCTGCCGCGGAAGTCCTCCCCGCCGTCGCCCCGCGTGAGGACGAGGCCGAACACGACGGCGAGCACTCCGAGAAGCGCGGCGGCGAGCAGCACGATGCGCATCGAGGAGAAGTCTGCCGACGCGCGAGGCCTACCCGCCGGACGCTTGCCGCCGAACCCGCCGCGCGAACCCGGCGCGCTGCAGGAGGAGGGTCGCGATCCCGGCGGCGCAGATCGCGATCAGGTTGATCACGAGCTGGGCGAGCGCCCCGCGGAACTCGGCCCAGTCGCCGTATGCGGTCGCGACGCCGACGTTCGCCGCCGCGGGAATCGTCGTCACCGAGATCAGGACGCCGACGAGGGCACCGGACTTCGCCGTCGTGAGGGAGAGCGTCCCGGCGACGCCGGCCAACACGGCCACGATGACGGAGAACGTGTTCGGATGGGAGATGAAGTAGGTCGCCGGCCGGCTCGTCGCCTCGACGGTGTCCGGCGCGCGACCGGCCTCGCGCAGCAGCCAGGTGCCGAGCGCCGTCGCGGCGATCGCGACCGGGAAGCCGACGGCGAGCGCGAGCAGCGACCTGCGGGCGAGCTCCATGCGGCGCTGCACGATCGCGACGCAGAAGCCCGCGAGGGGGCCGAACTCCGGGCCGACGACCATCGCGCCGATGATCAGGATCTGCGAGTCGGTGAGGATCCCGGCCGCGGCGATCAACGTGGCCAAGATCATGAAGGTGACGAAGGTGAAGGAGAGCTCGGCGCTCTCGGAGGTCCGTCGCTCCACCTGCTCCCACACGACCGCGTCGGCGGGCGCTCCCCTGGCGACCTGCTCCGCCTGCCGAGCGGTGACGGCCAGCTCGACGTCCACCTCCTCCAGTGCGATCGAGCCCTCGCGGTCGAGGCCGAGCCGCCGGAGCTCCGCCAGGACGACGCTCGTCTCCTCGTGGACGACGTCGCAGAGGATCACGTCGCCCGGCGGCTTCCGGGCCGCCCCTGGAAGGTGCACGACGTTCAGCACGGCAGCGTTGCGCTCGAGCACCTGGAGCACCTGCGCCGTTCGGTCGCTCGGTGAGACGATCCGCAGATGATTCATTAGGGCCCATGGTCGACGAGCGGCGGACGCTGCGCGAGGGGATCCGCACCCTCCCCGGCCCGGTCTGGATCCTCTGCGCCGGCTCCTTCGTCAACCGCTTCGGCAGCTTCGTCGCGGTCTTCCTCGTGCTGTACCTCCGCGAGAAGGGCTACTCGATCGCGGAGGCCGGCTTCGTCGTCAGCCTCTACGGCGCCGGGAATGTGCTGGCGGCAGCGGTCGGCGGCCTGCTCGCCGACCGGCTCGGCCGCCGCAACGCGATCGCGCTTTCGATGTTCAGCTCGGCGGCGACGCTGCTCGCCCTCTCCCAGGCCGACGACATCGTCCTGATCGGCGTCCTGACCGTGCTCGCCGGGCTCACGGGCGAGATGTACCGCCCCGCCTCGTCCGCGCTCCTGGCCGACCTCGTCCCGGCGGGGCAGCGCCTGCCGGCGTTCGCGCTCAACCGGCTCGCGATCAACCTGGGCTTCGCGGCCGGCCCGGCGACGGCCGGGCTGCTCGCCGACCGCTCGTTCACCTACCTCTTCGTCGGCGACGCGCTCACCTCGGTGGTCTTCGGCGTGCTCACCCTTGCCGCCCTGCCCGAGGGCGTCCGCACGCGCCGCGGGGAGGAGCGTCGCGGCGAGGCGATCAGGACGATCGCCCGCGACCGCGCCTTTCTCCTCTTCCTCGTCTCCTCGGTCCTCGGCGCCTTCGTCTATTTCCAGGCGAACGCGACCTTCCCGCTGCACGTCACGGAGAGCGGCCTCGACAACTCGGACTACGGGCTGCTGATCTCGCTGAACGGCCTCGCCATCGTCGTCCTCGAGCTGCCGTTCACGTCGATCACGCAACGCTTCTCGGCGATTCCCACGCTCGCCGTCGGGTCGATCCTGGTCGGTCTCGGCTTCGCGCTGAACGCCTGGGCCGAGACCCTCGCCGCGCTGGCGTTCACCGTTCTGATCTGGACGATCGGGGAGATCGTCTACGCGCCGGTGGCGGCGACGTACGTCGCCGACATCGCGCCGACGCACCTCCGCGGGCGCTACCAGGGTGCCTGGGGCCTCACATGGGGGCTCGCGTTCATGCTCGGCCCCGGCCTCGGGGCGCTGATGTTCGCCTGGAACGGCGACGCCTTCTGGCTCTTCTGCGGCCTACTCGGCGTGCTCTCGGCCGTGCTGCTCCTCGCCGCCGCCGTCCAGCCGTCCGTCACGAAGGCGGACGACCCGAGCCGCGCGTGACGCGATGTCCGGATCGTGCGTGATGAGCACGACGGTCTGACCCTGGTCGCGGGAGAGCCCGCGCAGCAGGTCGCGATCTCGTCGCCCGTCGCCGAGTCGAGGTTGCCGGTCGGCTCGTCGGCGAGCACGACGCGCGGCCCGTTCGCGAGCGCCCGAGCGATCGCCACCCGCTGCTGCTCGCCGCCGGAGAGCTGCGAGGGAAGATGGTCGGCCCGGCGGCCGAGACCGACCGAATCGAGGAGGCCTCGCGCCTCGTCCCGGCGCCGACCGCCGTCGAGCTTCCGCGGTGCGAGGACGACCTCGACGTTCTGCGCCGCCGTCAGCGTCGGGATCAGGTTGAACTGCTGGAAGACGAAGCCGATCGCGTCGAGGCGCAGCAGCGCGAGCTCGCGGTCGCCGACCTGCGAGAGGTCGCGCCCCTCGAAGACGACCTCGCCCTGCGTGGGCCGGTCGAGCGCGCCGAGGAGCTGGAGCAGGGTCGTCTTCCCCGAGCCGCTCGGGCCGGCGACGACGAGGAACTCGCCGCCCCGGACCTCCAGGTCGACGTCGCTCACCGCGTGGACGTCGACGGAGCCTTGCCGGAACGTCTTCCAGACGTTGCGGAGCTCGTAGACGGGCTGCGCGTTCATCAGTCGATGTGCCTCAGGGCATCGGCGGGGCGCAGGCGGGCGGCGCGGAGGCCGCCGACGGCGCCGGCGATCAGCCCGCCGAGCATCGCCAGGCACACCGCGGCCAGCATCAGGTTCACGGAGATCGGCGCGCCGATCGAGACCGTCGTGGACTGCGGCTCCACGGCACCCTGGCCGAAGGGGCCACCACCACCGCCGCCTCCGCCGGGCCCGAGGAACCTCGGTCCCTGCGCTGCGGCCTCCGCGAAGCTCGCCTTCAGGCTCGGTGCCACCGCCTCGATCAGGAGCGCACCGGCGACACCGATGACGATCCCGAGCAGCCCGCCGAGCAGACCCTGGAGCAGCGCCTCACCGCTGACCTGCCGGACGACGAGGCGCTGCGGCCAGCCGAGCGCCTTCAGCGTCCCGAGCTCGCGAATCCGCTTGGTCACCGACGAGAGGGTCAAGAGGCTCGCGATGAGGAAGGCCGCGAAGAGCGCCACGAGGACGAGGCCGGTGCCCAGGCGGTCGGCCAGCTTGCGGGCATCGACGAGCGAGCCGGAGACGCGGCCGGCGAGATCCTCGGCCGTGGTGACGGACGCGCCGTCGAAGTCGTTGCGGATCTGCGTGGCGACCTCGTCGACCTGGTCGGCGCTGTCCGCGCGCACGTTGATCGTGTTCACGCGCCCCTCACGGTTCGCGAGCTTCTGCAGGCGTCCCAGCTCGACGTAGAGATCGGACGCTTGGCCGCCGAGCGGCGTACGGGCGAAGCCGACGACGGTGAGCGACTGGCTGCCGAGCTTCACCTTGTCGCCGAGGGAGATGCCGTTCTGCTGGGCGTACGCGAGGTTCAGGACCGCCTCGGCCTTGCTCGCCGAGAGGTAGCGGCCGCGCACGATCTGACCGGGCGTGATCGCGCCGAGCGACGACTTGGACACGTCCACTCCGGTGACGCTCCTGTTGGCGATGTCGATGTTCTCCGGCGCGCCCGCGCCGGGCGTACGGAACGTCGGGGTGCCGTCGGCCGGTTGCTCCGGGACGATCCCCTCGACGTGGATGGCGTTCAGGGTCAGCGAGCCGGCAGCATCTTGAACGCCGTCGTTCGACCGGATGTCGGTGACGGTGCTTGCGGGGAAGCTCAGCTGGCCCGTGGACATGAAGGTGTCCCGCTCGAACCGCTCGCCGGTATTCCCGAGGTTGCGGAGGCCGAACCGCGCGCCCCCGACCTCCTCGCTGAGCGCCTCGCGCTCCGACTCGGAGAGGCCCGCGGGCCCGTCCTCACCGAAGCGGATCGGACGCGTGACGGACATGTCCGTCCCCACGCCGGTGAGGGGCTCGAGCCCTCCGCCTGCGCGTCGTCGAGCCCCTTCGACAGCCCGCTGACGGAGACGACGAGGCCGACCCCGACGGCGAGCCCGAGCGCCGTGAGCAGCGTTCGCCCGCTCCGGCACCGCAGCTCCGCGAGCATGTACGTGACGTAGAACATGCGCTCACCTCACCAGAGCTCCCTACGAGCGGGCTAAGGACCTCCGAAGAAGTCCCGAAGAATGCGACGAGGCCGCCGGGGTCGGCGACCTCGTCCTGGCACTTCCCACGGGCAGGGAGTCATCTGCACATCGGGCGGCTCCTTTCGTCGGCTGCAACCGCGATGAAAGCCGCGGCGTCTAAGTACGGGGTGAACGACGCATGAAAGGTTCCGAAGAGTCGAAGATGCGTCCCGTGAAGGCCGTCGCCGCACTGGTCGCCCTGCTCGGACTCGCCGCGATCGCCGGCGCGCAGACGACCCCGCGCCACACGGGTCAGCGCACGATCGTCGACCGGAACGGCGACAACCGGCTCGAGTACGCGGCCGGCGACCGGCGCCTGATCCGGGACGAGATCTCGCCCCACAACCCGGTCCTCCGCCCGGTGCCGACGCTGATCGCCTTCGCGCACCTCGCCGACACACAGATGGTCGACGAGGAGTCGCCGGGGCGCGTCGAGCTGGTCGACTTCATGGGCGGCGACCCGTTCAGCGCCTCCTACCGGCCGCAGGAGGGCCTGATGCCGTTCGTGCTGAACGAGGAGGTTCGCGCCGTCCGCAACCTGCGCCGCGGACCGGCGACCGGTGCGCCGATCCGGCTTGTCATGACCGGCGGGGACAACGTCGACAACGCGCAGTACAACGAGACCCGCTGGTTCATCGACATCATGGACGGGGGCCGCGTGGTCAACCCGAACTCGGGCCGGACGCGGACCTGCGGGCTACGCAAGCCCCCGCTCTACGCGGGGATGCGCGGCGGCGGCCGCTTCTACGAGCCGAACGGGAAGGGCGACGGGCCCGGCTACTCGCCCTCGGCGGCCGCGAACCGGCGGGCCGTCGGCCGCTCGGTCGCCTCCCGCGACTACCGCGGCCTCTTCGAGCAGATGAACCGGCCCTTCAAACCGGTCGGCCTCGGCCTCCCCTGGTACTCGGTCTTCGGAAACCACGACGGTCTCGTCCAGGGCAACTTCGCCCAGAACGAGCTCTTCGACCAGGTCGTCGTCGGCTGCCGCAAGGTGACCCGCTACTCGCCGGAGGCGCTCGCGCAGATCCGGCCGCTGCTCGCCGACGGCGTGACGACCGGCGAGCGGTCGGAGATCATCCGGATCACGTTCGGCGACTTCCTCGACACCTGGGGCGTTCCCCGGGAGCACCGGGGGCTCTGGAAGACGGTGCCGAGCGATCCCGCCCGCCGCTTCCTCCGCAAGCAGGCATGGATGCGGGAGCACTTCCGGACCCGCGGCCGCCCGAGCGGGCACGGCTTCACGGCAGCCGCGGTCGCGGCCGGCGAGGCCCACTACTCGTTCTCGCCCGCCGCCGGCGTGCGGTTCGTCGTCCTCGACACGGTCGCCGACAACTCGAGCTCGGGCAACCTCGACGACGCCCAGTTCCGCTGGCTCTCCACCGAGCTCACGATTGCCTCGGCGCGGCGGGAGCTCGTCCTCGTCTTCGGCCACCACTCGCTCAGGACGCTCAACGCCCCGGGTGAGGGCGTCCACCTGGGGCCGGAGGTGGAGACGCTGCTCCGCGACTTCCCGGCCGTCGTCGCCTACGTGGCCGGCCACGAGCACCAGAACCGGATCGAGCCGCACGGGACCTTCTGGGAGATCGTCACGGCCTCGCACCTCGAGTGGCCGCAGCAGTCCCGCGTCATCGAGGTGTCCGACCTCCAGAACGGCGAGCTCGCGATCCACGCGACGCCCATCGACCACGCCGCGCCTCCCCGCCCGGGCCGCGCCGGCCCCCAGCGGCTGGCGTCGATCGCACGCGAGCTCTCGCTGAACGAGCCGCAGGCCGAGAACGGCGAGAACGGCTGGCCCGACCGGCGCGGGAGGCCGCTCGACCGCAACGTGACGCTGCTCCTGCCCGACCCGTACCCCTAGGAGTCCGCATCGACCCCCGGAAGGAGATCGTCCGCGCGGGATACGACGCGCTCGGCGAGCGGTATGCGGAGTGGTCAGGGACGATCGAAGACGACCCGAGGGAGCGCCTCCTCGAGGGGTTCATCGCCCTCCTCGACGAGGATGCCACCGTCCTCGACCTCGGATGCGGGCCCGGCGTGCCGTCCACGCAGCGCCTCGCGGAGCAGTTCGACGTCGTCGGAGTCGACCTCTCCGAACGGCAGCTCGAGCTCGCCCGACGGAACGTTCCCGGCGCACGGTTCGTCTGCGCCGACTTCACCGGTCTCGACTTTCCCGACGGCTCGTTCGATGGGATCACCGCCCTGTATTCGCTCACCCACGTCCCGCGTGAAGAGCATCCGGTGCCCTTTCGGAAGGTCGCGCGCTGGCTGCGGCCCGGCGGGGCGTTCCTCACGACACTGAGCGTCGGCGGAACCGAGGACTGGGTCGGCGACTTCGTCGGGGTGACGATGTTCTTCAGCTGCCACGACGCCGACACGAGCCGGGCGCTGTTGCGAGAGGCCGGCTTCGAGCTGCTCGGAGACGAGGTCGTCGAGCAGTACGAGCCTGGCGAAGGACTCGCGCGGTTCCTCTGGATCACCGCGCGAACTCGTCCCGCCGAGCCCTCCTAGGAGGCGCGCCGCCTGAACCAGCGCTGCCGCGCGCTCGGAAGCTCGGCGCCCTCGCCGAGCGCGGTCGCCGCCGAGACGACGTCGTCGCTCGTGAGCGTCGTCAGCTCCTCCGGCCCCAGCTCCTCGAGCCGGCGGCCGGAGAGGCCGGCGAGCCGAAGCGCCTGCGCGTTCAGCGCCTGCTCGAAGATCGTGCGCGCGTAGCGGGCGTTCCCGAAGCCCTCGCCGCGGACGGCCGCGTCGAAGACCGAGCGCAGCGCCTGGTCGGCTCCCTCCGTGAGCTCGTACGCATGGTCGGCCGCGAACTTCTGCGTGATCGCGAGGAGATCGTCCGTCGAGTAGTCGGGAAAGAAGATCTCCCGCGAGAAGCGCGAGCGGAGCCCCGGGTTGGAGTCGAGGAAGCGCGCCATCGGCCGCGGGTAGCCGGCGACGATGACGATCAGCCGGTGGCGGTGGTCCTCCATCCGCTTGAGCAGCGTCTCCACCGCCTCGGGGCCGAAGTCGTGGTACGCCGCCTCGGGCGCCAGCGCGTACGCCTCGTCGATGAAGAGGACGCCGTCGAGCGCCCGGCGGATCACGCGCTCCGTCTTCAACGCCGTGGTGCCAACGTACTGGCCGACGAGCCCGCTGCGGTCGACCTCGACGAGGTGGCCGCGGCGCAGGAGCCCCATCGCGCGGTACATCTGCGCGAGCAGGCGCGCAACGGTCGTCTTGCCGGTGCCCGGGTTCCCGAGGAAGACGAGGTGCTGGCTCGTCGCCACCTCCGGCAGGTCGTGCTCCTGCCGCCGCGCCTGCACCTGAAGGAAGGCGACGAGGGCCCGCACCTGCTCCTTCACGGTCTCGAGCCCGACGAGCGAGTCGAGCTCCGCCTGCAGCTCTTCCAGCGACCTCGCAGGCCCGGGCCGGTTCAGCCCGAGCTGCTCGGCGACCCAGTCGAAGGGCGCCTCCCGCGCGGCCGACCGGCGCAGGCGCTGCGCCAGCTCCCTGACGTTCTCCGCCAGCTCCTCACGCACGTCGCGCGGCATCGCCTGCGGAGATTACCCCTGCGCAGCCCGCGAGAAACGGTCGAAGATTGTTAACCTGGCTAACGACTTGCCGACCACGCTCAGCCATACCGACGTCGCCAACCGCCTCCGGCCGGCGCTGCTGAAGCTCGCGCGGGAGCTCAGACGCGAGAGCCACGCGCTCGGCGTCACCGGTGGACAGGTGACGCTGCTGATCCAGATCCACCGCCACCGCGGACTGGGCGTGAACGAGCTCGCGACGCGGGAGCGGATCTCGCCGGCGGCCATGTCGGTCCACGTCGACCGGCTGGAGAAGGCGGGTCTCGTGCGTCGGACTCCGCACGAGTCCGACCGCCGCCGGCAGGAGCTGACGCTGACCGACGAGGGCGAGCGGGTCCTCCGCTCGGTGAAGTCCAGGCGCACGGCCTGGCTCGCCGCACGCCTGAAGACCCTGGAGCCGGGAGAGCTCGAGGCGATCGACGCGGCCGTCGAGCCGCTCATGCAGCTCCTGGAGGACGCATGACGGTCGCCCTCCGCCGCACGTTCGCGAGCCTCCGGATGCACCGGAACTACCGGCTCTTCTTCTCCGGCCAGGTCGTCTCGCTCGTGGGGACCTGGATGCAGAACATCGCCCTCGCCTGGTACGTCGTCGAGCTGACCCACTCGCCCGTCGCGGTCGGATTCCTGGCCTTCTGCCGCTTCGCGCCGTTCACCGTCTTCGGCCTGATCTCGGGCGTCGTCGCCGACCGGTTCGACAACCGGCGGCTCGTGATGGTCACCCAGACCGCCTCGATGGTCGTGGCGCTCCTCCTCACCGCGCTCGCCTTCTCGGGCGCCGAGGTCGTGTGGCTCGCGTACGCCCTGGCCGCCGCGGCCGGGACGGCGCTCGTGTTCGACGCACCGGGCCGCCACGCGCTGACCTTCCAGATGGTCGGGCGCGAGGAGCTTCCGAACGCCGTCGCCCTGAACGCGAGCCTCTTCAACGGCTCGCGCGTGATCGGGCCCGCCGCCGCCGGCGTGATCATCGCCGCCTTCGGCGTCGGTGTCTGCTTCGCGATCAACGCCCTGAGCTTCCTCGCAGTCCTGCTCGGCCTTTGGCTGATGCGCGAGGACGAGCTCGTCAAGCTCGACCGGCCCGAGCAGCATCTCTCCGTGGCGAGGAGCGTCCGCGAGGGACTCTCGTACGCGCGGCACTCGCCGCGCGTCCGGCTCGTGCTCGCGATGACGACGGTGGTGAGCACGGTCGGGTTCAACTTCCACGTGCTCGTCCCCGTGCTCGCCTCCGAGACGCTCGACTCCGGCCCGCGCACGTTCGGGGTCCTCTCGGCGTGCTTCGGCGCGGGCGCGCTCGCCGGCGCCCTGCTCGCCGCGACTCTCGGACGGGCGAGCTGGAAGGCGCTGCTCGCGGGCGTCGGCGGCTTCAGCGTCTCCCTCCTCGCGCTCGCGCCGGTCGAGACCGTCGTGGTCGCCGCGGCCCTCCTCTTCGTCGTCGGCGTCTGCTTCACGATGTGGACGGCCAACAGCCAGTCGCTGCTCCAGCTGACCGCACCCGACCACCTGCGTGGCCGCGTCCTCAGCCTCTGGCTCTTCGCCTTCGCGGGCCTCGCGCCGCTCGGCGGGCTCTTCGCCGGCTGGCTCTCCGAGGTTGGGGGGACGCAGCTCGCGTTCTTCGTCGCCGGCGTCACCGGCCTCGTGATGACGCTGGTGGCGCTCCGGGAGGTCTTCGGCCGCCGCGAGGCCCTAACAGCGACCTAACAACTCGACGCGAATTCTTTTCCGTTCGCGCACGACCTCCTCACGGGGCGAGGGGACACTCTGATCAACGTCGCCAAGGAGGTTTCAGCAGTGAACAAGTCGATTCGACTCGGGGTGCTCACGCTCGTCGCGCTCGTCGCGCTCGGGATCGTGAGTGCCGCCGTCGCTCATCGCGTCGTCGTCATCAAGGGCACGCACAACGGCGAGACGCTGACTGGCACCGCCGGACACGACCTGATCTTCGCGCGCGCCGGCCACGACACCGTCAACGCCGGTGACGGCAGCGACCGCGTCCACGGCCAGCGCGGCAACGACACCCTCAACGGCGAGGGCGGCAACGACCGCATGTGGGGCGGGCCTGCGCACGACACGCTCAACGGCGGCGAGGGCAACGACGTCCTCCGCGGCCGCTGGGGCAACGACACCGTCAACGGCGACAACGGCAACGACGTGATCTGGGTCGGCCGCGGCGCCGACGTCCAGAACGGCGGCGAGGGCGACGACAAGATGCACGCCATCGCCCGGGACAAGATGCTCGACCAGATCGACTGCGGCCCCGGCAACGACGTCGTCTGGCTGAACTCGAAGGAGTCCGACACCCACGTCAACTGCGAGACCGTCAAGACCGTGACGACCTCGCACCCTGACGACGGCGAATAAGTCTTCTCTCTCCATCCTCTCTCCCTCTCTCCACCATCAAGGCCCGCCGGAAGGCGGGCCTTGTGGTTGGTGGTGGCTTTCGTGGTTTAGTGAGGCGGATGACCGAGCTCCGCTTCGGCACCGTCCTCCTCGACCTGGCGACGACGGGCACCGTCGCGCGGACGCTGCTGCAGGAGTACATGGAGGGCTCGGAGGCCGGCGAGGACTTCCTGCTCTACACGCTGCTCGCGGTCGGCGGCGAGCCGAGCCCGACGTCGCTGGCGCAGCGGATGGGCGTGCCGCTGACGACCGTGTCCGACCGGCTCAGCCGCCTGGTCGAGCGTGGGCACGCCGAGCGAATCAAGAACCCCCTCGACGGGCGGTCGGCGCTCTTCCGCCTGACCGACGAGGGCTGGAGGGCGTTTCGGGCAGTGCAGCCGCAGTTCACGGAGCTGCTCCTCAACGTCACCGAGCGCCTGGCGATGCCGGTGGACGACGTGCGCCGCGGCCTCCAGGCGCTCGAGGACGCGCTCCGCGCCGAGCTCGCCGACCTTAACGAGAAAAAAACTCCGACACCGTAGTTTTTCCTCCGGCGTCGGAGTATCTTCCGCGCCATGCGGAAGACCGCAGTCGCCATCATCGCGTCGGCCCTGCTCGCAGCGTGCGCGCAGGGCGCGACGACCGCGACCGAGCTGGTCGCGCGGATCGACGTGGGCGCGCGCGGCGCCTGCTCGGTTGCGTTCGAGGCCGGCGCGGCGTGGGCGACGGTCTTCTCGAGCAACGAGGTCGTCCGCATCGACCCGGCGACGAACGCCGTCACGCACCGCATCCCGACCGACGGCGGCCCGTGCGGCATCACCGCCGGCGCCGGCGCGCTCTGGGTGATGACGAACAGCGGGAACACGGTTCAGCGGATCGATCCCGCGACGAGCTCCGTCACTGCGTCGATCCCGGTCGGCATCGCGCCCTACGACGTCCTCTTCGCGTTCGGCTCGGTCTGGGTCACGACCTACAACGACGGAACGATCCACCGGATCGACCCGGCGACGAACCGCGTCGTCCGGCGGATCCGGATCGTCGGCGCACCCTCCGGCCTCGCCGCGACCACCAGAGCGCTCTGGGTCGGCGACGCGTCGGGGAAGTCGATCGTCCGGATCAACCCGCGGACGAACCGGGTCGTCCGGCGCGTGAGGACCGGCGGCGCCGCGCCCGAGTGGCTCGCGTCGCGCGGCTACTTCGTCTGGGCCTCGAACAAACTCGACCGCACGGTCGCGAAGATCGACGAGCGGAAGAATCGCCGCGTCGCGTTGATCAAGCGGCTGGGCAAGCAGCCGGTCGACGGCGGGATGGTGGCCGGCAGCCTCTGGGTGCCGAACCAGCAGTCGAACACCGTGTCGCGGATCGACCTGCGACGGAACCGCGTCGTCGAGACCGTCCGAGTCGGCCGGGGCCCGTTCGTCGTCCCCGACCATGCGGACGAGCTCTGGGTCGGGAGCTTCGGCGGCACCGACATCTGGCGCGTGCGGGTGCGCTAGATGCCCCAGCCGGCGTGCGGCTCGAGCCGTTCCTCGGCGACCATCCACGCCTCGCGGAGCTCCTCGCACCGGCCGTCGGCCGCGAAGCGGAGGAAGAGGATCCCGGGCAGCGTGATCTCCGTGTCGCCGTCGCGCATCGTCGTCCACCACTCGACGGCGGCCCGGCTGTCCTCCGTGACCGGTCGGCCGAACCGCACGCTGACGTCCCTCTGGCTCGCTGTCGCTCTCGCCCAGTAGTCCCGGATCCCGTCCTGGCCGAGATGCGGCTCACGGAACGGGCTCGAGCGGTAGACGGCATCCTCCGTGAACAGGGCCGCGGCGGCGTCCTGGTCGGCCTGCTCCCATGCGACGCGGTAACGCTCGAGCCAGTCGTCTACCCCCATTCGGGCGAGTCTAGGGCCGTTCCCTTGCGCGAGGGATGCTCGGCGGGGCCGGGGCGTCCGATCTTCTGGCCGTAGGTTCAAACCAGGCGGACGCGGCCACGCCGAGGAGTCCACGGAGGTAAGGCGTGAGCAAGTCGATCGCCCCCCCGACACCCCGCAACTTCCTCGCCGCTGGACAGCGCCGACCCAGCACTGCTCAGCGACGGAAGGAGGTAAGCGAAGTGTCGAAGCGTTATCACCAGCTCGTCGCGCTCAAGAGGCGCGAAGAGGGCCAGACCATGGCCGAGTATGGCGTCGTGTTGGCCGTCATCACGATCGCCGTGTTCGGAGCGCTGACGCTGCTCTCGGGCAACATCGAGGGCGCCATCAACCGCGTCGCCGGCTTCATCTCCTAGCAGGTCGCACGCTCAGCTAGTCGAAGCCCGCCGAGACCCCGGCGGGCTTCGGCGTGTCTAGGCCTTCGCTTCGTGCTCCGGCTCGGGGACGGCCTCGATATGGCGCCGTGCGGCGCCGCCCCCGGCCTCCGGCGCTTCGACCTC
>DASSSO010000210.1:0-26029 GCA_035776735.1 Gaiellaceae bacterium | reverse complement strand
GCCGGAGAGCCCGAAGAAGACGGCGACCCGGCCCTCGTCGTCCACGTTCGCCGAGCAGTGCATCGGCAGCACGCCCGCGAGCGGCAGGCGGTCGTTCATCAGCGTGAAGATCGACTTCTTGATCTCGCCGGCGTAGAAGGTTCCGCCGATCAGAACCTCCATCCGGCCGGGGTGCAGCACGACGAAGGTGCCGCTGCGCGTCCCGTCCTCCTCCGGGTCGGCCTCCAGGGCCGGCGCGTGCAGGACGAGCGCCTGCGGCTCGTGCTCCGCGAGCTCCTCCTCGGTCGGGTCGATGAAGAGCGTCTTCGCGAAGAGCGCGTGCCAGGGGCTGTAGGTGATCACGCGCAGGGCCAGCCGGTGCGCCGGATCGGACCCGGCGAACGCGTCGACGACGTAGAGATCCTGGCCGGAGAGGAACGACGTGATCTTCCCGCGCAGTCCCTCGAACCGCTCCTCCGGCAGCTCCCGGTTCACCTTGCCCCACCAGATCCTGTCCTCGGACCCCGGCTCGCGGACGACGAACTTGTCGTTTGGGGACCGCCCGGTGTGGGCGCCGGTGTCGACGACGATCGGGCCGCCCTCGGCGAGCCGGCCGTCGCCGCGCCGGAGCGCGTGCCCGTAGAGCAGTGCGACCGTCGGGTCGTAGTGGACGGCCCCGGCCGGCTCGATGCCGTGCTCGCTCAGGTCGGCTTGTCCGCGCAGGTCCTCGATGATCGCCATGGGTCTCCTTGAGTTCCCGGGCGTGGGCCGGGCTCAAACGGGCTGCATATCGTATGACAATGGCCGTGCGACCGCCCGATCCCCCGCTGACGGACGGGGTCGTGAAGCTCCGGCCGTGGGGCGAGGACGGCGACGTCGAAGCCCTGGTCGCCGCGTGCAACGACCCCGAGATCGCCTCCTTCCTGGATGCGATCCCGCAGCCGTACACGCGGAGCGACGCGGCCGCGTACCTCGAGCTCTGCCGGGTCGGCTGGCGCGACGGCTCGATCACCAACTTCGCGATCGTCCTTTCTGGGCCGGCGGTCGGCTCCGTCGGCGTCCGGATGTCGGAGGAGCCGGGCGTCGCCGAGGTCGGCTACTGGGTCGCCGCCCAGGCGCGCGGACAGCGCGTCTGTACGCGCGCGGTACGGCTGGTGGCCCGCTGGCTCCTCGAGGAGCGCCGGCTGGCGCGACTCCAGCTCCGCGCGGACGAGCGGAACGTCGCCTCGAACCGGGTCGCGCAGAACGCGGGCTTCACGCGCGAGGGCGTCCTCCGCTCGAGCCACTACAACCCGCGCCTCGACCGGCGCGTCGACTTCGTCATGTACAGCCTGCTCCCCGGCGAGCTCTAGTCGAAGGCTGCGTCGATCCAGTGAGGGCCGCCCCAGCTGAGGTCGAGCGGAAAGTCGTTCCCGAGGTGAGCCCAGATCAGCCAGGCGAACCACCGCGTCGTGCCGTAGAAGAAGCTCGCGCGGTAGAGGGCGAGGAGCGCGGTCTCGGGCAGCCACCGGCCCGCCCAGTGCCAGAACCGCGGGTCGGCCTTCACGATCACGTCGTGGAAGTACTCCCGCTTGAGCATCCGCCACGAGATCAGCCCGTAGACGACGAAGAAGCCGTCCCAGACGAAGCCGAGGCCGCTGAAGTAGGCGCCGGCGTCCGTGAGCCGGCCGTACTGGCCGGCGTACGCCCAGGCGCCGATCCCGAACGTCTCGGTCGTCAGGGGGAAGAAGAGCATCACGCCGATCGTGTCGCCCGCGTCCGTGAGGATGTGGGCCCAGTGTCCTAAGAGGAAGCTCCAGGCCCAGATGCGGCTCCCGGCGAGCGCCCAGATCAGCGCCGCGATCAGGAGGCCGTAGCCGAGCGAGTGCGTGAAGCCGATGCCGGGCCAGCCGCGGTGGAACTGGACCGGGTCGGCGGCCTTGAACTCGACACCGAGGACGTTGATCCCGTAGACGAACCACTTGCTGAGCAGGTCCGGCGAGTACGAGCCGATCACGAGCGGGACGAAGGCGACCTTGACGCCGAGGTGGCGCTGGATCGCGTACGGCTCGAGGTCGTGCGCCGCCCAGCTCAACGCAGCAGCCGGCGGACGAAGGCGGGGACGATCCAGACGGCGAGCAGCAGGAACGCCGTCCCCTCGACCCACGAGAACAGAAGGCTCGGGTACGCGACGCCGAGCGCGATGTAGAGCACCGCGGCGACGAGGTAGAGCGCCAGCTCTCTCACGTCGGCGTGGTCGAGCGGGCGGCGGCGAGGCAGGACGCGACCTTCACGGGCGCGAATCCTGCCTGGATGGAGACTCAGCCGGCGATCGACCGCTTCCTCGCCAGTCCGGCGCTGTCCGATGCGACCCGGCGCGCGTACGGCGTCGACCTGGCCGCGTTCGCGGTCTGGCTCCGGGCACGGAAGGCGTCCGTCGAGGACGTGGACGCGCGCCTGCTCGCCGACTACGCGGCGCACCTCGGCGCTGCCCGCCCGGGCCGGACGCCGAGCAAGCTGGCGCCTGCGACGATCGCGCGCAAGCTCGCCTCTGTCCGCGCCTTCCTCCGCTTCACGCTCGGCGCCGCCAGGGTTCCCGACGCGCGGCTCGCGCCCCGTCGGCCGCGCCGCCTGCCGGACGCGCCGAAGGCGGAGGAGATCGAGGCGGAGCTCGACCGCTTCGGTGCCGACGATCCGCTCGCGATCAGGAACCGCGCGCTCGCCGAGCTCGTCTACTCCGCCGGGCTCCGCAGCCAGGAGGCCGTCGATCTGGACCTCGGCGACGTGGAGTTCGACCAGGAGGCCGTGCGGGTGCGCGGCAAGGGCGGCAAGGAGCGCGTCGTCCCGCTCGGCGAGGAAGCGGCCTACTGGGTCGCCCGCTGGCTCCGCGAGCGCCCGAGGCTCGCCCGGGGCGCCCACGATGCGCTCTTCATCTCCGCCCGCGGCAGGCGGCTCGACACGAGCACGCTCCGGAAGCTCTTCCCCCATCCGCACCGGCTCCGCCACGCCTTCGCGACGCACCTGCTCGAGGGCGGAGCCGACCTGCGGACGATCCAGGAGCTGCTCGGGCACAGCTCCCTCTCGACGACGCAGATGTACAGCCATGTCGACGGCAAGCGCCTGCGGAAGGTCTATGACCGAGCGCACCCGCGATCCTGAGCTCGACGGCTTCCTGGCGCTGTCGGCCGCGCGGCTCGCGCCCCGCACGGTCGAGGCGTACAGGCGGGACCTGGACGCGCTTGCGACGTGGCTGGGCGGCCCGCCGTCGAAGGTCACGACGGAGGAGGTCGAGCGCTACCTGGCCGAGCTGCGCGGACAGGGCCTTTCCGGCGCGACGATCGCGCGGCGGGTCGCCTCGCTCCGCTCGTTCTTCCGGCACCTCGTCCTGATCGGAGCGGCCGACGCCAACCCGGCGGCGGAGCTGGAGCTACCGCGCAGGGTGCGGAGGCTGCCCCGCGCGCTCTCCCCGTCCGAAGCCGAGCGCCTGGTCGACGCCGCCACCGGAACGACCCCGCGCTCCCTCCGCGACCGCGCCCTGGTCGAGCTCCTCTACGGCGCCGGCCTGCGGGTAAGCGAGGCGGTCGGGCTCGACAAGGGCGGTGTCGATCTCGACCAGCGCCTCGTCCGAACGGTGGGGAAGGGCGGCAAGGAGCGCGTCGTCCCCGTCGGGCGCGAGGCCGTCGAGGCGCTCCGGCGCTACCTTGCCCGTGGCCGTCCTCACCTCGACCGCCGTCATCGTCCGGAGCTCTTCCTCAACGCCCAGGGCGGCGGTCTCACGAGGGCCGGGGCGTTCCTGATCCTGCGCAAGCTCGCGGCCAAGGCGGGCCTCGAGCCGGAGCGCGTCCACCCGCACCTGCTGCGCCACACGTTTGCGACGCACCTCCTCGAGGGAGGAGCAGACCTAAGAAGCGTTCAGGAAATGCTCGGCCATGCCGATCTAGCTACCACGGAGCTGTACACCCACGTGACCGATCGGCGCCGCCGGGAGTTGTATTTCAAAGCTCATCCGCACGCCAGACGAAAGACCAGATGACCGAACTGACAAACGAAACCGCCCTCCTCCTCGCCTCCAGCACCGGCGTGGGCGTGCTGATGCTGAAGGCCGGGATCGAGAAGAAGATGCTCGAGTGGCGCAAGACCGAACGGATCTGCGCCGGCTGCGGCAAGATCCTGCACAGGCCCGTCTGCAGCTGCTCGTCGAGCTAGCGGGCTCGGGACTTCTTCGTCAACTGCGCCGCCACGCGCTTGGCGGTCTCCCGGAGCTCGCGGTCGAGCTCGTCGTCCCCCGCGATTCCCTCGAGCATCACGATCGTGTCGCGGTGGGGCGAGCCGTTCTTGAGGACGAGGATCGCGAGGCGCCGTACCGCCGCGTTCGGGTCGCCCGCCGCGAGCCTGTGGAGCAGCGACCGGTCGGCGTTGACGTCGCCCGGGTGGTCGCGCGAGAGCAGCTCCAGCGAGAGGAGCGCCGAGCCGCGGGACGCCGGGCTCTCGTCCTCCAGCCCGCGCCGCAGCAGCTCGAGCTTCTGGCGGTAGCGGAACTGGCCGATCGCGCGGTAGGCGAGCGCGCGCTCGCGGAAGTCGGCGCTTCGCGCGGCGCCCTCGATCTCGTCCTGCCACTTCGTCCGGTGCGCGGCGAGCTCGGTCTCAGCGCCTCGCTCGGCCAGCTCGGCCGCCTGCGCTGCTGCTGCGGCGAGATCAGACAGCGGAGAGCGAGCGCGGAGCCGGCCCGACGTACTTCGCCGACGGCCGGAAGAGGCGGCCCGTGCGCTTCTGCTCGAGGATGTGCGCCGACCAGCCGGCGACGCGCGAGCACGCGAACATCGCAGGCGCGAGCGGCGGCGGAATCTCCGCGACGTCCAGGACGATCGCGGAGTAGTACTCGACGTTGGTGGCCAGGACGCGCTCGGGATGGCGCTCCTGGAGCGCCTTCAGCGCGACCTGCTCCAGCTGCTCTGCGACCTCCACCTGCGGCGCGCGGAGCTCCTTGGCCGTGCGCTTGAGGATGCGGGAGCGCGGATCCTCGGCCCGGTAGACCCGGTGGCCGAAGCCCATGATCAGCTTGCCGGCGTCCAGCCGCTCCTGCACCCAGCGCTCGGGGTCGCCCATGGCCGCGACCTCCTCCAGCATCGGCTTGACGTACGCCGGCGCGCCGCCGTGGAGCGGGCCGGAGAGCGCGCCGACGGCCGAGGAGAGGGCCGCGCCGCAATCGGCGCCGGTGGAGGCGACGACTCGGGCCGTGAACGTCGAGGCGTTCAGCCCGTGCTCGGCCGTGCAGATCCAGTACGTGTCGATCGCCTTCACGTGGTCGGGGTCGGCCTCGCCCCGCCAGCGAAGCAGGAACTTCTCGGCGAGCGTCTCGCCCTTGGCGACGACGTCGTCGGGCGCCGGCTCGCGTCCGTCGGCCACGGCCGCGGAGCGCGCGACGATCTCCATCATCTGCGAGGAGAGGCGTCCGAGGTCCTCGCGCGCCTGCTCGTCCGAGATCTCGTTGAGCTTGCCGAGCTTCCACTCGCCGGCGAGCCGGGCGGTCTCCGCCTGCAGATCGGCTGGCGCGTTGCCGGTCAGCTTCGCGGGCTCGAACGGCTCCGGCTCGGGCATCTTCGACCCGAGGTCGTTGTCCACGAGCAGCCCCCAGACGTTCTCGTACGGATACGTGCCGACGAGCTCCTCGATGTCGACGCCCCGGTAGCGGAGCTGCCCGCCCTCGCGATCCGGCTCGGCGATCTCCGTCTCGACGGCGACGACGCCCTCGAGGCCCGGCTTGAAGTCACTCATTGCGCGGAATCTACCCGTCCGCGTCAATCCGAAGCTCGGGTAGAGTCGCCGCCGCATGGCTTACCGAGTCACCCTCATCCCCGGCGACGGCATCGGCCCCGAGCTCACGGAGGCGACGCGGCGGGTTCTCGAGGCCAGCGGCGTCGAGTTCGACTGGGACGTCCAGTACGCCGGGACCGACGTGATGGACCAGAACGACGGGAACCCGTTGCCCGACCACGTCCTCGACGCGATCCGCAAGACCGGCGTCGCGCTGAAGGGCCCGATCACGACCCCTGTCGGCCGCGGCTTCCGCTCCGTGAACGTGGGGCTGCGCAAGGCGCTCGACCTCTACGGCCAGGTGCGGCCGTGCAAGAGCTACGAGGGCGTTCGCTCCCGCTTCGACGACGTCGACCTCGTCCTGATCCGCGAGAACACGGAGGACCTCTACGCCGGCATCGAGTACGAGGAGGGCTCGGCCGAGGCCGAGGAGCTGATCGGCTGGATCGAGAAGCACCGCGGCACGCTCCGCCACCGCGACGCGGGGATCTCCATCAAGCCGTTGTCGGTCTCCGGCAGCCGCCGGATCGTCCAGTTCGCGTTCGACTACGCGCGTCGCAACGGCCGCCGCAAGGTCACGGCCGTGCACAAGGCGAACATCATGAAGTTCACGGACGGGCTCTACCTGCGCGTGGCGCAGGAGGTCGCGGCCGAGAACTCCGACATCGAGTTCGACGACCGGATCGTGGACAACATGTGCATGCAGCTCGTCCAGCGGCCGGAGGAGTACGACGTCCTCGTCTGTCCGAACCTCTACGGCGACATCGTCTCCGACCTCGCAGCCGGCATGATCGGCGGCCTCGGGATGGCGCCCGGCGGCAACTTCGGCGAGGCCGCCGCGATCTTCGAGCCAACCCACGGCTCGGCGCCCAAGTATGCGGGCCAGAACAAGGCGAACCCGATGGCGCAGATGCTCTCGGGCGTGATGATGCTCCGCCACCTCGACGAGCACGAGGCGGCCGACCGGGTGGAGGGCGCGATCGCCGACGTGATCCGCGAGGGGAAGAGCGTCACGTACGACATGAAGCCGAGCAGGGACGACCCGACGGCGGTCGGCACGAGCGAGGTCGCCGACGCGATCATCGACAAGCTGGGGGTGCGCGTGTGACGGAGCTGGGACGCCACGAGTTCACGCCGGCGAAGGGCCGCCGCAAGGTGACCGTGGTCGGCGCCGGGCACGTCGGCGCCACCTGCGCGCAGGAGCTCGCCCGCCGGGACTACTGCGACGTCGCGCTCGTCGACATCAAGGAAGGGCTCGCGGAGGGCAAGGCGCTGGACATCAACCAGGCCGGCGCGATCCTCGGGTACGAGCCACGGGTCGCGGGATCGACGGAGTACGACATCACCGCCGGCTCCGACGCCGTCGTGATCACGGCGGGTGTCCCGAGGACCGGCGACATGAGCCGCGACGACCTCGTCTCGACGAACGAGAAGATCGTCGGCTCGGTCACCGGAGAGGTCGTCGGGCAGTCGCCGGACGCGATCCTGATCGTCGTCTCGAATCCGCTGGACGCGATGTGCCACGTCGCGAAGAACGTGTCCGGGTGGCCGAAGAACCGCGTCTTCGGGATGGCGGGGATTCTCGATACGGCACGGTTCTCGACGTTCATCGCCTGGGCGACCGGCGCCTCCGTGAAGGACGTGACGGCCATGGTGCTCGGCGGCCACGGCGACCAGATGGTCTCGGTCGTCTCGGCGACGACCGGCGGCGGCGTGCCGCTGCGCAAGCTCATCCCCGACGACCGGATCTCGCAGCTCGTCGAGCGCACGGCCAAGGGCGGCGGGGAGCTCGTCAAGCTCCTCGGCACCTCCGCGTGGTACGCGCCGGGGGCGGCGGCCGCGCAGATGGTCGACTCGGTCATGCTCGACGAGAAGCGCGTCCTTCCCTGCACGGCCTACCTCGAGGGCGAGTACGGGATCGACGATCTCTACATGGGCGTGCCCGTGAAAGTCGGCGCCGGCGGGATCGAGGAGATCTACGAGCTCGAGCTCTCCGACGAGGAGCGGGAGCAGCTGCAGGCCTCGGCCGACGCCGTGCGCGAGGTCGTCGGCGTGCTCACGACGTAGACGCCGGCAGGGGCGACCGCCCCGCCGGACTGCCCGAGCTGCGACAGCAGCGGGTCCAGGACGCGCCTCGTCTCCGACATCATGGGGGCGTGCGCGCCTATCCGTCCAAGTGCGAGCGTCTGAGCGCAGAAACGTCCCACTCTCGGCACCGAAGACGCGTCTACCCGAGACGCGGCCGAGGGACAGTCCCTCGCCTCCGGCCCGGCGCGCCGCAGCGGATCACCAAGAGCGCCGTGGCGCTCGCTACGGCCGAGTCGTCGCCGTGCCCGCACTGCGGGCGGACGACCAAGACGGTGCAGGGCGTCTGCGCCGACTGCTGGGGCAGCAAGGTCGGCCGCCAGTTCTGGCTGCGGAAGCACGCGCCTCGCCGCTCGACGCTCGGGGACCTCCTCGGCGTCGACCTGTTCCACCCGCTCGTCCTCGCCGCCGCCGCGGCATCGATCGGCTTGGGAGTGCTGCTCTGGATCTCGACCTGAAGGGCCGCACTGCGATCGTCTGCGGGGCGTCGCAGGGCATGGGCCTTGCGATCGCGGAGGCCTTCGCGGCCGGGGGGATGAACGTCGCGATGTTCGCCCGGCGCCGGAAGGTGCTCGAAACCGAGGCCGACCGGCTCGGCGCCCTCGCCGTCCAGGGTGACGTCACGAATCCGCAGGACTGCGAGCGGCTCGTCGAGCGCACGGTGGAGGCGTTCGGCGGTATCGACGTCCTCGTGAACAACAGCGGCGGCCCCCCGCGCGGCCCTGCGCTCGAGATCGACGACGAGAGCCTCGAGGCCGCCGTCGCCCTGCTCCTCGTCTCCGCGGTCCGCCTGACCAACCTCTGCCTGCCGCACCTCGGGCGGAGCCCGGCCGGCCGCGTGGTCAACATCGAGTCGAGCACCGTCAAGGAGCCCGCCGACAACCTCGCGCTCTCCAACGCCGTCCGCCCAGGCGTCGTGGGCTGGGCCAAGACGCTGTCCCGGGAGATCGGCCCGGACGGGATCACCGTCAACACGATCGCCCCCGGGCGGATCGACACCGAGCGCCTGACGGAGGTCTATCCCGACGGGCCGACCGACGAGGACCTGAAGGCAATCCCGTTACGCCGCCTCGGCCGGCCCGAGGAGATCGCGTCCGTCGTCTGCTTCCTCGCCTCCGACGCGGCGTCCTACGTGACCGGTTCCGTGATTCCGGTCGACGGCGGCCTCGTCCGGAGCCTCCTGTGAGACGCGTCCCGTGGCCTGCATGGCTGCTCGGCGCCGGCCTGGCCCTGCTCGCCGTCGCCGCGGTGCTCTACATCGTCCCGTCCGACCGCTACATCTTCCTTCCGGACGAGGCGCGGGCGCTCGACCCGCGGGTGCAGGTCGAGGGCGAGAAGCCGGACGTGAACGGCGGCGGCATCCACTACGTCGCCGTCGATGTCCGCAAGGCGTCGATCTTCGAGAAGCTGTTCCCGGGCCTCCACGAGGGCGCGACGCTCGAGCCGGTCGGCAACGTCCTCGCCCCGGGCGAGGACGAGGGGGCGCACCGCCGCTGCGAGCTGGCTGCCATGCAGCGGAGCCAGGAGTACGCCAGCGCCGTCGCCTTCCGCGCGCTCGACTACCGCGTCCCGACCCGGCGGCTCGGAGTCGCCGTCGAGGGGACTTTCCCCGGCTACCCGGCCTCCGGCGAGCTCCGCAGCTGCGACTGGATCCGCGCCGTCGACGGCCGGCCCGTCCGGAGATCGCAGCAGGTCACGGGGCTGCTGGGCGAGAAGAAGCCCGGCGACCGCGTCCGACTTCTGATCGAGCGGGACGGCAAGCGGCGCACCGTCGTCCTCCGCGCCGCCGGGGACCCGCGGCGGCCGACGCGCGCCTTCATCGGGGTCTCGGTCACGGACGTTTTCGACGTCGACCTTCCGGTCGACGTGAAGATCGACCTCGGACGCGTCGGGGGCCCCTCTGCGGGGCTCGCGTTCGCGCTCCACCTCATGGACGAGCTCGGGCGCGGCGTCGACCGCGGCTACCGAATCGCCGCCACCGGCGAGATCTTCCTGGACGGCTCGGTCGCGCGCGTCGGGGGCATCAAGCAGAAAACGATCGGCGCGCGCCGTTCCGGCATGGATCTCTTCCTCGTGCCTGGGGATAACGCCGCCGAGGCGCGCCGCTATGCCGACGGCCTCCGCATCGTGCCTGTGGATAGCTTTCAACAGGCGTTGCAAGCGCTGGCAACTCTGCCGCCGAAGGCCTAGAAAGCCCAGGATTTCGGCAGTTTTCGGACCGTCCGGAAATTGCAAAGATTTTGTAACCGGTCCTCTTGCACCGCGGCGTCCGAAGCCGCAAGATGCCCGGCCAAGAAGGGCAGCTTTCAGGAGGTTCAAACGCGGCGATGAGCAAACGAGCCGAGGCAAGTTGCGACGAATGCTATTTCCGTAGGGCGGCGCTTTGCGCCCTCCCCCTGGACTCCCCCTGTCCAACGTTCCGGCCCGCAAAGCCTCGTAGCCTGCGGCCGCCGCAACAGCCTCGGCTCGTGCCGCGTCCCGAAGACCAGCAGCTCGCCGCCACCGGCTGAAAGCCTCCTAGGAGGGTTGGCGACCTACCGGCTGTGCCGCCAGGCCGCGCTGCTCGTCCCCAGACCGCGTCCTCAGTCGCGCCCGTATCGCAGTGGATACGGGCGCTCCCTGCGTCCTTGCCTGGGAACGAGCATCACACCCTGGCAACGAGCGCCACTCCACCGAACCCTCCTAGACTCACGGGATGCGCTTCCGCCGGTCGCCGGGCGAGGGAACAGACCAGTGGCAGCCGCGGCTGTGGCTGATCCTCGTCGGGCTGCTCGCGATGTTCCTCTACCTGTTGGCGTTCATCTCGATGAACGACAAGCAGATCGAGATCGAGTTCGTCTTCTTTACGGCGACTGTCTCCCTGATCTGGGCGATGGTGCTAATGGTGGCCTTCGGCGTGCTAGGCGGCGTGCTGCTCTCGCAGTTCTACCGCCGGCGCCGCGGCGACAAGGCCGGCAAGGCGCCTGACCCCCTCGCCTAGCTGCACGGGCGAGGCGAGGCTGAACGCGAGCCGCGCCGAGCTGCGCCCTCCGCCCGCCCAGGGGTAGAAGTCCGGCCCGGCGATGAAGGTGACGCCGACCCCCTCGGCGGCGTGCAGCAGCGCCCGCGCATTGACGCCGCCCGGAAGGTCGAGCCAGAGGAAGTAGCCGCCGGCGGGCCGGTTCCAGCGGGCGCCCGTCCAGCCGAGGTGCTCGTCCAGTGCTGCGAGCAGCGCATCCCGCCTCGCGCACAGGAGCGAGCGGACGAGCTGGACGTTCCGCGCGAGATGACCGCGCCGCAGGAACTCGTGCACGGTCGCCTGTGAGAGCAGAGCGGGCGTGATGTACGTCGCGGCGGCAGCGGACTCCACCGCGCGCGCGAGCCGCTCCGGCAGGACGAAGTAGCCGACCCGGATGCCCGGCGCCACCGTCTTCGAGAAGGACGACGAGTAGGCGACGCGCGCACCGCGGTCGAGCTCGAAGAGCGTCGGCGGCGCCTCGCCCTCGAACCGGATCGCCCCGTAGGGATCGTCCTCGAGCACGAGCAGGTCGTGCTCGGCGGCGAGCTCGACCAGCCGCTCGCGTCGCTCGACCGCCAGCGTCCGGCCGGTGGGGTTCTGGAACGTCGGGATGACGTAGAGGAACGCCGGGCGGCGGCCGCGGCGCAGCTCCGTCTCGAGCGCGTCGACGTCGAGGCCGTCCCCGTCGCACGGCACCGCAGCCACCTCGGCGCCGAGCGCGCCGAGGATCCTCAGCGGACGGTCGTAGGTCGGCGCCTCGACGAGCACCCGTTCGCCGCCGCCTGCGAGCACCTGGGCCAGCAGGGCGAAGCCCTGCAGCGACCCGTTCGTCAGCACGACCCGCTGCGGCGAGACGCCGTGCTCCTCGGCGATCCAGCGGCGCAGCGGCGCGTAGCCGCCAGCCGAGCCGTAGGAGAGGATCGTCGCGCCGTCGGCCTGCAGCGCGGAACGCGCGCACTCGGCGAGCTCCTCGGCCGGCACGCACTCGGGCGCCGGGATGCCGCGCGCGAGCGAGATCGTCTCCATGCGCCGACTCTAGGATTGCGATCGGATGACAGCGGCGCCGGGCCCGCACGACGGGCCGGCCGGGCCAAGTAACACTCTGTTACTTGCCGGCGCCTCACGGCCCGAGACCGCATGGCTCGGAGGTTTCCGCGCTCCGGCAACGGAAAGTAACACTGTGTTACTAGGCTTTTCGGCTGAGGATCCGGGCGGCCTCGACCATCTCGACCGATCCGTTCCACGCCAGCGCGTGCGCGATCGCCCAGCCGCGCGTGCGCTCGTGGTCGAGCGACAGGCGGTCGACGAGGTAGTCCAAGCGACGTTCCATCGCCGCCTTCGTCGTCGGCCGGCGGTCGCGGATCAGCGACGCGACGTCGAACTCGCGCTCGCCGACGAGCGGCTTCGCGTCGACCGCGAGCCAGCCGCGCTCGGAGAGCAGGACGTTGCCGCCGTGGAAGTCCTGATGCAGGAGCACCGACTCCCGCTGCGTCGGCCCGGCCTCGAGGAGGAACTCGACGGCCGGCTCGACCAGCCCGGGCTCGAACCCGCGCTCCGGAAGCTCCTCCGCCCACCGCGCGGCAACGTCCTCCAGGCGACGGAAGGGCCGATCTGCCGGAACCCAGAGCTGCTCCAGCACGCCTGCGGCGATCTCGGTCGCCTCGTCGTCCGGCAGCTCCCAGAGCTGTGTCGCCGGCCGCAGCCGTTCCACCAGATAGGCCCGAAGCTCGTCGTCCTTCGCGAGCAGTCGCGCCGCCCCGACGCCGTTCCAGCGCTCGAACGCGTGGGCCTCGAACTCGGTGTCCTCGTCCGGGAAGTTGACCTTGAGCACCACGTCCTCGGCGAGCACCACGAGCGAGTGGGCGGTGTCGACCGGCCGCTCGAGCACCAGCGCCCAGCGGTCGACGAGCTGCTCGACGATCCTCGGCAGCCGCTCGAGCCACTCAACCCCGCCGGGCTCCCGGCGCCACCAGTCGAGCGCCGGCGGAAGCTGGATCAGGCCCGGGCCGCCACGACGTCGGCGGCGAGCTGCGCGACCTCGGTCGGCGTGGTGCCGACACGGACGCCGCAGGCTTCGAGCGCTTCCTTCTTCGCCTGGGCCGTGCCCGAGGTTCCGGAGATGATCGCGCCGGCGTGACCCATCGTCTTGCCGGGTGGCGCCGTGAACCCCGCGATGTAGGCGACGACCGGCTTCGTCATCTCGGACTGGATGTACTCGGCGGCCTTCTCCTCCTCGGCGCCGCCGATCTCTCCGACCATGACCACGATGTCGGTCTCGTCGTCGGCCTCGAACTTCGCCAGCACGTCGATGAACGACGAGCCGACCACCGGGTCGCCGCCGATCCCGACGATCGTCGAGTTCCCGAGACCGAGCTGCGTGATCTCGTGGCCGATCTGATACGTCAGCGTCCCCGAGCGGCTGACCAGCCCGATCCGCCCCTCGCGGAAGATCTCCGCCGGGATGATCCCGACATTCGCCTTCCCCGGCGAGAGCGCGCCCGGGCAGTTGGGCCCCAGCATCGTGATCCCCTTCGGCCGGATGTAGTTGTAGACGCGGAGCATCTCGTGGGCCGGCAGCCCCTCGGCGATGCAGACCACCGTCCCGATGCCGGCGTCCACCGCCTCGTACACGGCATCGGTCGCGAACCTCGCCGGCACGAAGACCATCGCCGTGTTGGCGCCCGCCTCGTCCACCGCCTCGGCGACGGTGTCGAAGACCGGGATCCCTTCGACGTCCGCCCCGCCCTTCCCGGGCGTGACGCCGGCGACGACCTGCGTCCCGTAGTCGCGGTTCCGGACGCCGTGGAAGGAGCCCTCGCGCCCGGTCAGGCCCTGGACGACGAGCCGCGTGTCGTTGTCGACGATGATCGCCACTACTTGCGCCCTCTGATCACGATGCGGTCGAGCGTGATCCAGCCGTCCCGGATCCGGTCGCCGAGCAGCTCGCGGACGCGCTCTGCGTCCTCGGACGGAGTGCCCGCCCGCTCCAGCCACGGCTCGACCTCGATCGGCTTCTCGAGCTGCCGCACCCCGTCGACCCGCAGGCCTGCGGACGCGAAGAAGCCGCGCCACTCGCCCTCGGACCAGTTGCGCACGTGCGACGGGTCGCGCACGCGGTCCGCCTCCTCGGCGGCGTCGTCGAGGAAGAGGTTGTCGACGACGATGACCCGGTCCCGGCTCACCCGCGCCATCTCGGACATCGCCTTCGGGACGTCCTCGAAGTGATGGGCGGCGACGCGGCAGGCGACGACGTCGAAGCTTCCGTCGGCGAACGGGATGTCCTCGCCGCGGCTGACGACGTCGGGCTCCATCCCGGGGGCGGCGTCGAGGGTGACGACGTTCACCCCGATCTCGCGCAAGCGCCTCGCGACGTGGCCCCCGCCGGTGGCGACGTCGAGCGCGGTCTCGGCTCCAGCCGACCACTCGACCACGAGGTCGAGGTCCTCGCCCTCGCGGTGAGCCGCGCTCTCGCGATACAGCTGCGCCCGCTCGCTCCAGCTCATGCGGCCAGCTCCACGGCGCGCCTGGCGGAGTCGAGCATCGTCGGCTCGACGTGGAGATTCGGCGGTGCGGCCCCGCGCAGGAGCTCACGACCCTCCTCCGCGTTCGTCCCGTCGAGACGCACGACGATCGGATCCTCGATCTTCAGCTGCTCGAGCGCCTGCAGGATTCCGCGCGCCACCTCGTCGCAGCGCGTGATCCCGCCGAAGATGTTGAAGAGGATCGACTTCACCTGCGGGTCGGCGCTGATGATCTCGAGCGCGTCGACGACGCCCTGCGCGTCGCCGCCGCCGCCGAGATCGCAGAAGTTCGCGGGTCGGCCGCCGGCCAGCGCGACCACGTCCAGCGTGGACATAACAAGGCCGGCGCCGTTGCCGAGCACGCCGACCTCGCCGTCGAGCTTCACGTAGGTCACGCCCTTTTCGCGCGCCTTCCGCTCCTCCGGCGGATACGCGTCCAGATCGCGCAGCTCGGCGATGTCGGGATGCTTGTAGAGCGCGTTGTCGTCAACTGTGAACTTCGAGTCGAGCGCCTTGACCTCGCCCTCGGGCGTGACGATCAACGGGTTGATCTCGCAGAGCATCGCGTCGCACCCGACGAAGGCGGCATAGAGGCGCTCGGCGATCTTCGCGATCTGCTTCTGCTCGCCTTCGTCGTCGATCCCGGCCCCGTAGATCAGGCGCCGCGCCTGGTAGGGCTGCATCCCCTCGAGCGGGTCGACATGGAGCTTTGCGAGCGCCGCCGGGCGCTCAGCGGCCACCTCCTCGATGTCGATGCCGCCCTCCTTCGTGAGCATGAACAGCGCCTTCTTCTCGCCCCGGTCGAAGGTCAGCGAGAGGTAGTACTCGCGCTCGATGTCCGAGGCGGCCTCGATCCAGAGCTTCTTGACCTCGTGGCCGCGGATGTCCATGCCGAGGATGTCATGCGCGTGGCGCTCGGCCTCGTCCGGCCCGTCGGCGAGCTTGATCCCGCCGGCCTTCCCGCGCCCGCCGGTGAGCACCTGGGCCTTGACGACCACCTGGCCGCCAAGCTCCGCCGCGGCGTCGCGCGCCTCCTTCGGCGTGGTCGCCAGACGCCCCTCGGACACGGGGATCCCGAAGCGCCCGAAGAGCTCCTTGCCCTGGTACTCGTAGAGGTCCATGACCGGGGCGCGAGTCTATCCGTGGATCGCGGTCACGGATCAGGCGGTACGCCTCTAGACTCGGGCCTTCAGCCGCCGACCTCCAGGAGGGACGATGGACGAAAGCAGATCACCGCTCACGGACGAGGAGATCCGCACGAACGTCGCGCAGGAGATCCGCAGCGAGACGGCCGACGCCGACATGGACGACGTCGACAGCGACACGGACGACACTGACAGCGACTCCGACGACACGGACGCCTAGCGCGCTCGCGCGCTGCGTCGAGCCCGTCGGCGAGAGCGAGTTCCTCGCCGAGTACTGGGAGCGCAGGCCGCTCGTCGTCGCGCGTGACGAGCCGGGGCGCTACGACGACCTCCTCTCGGAGGAGGAGGTCGAGCGCGTCGTGACCTCGGGCGGCCTCCGCTTCCCCGGCTTCCGGCTCGTCAAGGCGGGCGAGCAGCTCGCGGTTCGCGACTACACCGCCGACATCCCCTGGCGGCCGACAGGCTTCAGCGGGACGGCCGACGTGGACCGCGTGCTCGCCGAGTGGGAGCGCGGGGCGACGATCGTCCTCCAGGGCCTGCACCTGCACCGGCCGGAGCTGGGCGCGTTCTGCCGCTCGCTCGAGCGGACTCTCGGCCATCCGGCGCAGGTCAACGCCTACTACACGCCCAGAGCCGCCCAGGGCCTGCCGGTGCACCACGACACCCACGACGTGTTCGTCCTCCAGGTGTCGGGCGAGAAGCGCTGGCTCGTCTACGACCCGGCGTTCGAGCTGCCGCTGCGCAACCAGAAGTACTCGAGCGACATGGGCGCTCCGGGCGCTCCCGTCCATGACCTCGTCCTCCGCGCCGGCGACATGCTCTACCTCCCCCGAGGCTGGCTGCACGAGGCGTTGACCTCCGACACCGACTCACTCCACCTCACCGTCGGCGTCAACGTCGTCACCTGGCTCGATGCCTTCAAGGCGGCACTCGACGAGTGCACGGGCGAGCTGGCCTTCCGGCGCTCGATCGAGAACGGCGACGCCGACGAGCTGGTCGAGAGCCTGCGCCGGCTGCTGGAGCCGGAGGCGGTGCGACGCCGCGCAGCGGAGAAGCTCGCCCGGACCCGCCGTCCGATCCGCGACGGCCAGCTCTCGCAGCTGCGCGCGCTGGACGAGCTCGACGTCGACACGGAGGTCGAACGGAGGGCGACGGCCCTCGTCCAGGCATCCGAGCGGAACGGCTCGGTCGTCCTGACCTTCGAGCGCAAGGAGCTCGTCTTCCCCGAGCGAGTGCGGGAGGAGCTCTACGAGGTGCTCGAGCGGGAGGAGCCGTTCACGGCCGCGGACCTCCCCGGCGAGCTGGACGACGAGAGCAGGCTCGTGCTCGTCCGCCGCCTCGTCCGCGAGGGCCTGCTCCGGATCACCGCGGCATAGCGACGTAGCGCCGCGGCGCCCGCGCGACCGCCGAGCTGCACGTGAGGAGCGTCAGCTCCCCGAGCTCCTCCACGACGTCGACCTCGCGCGGGCCGACCTGCGTGTCGAACCGGACCGTCCACCGGGTCTCGGCCTCTCGGGTCACTGCGGCAAGCGAGAGGTCCGAGAGCCCGGTCAGTCCCTCCTCCGCGCGCACACGCCGCTCGGCCGCCTGGACGAAGAAGGGCCAGCAGGACCTCCCTCGGTAGTGGTCGAGGGCGAGCCTGCCCGCGAAGTGATGGTCGAGGACGTCGGCGACGTCGTCCCGGTCGACCCGCCCGTAGTAGATCCCGTGCGGGAGGGCGACGAGGTTCCCGGCGAACCGGTCGCCGCCGACATGGGTGCACTGCCACGCGGACGATTCGTCCAGCTCCTCGCTCACGGCCTCCCACAGCGGACGCCCGTAGCGGGCACAGCAGCGGTCGTGCTTCCCGTGCGTGCAGACGAGGAAGAGCGGGTCGTCGATCGGCGTGGCGCTTTCGAACGGATCGAGGCGGCGGAGCTCCTCGTGGTCGTCGATCTCGAGCTCGCCGAGCCGCTCCTCGCCCTCGCGGGAGTCGGCCACGTAGACGACGATCCCGTCGTGATGCCGGCGGTCCGGCCGGCGGATGAGCAGCAGGCGGGTCCGGGGCCCGGCGGCGGTGAGCTCGCGCAGACGCGTCTTCACCTGATCCGAGAGCCCGCTGCCGGCAAGCGCGTCGTGACTCCAGAGGCCTCGGTACTCGACGAGCAGCCAGCGGTCGATGCGGCTCGCTGTCGCGCCCAGCGGCTCGTCGTTCTCGCGCGAGATCTCGGAGCAGAACGGCCGGCTCGCCGGGCCGTTACTCACTCTGCACGACGCAGATCACCTGGCCGGTCTTCACCGCCTGACCCGCCTCGACCGACAGCTCCGAGACGCGCCCTGCCCGGTGCGCCGTGATCTCGTTCTCCATCTTCATCGCCTCGACGACGCAGAGCACCTGCCCGGGCTCCACCTCGTCGCCCTCGGCGACCTCGACGGCCAGGACGGTTCCCTGCATCGGGCTCACGACGGCGTCGCGCGCCGTGCCCTGCCTCGCACGGTGCGCAACCCGCTCTCGCCGGCGGCGGACAAGCGGCGCGTGGGGCGGCTCCGGGAGATGGAGCTTCAGCTCGTAGCGGCGGCCGTCGAGCTCCGCGTTGACGACACGCTCACGAGTTCGACCGGCTCCGTCCGAGGAGGCGGCTATGCTCGTTGCCTGATGCGACAACTCCTTCGCACGCTGGGCAAGCTCCTCGGACTCCACGATGCCGTGGCACGTCTCGCCCTGCGCGAAGCAGGAATGCTCCAGCAGCGCCTCGTGGAAGCCGAGCAGCGAGGTCACGCCCTCGATGCGGTACTCGCGCAGCGCGCGGAGCATCCGGCGCCGTGCGTGCTCGCGATCGACTCCGTGGACGCAGAGCTTCGCGATCAGCGGGTCGTAGAGCCCGACGACCTCGCTCCCGGCCTCGACGCCCGAGTCGACGCGAACCCCCGCCCCGCCCGGCTCCCGGTAGCCCGTGATCCTCCCCGGCGCGGGCAGGAAGCCGTTGGACGGATCCTCCGCGTTGATCCGGCACTCCAGCGCGTGCCCGTTCAGGTGGACGTCCTCCTGGCGCAGCCATAGCGGCTCCCCCGCCGCGATCAGCACCTGCTCGCGAACGAGGTCGAGCCCCGTCACGAGCTCGGTTACCGTGTGCTCCACCTGGATCCGGGTGTTCATCTCCAGGAAGAAGTACTCGCCGTCCCGGGACAGAAGCCCCTCGATCGTCCCGGCCGACCGGTAGCCGACCGCCCGTGCCGCGTCGACCGCGATCTGGCCGATGCGCTCGCGGAGCTCGTCGGACACGGCGGGCGACGGCGTCTCCTCGATCAGCTTCTGATGTCGGCGCTGGATCGTGCAGTCCCGCTCGCCGAGGTGGATGACGCTGCCGTGCGCGTCGGCCAGCACCTGGACCTCGACGTGGCGCGGGTCGACCAGGTACCGCTCGACGTACACGGCCGGATCGGAGAAATACGCCTCGCCCTCGCGGCGGGCGGACTCGAAGGCGCGCTCGACCTCCTCGGCGGTGCGGACGACCTTCAGGCCCTTACCGCCGCCGCCTGCCGACGCCTTGATCGCGATCGGCCAGCCGATCTCGTCGCCGAGTGCCCGGACCTCGTCGGCGGTCGAGACTGGCTCCGTCGTGCCCGGGATGATCGGCACGCCCGCGGCCTGCATCCGCTCGCGGGCCGCGACCTTCGAGCCCATGATCTCGATCGCCTCGGGCGGCGGGCCGATCCAGACGAGACCGGCGTCCTCGACGGCCCGGGCGAAGTCCGCGTTCTCGGCCAGGAAGCCGTATCCGGGATGGATCGCCTGCGCACCCGCCCGCCGCGCGGCGTCGATGACGCGCTCCTGTGCCAGGTAGCTCTCGCCCGGCGGGCCAGGCCCGAGCAGGAAGGCCTCGTCGGCGGCCCGGACGTGGAGAGACCCGCGGTCGACCTCCGAGTAGACGGCGACCGGGACGATCCCGAGCTCACGGAGCGTCCGGAAGATCCGGATCGCGATTTCGCCGCGATTGGCGACTAGCACCTTCGAGAAGACGGCCACGACGGGCATATTGTGTCGGTATGGGCCCGGCCGATCAGCTGACGGTCGCACGCATGGCCGCGGCGCCGGTGATCGTCGCCCTCTTCGTCGTGGACTTTTCCGGCCACGCGTACTGGGCGACGGCGCTGTTCGCGGTCGCGATGGCGACCGACTGGGTGGACGGCTGGCTCGCGCGCCGCAGTGGGAGCTCCTCCGCCATGGGCTCGCTGCTCGACCCCGTGGCCGACAAGATCCTCGTCCTCGCCGTGCTCATCGTGCTCGTCGGCGAGGGCGTCTTCGCGGGCTGGGCGGTGGCCGCGATCGTCGCGCGCGAGTTCCTCGTCTCCGGCCTCAGGCTCGCTGCGCTCGAGCGCGGGGTCGTGCTCGGCGCCCGCGACCTCGGGAAGCTGAAGACCTGGACGCAGTCGGTGGCGGCGATCCTGGGCGGGTTCGCCGCCGGCGGCGCGATCGACGACTCGATCGCGTGGTGGGCCCTGATCGTCTCGCTGGTCGTGACCTGGGTCTCAGGGCTCGACTACGCGCGGCTCGCCCCAAGGCTTCTTCGCAGCCGGGCTCCCGCCTAGGCCGTCGAGCCCCGAGCGCCACCAGGCGCTGACGACGCCGGACGCGGCCGACGCCTCCTCCGCGAGAGCGCGCTCGAGCGCGGAGACGAGCGCCTCCCGCTCGATCTCGTCCGCCGGCTCGGGCTGAACGCTCCAGGGCACGCCGTCAGCCTAAAGGCATTGCCGCCCTCCGACGATACGGAGCACGTGCGTCGACTGATCGCGGCCATCGTCTGCGCGTGCCTGGCCCTGGGCGCGCCTACAGCCGTGCTCGCGGCCAAGCGCTCCTGGGCGCAGCGCGAGATCGAGTTCGTGACCGCGCAGGGACTGATGGGCGGCAACGCGGCGCTGTTCAGGCCGGACGCCCCGCTGACGAAGCGGGCGCTGACCGACCTCGTCACAGGCCTGGCCCAGGTGCCGGCGCAGGAGCCCATCGCCCCGAGCGCGTACGCGACGCTCGCCGAGCTCGACCAGGCCCTCGTCCGTGGGCTCGATCTCTCCGACGACGCCCGCCGCTTCTACCTCGGCGTACGCGCAACCGGCGTGAAGCCGCCCGCCCGGTTCGGCAGCGAGGTCGTCGCACGGCTCATCGGCCTGCGCAAGAACCACGAAGCGCGCCTCGACGCCCTCGAGCTCAGGCCGGAAGACGTGGCCACCCGCGCGGAGGCCGCCTACTCGGCCGCGCAGATCCTGCGCTTCGCGGGCTGGGAGGCGGAGTCGGTCGAGACGGCGTCGCTCGAGTTCGAGCTTCCGGTCTACACCCCCTGGCAGCGCCGGATCCTCCAGACGGCCTTCAACCTGATCGGGTATCCGTACGTGTGGGGCGGGACGAGCTCGGGCGAGCAGACGCTCTTTGGCGTCAAGTCACGCGGAGGCTTCGACTGCTCGGGCTTCGCGTGGCGCGTCTACAAGCTGCAGGCCTACGCCGGCGGCGGGACGCTGAACGCGACGCTCCGCGGCCGGACGGCGGCGCAGATGGCCGGCGAGGTGCCGAAGGGCCGCCGGATCGCCCTGGCGAACCTCCAGCCCGGGGATCTCCTCTTCTTCGGCCGGGGCGGACGCCGGGCCCGTGCAGCCGCCGTCGACCACATGGGCATCTACGCCGGCAGCGGCTGGATGATCCACTCCTCCCGCTACGGCGTCGCGCTCGTCCGGATCGAAGGCTGGTTCGCGGAGCGCTTCGCCTGGGGTCGCCGACCCCTCGCCGAAGCCGGCCTCGCCTAGCGAAAAACCCGCAAAGAGCGAATAACCCGAACGGGTGATGGCGCACCCCCGCGCGCGCGGGACAATCGAGCCCGTTCCGCGAACGCGAGAAGGGGGAGCTGGATGCTCGAGTGGAAGGCACGCCTGCTGACCTTGCTGGTCGTATTCGCCACTGCGGCCGGCGAAGTCACCAGCTACAACTGGAACTGGTAGCGGCGGCAAGGATGCGACGTCTGCCGCCGCGCGTCCTCCTGCTGGTCGCGCCCGTCTGGGTCTTCGGCTTCGCCGTGGCCGCTGCGGCCGCGGCGTCCTTCGCGACGAGGCCGCACGACCTCGTTCCGATCGCCGGGCCGCTCGCCTTCCTGCTCGCATCGACGCTTGCCAGCCGGTACCCGGTCCCGATCGAGGGCGCGGAGAGCGGCGGCGTCACGCTCTCGTTCGTCTTCGGGGCCAGCGGCATCGTGCTCTTCGGCTGGGACGCCGGCGTGCTGATCGCGCTCGCAGCGCCCGCGATCGTCCAGCTGCTGGAGCACCGGCCGCTCGAGCGCATCGCCTTCAACGCCTCGGTCTTCGCGATCGGCGCCGGCGCAGCAGCGCTGCTCGTCTCGCTGGTCGACGGTTCCGGGACTGCGGCCATCGTCGCTCAGGTCGCGATCTCGGCGACGACGCAGTACGCGCTGAACCTGATCCTGGTCTCGGCCGCGGTCGCCGCGACCGCCCGCCGGCCCATCTCCGAGCTCGTTTCCTCGTCCGCACGCGCCACCGCGGTTCCGTTCGCCCTGATGGGGTCTGCCGCGCTGATGCTCGTCGTGCTCTGGCAGCGCTCGCCGGTTCTCTCGGCCGCCCTCGTCGGCCCGCTGCTCGCGATCTCGCTCTACCAGCGCTCGGCGTACCAGGCACTGCGGGCAATGCGCCTGGCCCTGACCGATCCACTGACCGGCCTCGGAAACCACCGGAGCTTCCAGGAGCGGCTGCAGCGGGAGCTCTTGCAGGCCGAGGCCGAGGGCGAGCCGTTCACGCTCTGCATGATCGACGTGGACGACTTCAAGCGGATCAACGACCTCTACGGCCATCCCGTCGGCGATCGCGTTCTCGCACGCGTCGGCGGCCGCCTGCGCCAGAACGGCGAGGCCTTCCGCCTCGGCGGAGACGAGTTCGCGCTCCTCCTCCCCGGGGTGACGGCCGAGCAGGCGATGTCGACGGCGGCCGCCGTGCTCGCGCGCGTCGGAGCGCTCGAGCTCGCGGACGTCGGCTCGGTGACGGCCAGCGCGGGCGTCGCGGGCTTCCCGCGTCAGGCGTTCGACCGGGACGAGCTGATCCGCCTCGCCGACAGCGCGCTCTACTGGGCCAAGGAGCACGGGAAGAACCGCGTCCACGTCTACCGGCCCGACGTCGTCGAGCTCGCCGAGCTGCGGAGGCTCGCCCACGGCCCCGACCGGGCCGCTCGCTTCCGGGCGGCCGCGAGCCTCGCGAAGGCCGTGGACGCGCGCGACACGTACACGGGCAGCCACTCGTCAAGGGTCGCGGAGCTCGCCGCCTGGATCGCCCTGCGGCTCGGCCTCGACCGGGAGCACGTCGAGCTCACGCGCCTCGCTGGGAGCCTCCATGATCTCGGCAAGCTCGCGATCCCTGAGGAGATCCTGCGTAAGCCGGGCCCGCTGACCGGTCCCGAGCGGCTCGTACTCGAGCGGCACCCGCAGATCGGCCACCGGATGCTCGAGAGCCTTGGCGTCGATCCCGTGGCCGAGTGGGTGCTCCACCACCACGAGCGCTGGGACGGCACCGGCTACCCCGACCGGCTCTGCGGCGAGGCGATCCCGCTCGGCGCCCGCATCATCTTCGTCGCCGACGCCTACGACGCGATGACGTCGGACCGCGCCTACCGCGGCCGGCTGACGCCCCGGGAGGCCGTCCAGGAGCTCGAACGCTGCGCCGGCAGCCAGTTCGACCCGGAGATCGTCGACGTGTTCGCCCGGGAGCTCGTCGACCGCGCACCGGCCGTAGCCGTCGCTGCGGGCTGACCCGCTAGAGCGGGATGTTGCCGTGCTTGCGGCGCGGGCGCGCCTCGCGCTTCGTCAGTGACGTCTCGAGCGCGTCGATCAGCACGGGACGTGTGCGCCGCGGCTCGATCACGTCGTCGACGTAGCCCCGCTCGGCCGCCACGTACGGGTTCGCGAACTGCCCGCGGTAGTCGGCGATGAGCTCGTCCCGCCGGGCGTCGGGATTGTCGGCCCGCTCGAGCTCGTGCCGGAAGACGATGTTGACCGCGCCCTCGGGTCCCATGACCGCGACCTCGGCGGTCGGCCAGGCGAAGTTGAAGTCCGCGCGGATGTGCTTCGAGCTCATGACGTCGTACGCGCCGCCGTAGGCCTTGCGCGTGATCACAGTCAGCTTCGGCACGGTCGCCTCGCAGTAGGCGTAGAGGAGCTTCGCGCCGTGCCTGATGATCCCCCGCCACTCCTGGTCGGTCCCGGGCAGGAACCCGGGCACGTCGACGAAGGTCACGAGCGGGACGTTGAAGGCGTCGCACGTGCGGACGAACCGCGCCGCCTTCACCGACGAGTCGATGTCGAGGACGCCTGCGATCGAGTGCGGCTGGTTCCCGACGATCCCTACCGAGTGGCCGCCGAGCCGCGCGAAGCCGCAGACGATGTTCCCGGCGAAGCGCTCGTGGACCTCCAGGAACTCGCCGTCGTCCACGACGCGCCGGATGACGTCCTTGATGTCGTAGGGCTTCGTCGGCTCGTCGGGGATCAGCGTGTCGAGCTCGGGATCCTCGCGGTCCGCCGGGTCCGCGGCCGCAAAGTGGGTCGGTCGGTCGAGGTTGTTCTGCGGCAGGTACGAGAGCAGGTAGCGGGCGTCCTCGAGCAGGCTCTCCTCGTCCGGCGCTGTGAAGTGCGCGACCCCGGACTTGGACGCGTGGGTCGCGGCTCCGCCGAGCTCCTCGAAGGTCACCTCCTCCCCCGTCACGGTCTTCACGACGTCGGGGCCGGTGATGAACATGTACGAGCTGTCCTCGACCATCAGCACGAAGTCCGTCATGGCCGGCGAGTACACGGCGCCGCCCGCCGTCGGGCCCATCACGAGGCTGATCTGCGGGATCACGCCCGACGCCTGGACGTTGCGCCAGAAGATCTCGGCGTAGCCGGCGAGCGAGACGACCCCCTCCTGGATCCGGGCGCCGCCCGAGTCGTTGATCCCGATGAGCGGACAGCCGAATCTGACGGCCATGTCCATGACCTTGCAGATCTTCTCCGCGAACGCCTCCGAGAGGCTCCCGCCGAAGATCGTGAAGTCCTGCGAGAAGACGAAGACCTTGCGGTCGAAGATCGTGCCGTGGCCGGTGACGACGGCGTCGCCGTACGGCCGCCGCTCCATCATCCCGAAGTACGGGTTGCGGTGGCGCACGAAGCGGTCGAGCTCGACGAAGGAGCCGGGATCCAGCAGCTTCTCGATCCGCTCGTGAGCGAGCAGCTTGCCCTGGCCCCTGTGCTTCGCGATCGCCTTCTCGGTGGCCTGATGCGCCGCCTCCTCGCGGAGCCGCTGGAGCTCGTCGAGCTTCCCCTGGGTCGAGTCGGTGCGGTCGTCGGTCGCCGCCACGAGGGTGAGCCTAACTAGAGTCGCGCGTATGCTCGACCGCTCGACGATCTGGCCCTACGACGACGGCGAGCCAGGCGAGTTCTACTACCAGCGTTACGCCCACCCCGCCGGGGTCGCTGCGGAGCGGCGGCTCGGCGAGCTGGAGGGCGGGCACGCGCTGCTCTTCCCCTCCGGGTCGGGCGCGACTACGGCGCTCCTGCTGACGTTCCTCGAGCCCGGCAAGACGGTCGCGATCGCCAGGGACGCGTACTACGGGACGCCGACGCTGATGCGCGCACTCGAGCGCTGGGGCCTGCGGATGGTCGAGTTCGACCAGACCGGCCCGCCGCCGGACGGCGCCGACCTCGTCTGGGTGGAGTCACCGTCGAACCCGCTGCTGAGCCTGCCCGACCTGGACGCCGCGGTGGCCTATCCGGCTCCGACCGTCGTGGATGCGACCGCCTCGACACCCGTGTACCTGAAGCCGCTGGACCGCGGCGCGGACTTCGCGCTCCACAGCGCGACGAAGTTCCTCGGGGGCCACTCTGACGTGCTCCTCGGCGCGGTCGTCTGCCGGTCGGCCGAGGACTATCAGCGCCTGAACGAGTTCCGCGGCCGCTCGGGGATCGTCGCCGCGCCTGACCCCTGCTGGCTCCTGTCGCGGAGTCTGGAGACGCTCGAGCTCCGCATGCGCCGGCACACGGAGAACGCGACCGAGATCGCCCGCCGTCTGGAGGCCCACCCCGGCGTGGAGCGCGTGCGCTACCCAAACTTCGGCGGCCTGATGTCCTTCGACGTCGCCGGCGGAGCCGAAGCAGCCCGGCGCGTCGAGACCTCCGTCCGGCGGATCAAGAACGCGACCAGCCTGGGAGGCGTCCGCTCCGTGCTGGAGACCCGAGCGCGCTGGGAGGGCGACCGGGTGCCGGAGAACCTGATCCGACTCAGCGTGGGCTTGGAGCCGGTGGACGAGACCTGGGCCGACCTCGAGCAGGCGCTCGGCTAGCCGGGGATCGTCACCACCTGATTCGCCGCGATGTTCGTGCGGCGGATCGTGCGGCCGCCGGGGAGTCGAGCGACGAGCGCCTTCACCCTCGCGGCTCGACCGAGGCCGAAGTGCAGGCGCGGGTCCTCCGACGAGAGGTAGCTGCTCCCGGCCTGGACCTCCCGCACCAGACGTC
>DASSSO010000179.1:0-7644 GCA_035776735.1 Gaiellaceae bacterium | reverse complement strand
ATCAACCTCTCGATCGGGGGCACCGAGACCTCCTCGGTCGAGAAGAAGGCGCTGGACTACGCGGCCGCGCACGGCGTGCTCGTCGTGGCCGCCGCGGGCAACGAGTTCGAGGACGGCAACCCGATCGAGTATCCGGCCGCGCTGCTCCAGCCGGTCGGCTCGAAGGGCCGCGGCGGCATCGGCCTCTCGGTCGGCGCGACGACCAAGGCGGGCGTGCGCGCGTCCTTCTCCAACACGGGCTCCTGGATCTCGCTCGTGGCGCCCGGCGAGAACGTCCTCGGCGCCGTGTCCTCCCTCTCGAAGACGCGGAACTGGCCCCGGTATCCGCTTCCCGGCTCGACCACCGGGCTCTACGGCTTCTCGAGCGGGACGTCGTTCGCGGCGCCGCAGGTGGCAGGAGCCGCGGCGCTCGTCTGGGCCGCCAACCCGTCGCTGACGCGCGACCAGGTCGCCTGGATCCTGAAGCGCACGGCCTCGGGCGACGGCACCTGGACGAAGGGGCTCGGCTACGGCGTCCTCGACGTCGGCCGGGCGGTCGCGACCGCGCAGAACGGCGGCGAGATCGTCCCGCCGGCGCGCGCCTTCTCGACGCTCCGGGTTCTTCGGCGGCAGGTTCGGCGCACGCGCGTCGACGTCCGCGCCAGGCTGAGCTCGCGGCTCGACGCGATCTCGCCGGCCGGGCGGCGCGTCTCGCTCCAGCTGCGGCGGAACGGCAGGTGGCACCGGATCGCCCGGGCCCGGACGAAGGCCGGCGGGCGCGTCGTGCTGAAGGCGCGACTTCGCCCCGGGCGCTACGTGGTGCGCCTGAAGTACGCCGGCGCGCCCGAGCTGACGGCCGCGGCCTCGGGCCGGGTCGTCCTCAGGGTCGAGCGGCGCTAGCTCTCGACGCGGTCGATCTTCGCGCCGAGCGCGCGCAGGCGCTCGTCGATCCGCTCGTAGCCGCGGTCGATCTCGCCGACGTTTCCGATCGTCGACACGCCCTCCGCGCAGAGGCCCGCGATCAGCATCGCCATCCCCGCGCGGATGTCCGGGCTCGCCATCCTCTGGCCGTAGAGCCTGGCCGGACCGGTGACGACGGCCCGGTGGGGGTCGCAGAGGATGATCCGCGCGCCCATGCTCACCAGCTTGTCCACGAAGAACAGCCGGTTCTCGAACATCTTCTCGAAGATCAGCACCGTGCCCCGCGCCTGGGTGGCGACGGCGAGCGCGATCGACGTCAGGTCGGCGGGGAAGGCGGGCCAGGGGCCGTCCTCGATCTTGGGGATCTGATCGCCGAGGTCGTCCTCGATCACGAGCTCCTGTCCCGGCGGGACCCTGACGCTCGAGTCGCGTAGCTCGACCTCCACGCCGAGCCGGCGGAAGACCGGGAGGATCGGCACGAGGTCCTCGAGCGCGACGTCGTCGACCGTCACGTCGCCGCCGGTGACCGCGGCGAGCCCGATGAAGCTCGCGACCTCGATGTGCTCAGGGGCGATGCGCCACTCGCCGCCGCCGAGCTGCTGCACGCCGCGGACGCGCAGGACGTTCGAGCCGATGCCCTCGATGCGGGCGCCGAGCGACCCGAGGAAGCGGCAGAGATCCTGGACGTGCGGCTCGCAGGCGGCGTTGCCGATCACCGTCTCGCCGGTGGCGAGCGTCGCCGCCATGACGGCGTTCTCGGTCGCCATCACGCTCGCCTCGTCCAGGAAGATCCGCCGCCCCTGGAGGCCCGGCGTGTGCATGTCGAAGCGGCCGTTGATCTCGATCTCGACTCCGAGCTCGGCGAGCGCGTGGACGTGCGGGTCGAGCCGACGCCGCCCGATCACGTCGCCGCCCGGCGGCGGGACGCTCGCGCGGCCGAAGCGGGCGAGCAGCGGCCCGGCGAGGAGGAAGGAGGCGCGGATCTGGCTGCAGAGGTCGGCGTCGAGCTCGGTCTTTTGCGCGTTTGCCGGGTCGATCCGGATGTCGTTCGGCCCGATCCACTCGACGTCGGCGCCGACGTCGGCGAGCAGCGCGACCATCGTGTCGACGTCCCGGATCCGCGGGACGTTCGACAGCGTCACCGGCTCGCTCGCGAGCAGTGTCGCAGCGAGGATCGGCAGGGCGCCGTTCTTGTTTCCGGCTGCGGAGACGCGGCCGCCGAGGGGCGTTCCGCCCTCGATGACGAAGCTCTCCATCAGCCCGCTGGAGACGAAGGTGGCGGACACGAGCGGAGTATCGTACTGGGCGCGATGGAGGTCACCCGCGAGCGCGCCTGGGACACACTCACTCGTTACACGAAGAACGAGGCCCTCCTGCGCCATGCCCTTGCGGTCGAGGCCGGAGTTCGTGCGTATGCGCGCAAGCTCGGCGGCGACGAGGAGTTCTGGGGAGCCGCTGCGCTGCTCCACGATTTCGACTACGAGATCCACCCCACGCTCGACAAGCACCCGCAGGACGGCGCGGCGATCCTGCGCGAGGAGGGCTATCCGGAGGAGCTGATCGAGTCGGTGTTGTCGCATGCGGAGCATCTCGCGATGCCGCGTGACACGGAGCTGAAGAAGGCGCTCTTCGCGTGCGACGAGCTGGCCGGGTTCATCCACGCCTGCGGGCTGGTGCGGCCGGACGGCATCGAGACGCTGACGCCGAAGTCGGTGAAGAAGAAGCTCAAGCAGCCGTCGTTCGCGGCCGGTGTCCACCGGGACGAGGTCTATGCCGGCGCGGAGCTCCTCGGCGTCGACTTCGACGAGCACATCCAGACGGTCACGGACGCGATGAAGCCGATCTCGCGGGAGCTCGGGCTGCGCACGGCGGCGGACGCGGCATGACGGTCCGGTTCGAAGCCGTGGGCACCATCGTGTCCGACATGGGCCGCGCGCTTGCCTTCTACCGGCAGGTCGGGCTCGAGTTCCCCGAGGGCGCGGAGGAGGAGGGTCACGCGGAGGCGTCCGTCGGGGGCGTGCGGTTGATGTTCGACACGGAGGACGTCATCCGCTCCTTCGATCCGGAGTGGCGGCGGCCCGAGGGCGGCCACCGCTCCTCGCTCGCCTTCCGGTGCGACTCCCCGGCGGAGGTCGACGCGGCGTACGCGTCGCTGCTGCAGCACGGGGGGACCGGTCACAAGGAGCCGTGGGATGCGTTCTGGGGCATGCGCTACGCCCAGATCTGGGACCCCGACGGCAACCTGGTCGATCTCTTCGCCGACCTCTAGGCGCCGTCGCCGGTTCGGTCCAGGGACGCACGACCGGCTGGGTCGTCCGTTCAGGACAGCCTCCACCGGCGCTCTGGAACCGAGCATGGCCGACACCGCGGCCGCAGCGCCGATCCGGGGACAACTCGTCACGCTTCCGGCACGACCGCCGTGGCCCTGCGGGCCACGGCGGAGGGACAGTCCCTCGCGGCCCGCGCCCCGGTCACGCCCCGAGCCGGTCGAGCCCCGCCACGAGGCGTCCGAGGTCGTCGTCGTTCGTCCAGAAGCCACACGACGCACGCAGGAGCCCGGTGCCCGGCAGATCCCGGATCAGCACGCCCTCCTCGCCGAGCTTCGTCGCGGCCTCCTTGGAGTCCCCCTCCCAGCGCCACGAGACGAGATTCGCGTGCCCCGGCTCCGTGACGACGTCGCGGCCCGAATCCACGAGCAGCACGCGACAACGCTCCGCCAGCTCGCGCGACCGCTCGAACCGCCACTCGGGGAGCCCGTCGAGCGCGGCGACCAGCGCCTCGACGAAGGCGACCGGGATCCAGCCCGGATCGAAGCGGGCCGCTCCCTCGCGCGGCTCGAACCGCCCGTCCCGCTCGTAGCTCGCCTGCGAGAAATAGCTCGGCAACCGAACGTCGAGTCGATCCGGCTCCTTGACGTAGAGGCCGCCGGTCGGCGCCGGTCCACAGAGCCACTTCTGACCTGACACGGTGTAGAAGTCGTACGGGGCGGCGTCGACAGGAATCGCGCCGACCGATTGCGCGCCGTCCACCAGCAGCGGGACGTCGACCGCCGCCCGCAGCTCCTCGAGCGGGATCACGTGGCCGGTGAGCCACAGCACGTGCGAGACGGCGATCAGCCTCGTGCGTGGCCCGACCTCGGCGAGGATCGCTTCCACCGCCTCGGATGCAGGCCGATCTCGGACCGGGGCGACGCGCACCTTCGCGCCCGAGGCGTGCAGGGCGCCGGTCAGCCCGAAGTGCTCGGCGTCCGTCGTCACGAGCTCCTCACCTGGGCCGAGCCGGAGGCCGGACATCACGACGCGGCAGCCCTCGGTCGTCGACGTCGTGAGCGCCATGTTCTCGGCCGGCACGCCGACCTCCGCTGCCAGCGCCGACCGCAGCCGGTCGCGGCCCTCGAGCATCCGGTCGAAGTAGGGCCCTCCCGCCCGGCCTTCCTCGAGCTCTGCACTCTCGGCGGCGACGAGGGCCTCGTGCGTGCGCCGCGCAAGCGGCCCCACCGAGCCCGCATTGAGATACGCGTACTTCTCGAGGACGGGAAATGCCGCCCGCGCCTCCTCGAACGTCAAGCGACCTCGACCTCCACCGGGGCATGGTCGGACAGGGCCAGCTCACCCAGACGGCGGCGTTCCGGCGTCCAGCGGTCGTACGGCCCGGTCGAGGCGCCGCGGGCGACGATGTGATCGACCCCCGGGCCGGGCTTGGTGTAGCCGTCCAGGCGCTCGATCACGACCGATCGGGCCGTGTCCACGTTGAAGTCGCCGGCGAGGATCGCCGGCGCATCGCCCGCCAGCCGCGCCGCCCAGCGTGCCGCGCGCACGACCTCGGCGTCCGGCACGCGCGGGTTCCGCGCCTTCGTTGCGTGGAGGTTCGCCACGATGAGACCGCCGTCCAGCCGGACTGCGACGCATTGACGCCGCTCCTTCCCCCACGCGAGCTGCGAGACGAGCGTCAGGCTGAGTCGGCGGCCTTCGCGCAGCCGGAACAACAGCGGGTTCAGCGTCACGACGTGACGCGACAGGATCCTCCGCTCGGGCGAGACCAGGATCGCGTTCGCCTGCCCCTCGAACCCGGAGCGGAAGAGACCCGGGTGGTGGTCGGTGATCCAGCGCCCGAGCTCGACCGTCGAGGGCAGCGGCCCGATCGACGGCCTGGCGGTGACCTCGCCGTAGACCTGCATCCCACTCCATTCGCCGATCGGCCCCAGCGCCCACGGCGGCACCTCCTGCAGGCAGACGACATCCGGGCCGTCGTGCGTCACGAGCCGCACCATCTCCTCGACGAAGCGGCGACGGCCCGGCGGGACGGTGTTTCCGTGGAAGATGTTCCAGGTGCGGACGATCACGGCGGTACTGTAGGGACGCCGTGGCCGGTCGCTTCGCAGAGCTGATCGCGCGCCAGCTCGACCTCTTCGAGCAGCAGGACGCGGAGTTCCTGCAGCGCGTGGACGAGGCCGAGCGGGCCTACGACGACGCCGACCGCGAGGACGCTGAGGAGGTCTACGGCCGCTACCAGGAGCTCGTCGAGCACGGCACGGAGGCGCTCGGCGAGATGCGCGACGCGTACGCGAACACGCTCGATCCCGACGACGCCGAGGAGTACGTCGCCGAGTTCAACCTGACGGTGATCGACCGCCTGCCCCGCTTCGGCCTCGAGATCGAGGACGTCTGAAGCCACGCTCGGCCGGCACGAACCGCGTCGCTGAAGGTTGAGCGAATGCCCCGGTGGGGCGACCCTAGGCCTCGGCCTCTTCCTTCTCCGAGCGCCCGGGGCTGACGGCCCGCCGCGTCGGCTCCTCAACCAGGCTGAGGACGCGCATTCCGTGGGTGAAGACCACGGCCCCGCCGAGCCAACCACCGAGCGTCAGGAGGCCGAACCCGATCAGGGTCAGCACGAGGGCGCCGCCGCCGACGGTCCTGTCGACGTAGTCGCCGTGCCCGACGACGGCGGCGATCAGGAACAAGACGGTTGCACTCACCATCGCGCTCAAGTGGAGCGTGGCCGTCCGCCAGAGCGCGGTTCCTCGCGAGAGGTCGAGCCAGTCGAGCAGACCGGTCAGCGCAGTCGGCACGGTGGCGACGAGTCCCGCCACGAGCAGGAGCCACCACGCCGTCGCGGTGTTCTCCTCGCTCGCTCCCAACGCCGAGAGGACGCCGAACGCGGTTGCGCCGGTGTACAGCCCGATCGTCACGTCGGTGAGCGGAGGGTGAAGAGGATGGCCGGGAAAGCCCTTGATGAGAGCGCTGAGTTTCATCCCGTCTCCTTTGTGTCTAATGCGCGGGGATTCTTACTCAGCGGTGGCCGAAGTGGTGTGCCGGCGGAAGCGAGTCGCCCAGCGCATCGACTCCCGCCAGCCGCCGGGCGAGCGGCGCCAGCGTCTCGATCTCGCGGACGAGGACGTTCTGGTTCCGTCCCACCCGCTCGAACTTCCCACGCGCCAGCACGAGCTTCTCCGCCCGCACCACCGGCCTGAACCGCTCGTACACGGACGGCGGGACGATCAGGTTCATCTGCCCCCACTCGTCCTCGAGGAGCATGAACACGACCCCCTTCGCGGTGGACGGGCGCTGGCGGGCCACGACCATTCCGGCCACGGCCACTGCGGCCCCGTTGAGTGTCAGACACACCTCGTGGCTCGAAAGGACATCGGCCGAAAGGTGCGGGCGCAGGAGCTCCATCGGATGCCGCCCGACCGAGACGCTCGTCGTCCGGTAGTCCGAGAGCAGCCGCTCCCATTCCGTGGGCGCCGGCAGCTCCGGCGTCTCGACCGTCGGATCCAGCGGCAGCGCCAGCTGCCGGGCCTCGCCCCCTGACCCCGGAACCGACGCCGAGCGCGGGGCGAGCCCCGCCTCCCACAGCAGCGGCCGCGCCTCCTCCCCGAAGCAAGCACAGGCCCCGGACTCGATCAGCGCCTGCAGCCCCTCCCGCCGCAGCGGCGCCCGCTGCGCCAGGTCGCGGACGTCCAGGAACGGCCCGCCGCGCACCCGCTCCTCGACCAGCGCCTTCGCGTCGTCCTCCCCCACCGACGCCACGTACTCGATCCCCATCCGCACGGCGCCGCCCTCCACCACGCACTTCGCCTCGCTGACGTTGACGTCCGGCGGGAGCACCTCCACCCCGCGCCGCTGAGCGTCCCGAACCAGCGTCGCCGGCGGGTAGAACCCCATCGGCTGCGCGTTCAGCAGCGCGCAGAGGAACTCGGCCGCGTAGTGGCAGCGCAGCCACTGCGACTGGTAGGCCAGCAGCCCGAACGCCGCCGCATGCGACTTCGGGAACCCGAACCCGGAGAACGCGACGAGCTTGTCGTAGATCGAGTTCGCGAGCTCCTCCTCCACGCCCCGGCCGAGCGCACCCTCGACGAACCGCCGCCGGTACGCCTCGAGCGCCGCCTCGCTCCGCTTCCGGCTCATCGCCCGCCGCAGCCCCTCGGCCTCCCCCACGCTGAAGCCGGCGAGCGCCATCGCCACCTCCAGCACCTGGTCCTGGAAGACGACGACGCCGAGCGTGTCCCTCAGGGGCTCGTCCAGCAGCGGATGGTCCGCAGGCGCGACGTAGGACGGATCCTCCCGCAGCTTCTGCCGCCGCTCGACGTACGGGTGCACAGCTTTCCCCTGGATCGGCCCCGGCCGCACGAGCGCGACCTGCACCATGATGTCCTCGAGCGTCTCGGGCCGGGTGCGCAGGATCGTCTGCATCTGCGCCCGGCTCTCGATCTGGAAGGCGCCGACCGTGTCCGCGTCCTGGATC
>DASSSO010000084.1:0-3844 GCA_035776735.1 Gaiellaceae bacterium | reverse complement strand
CCGCGGCTGCACCTCGCCGCCGTGATCATCTCGCTGCAGGTCCTGGGGCAGACGTCGTTCGACTTCAGCCTCTCGATCGCGCAGATCCTCGTCTCGGTGCTCACGTGCGCGGTGCTCGAGATCGCGATCACGTTTCGCACGCAGCGCGTGCTCATGTGGCCGGCGAGCGCACTGCTGACCGGGAACGGCGTCGCGTTCATCCTCCGCGTCCCGGGCACGGAGCACGGTGACTGGTGGAGCATGAACGGTTGGTGGATCTTCGCGGGCACCGCGGCAATCTCGCTGCTCTCGAAGTACGTGATCAAGTTCCGCGGCTCGCACGTCTTCAACCCGTCGAACTTCGGGCTCGTCATCTGCTTCCTGCTGCTCGGCCCCGAGCACGCCGACCCGCTCGACTTCTGGTGGGGGCCGATGTCCGTGGCGCTCGCCTTGGCGCTCGTGATCATCACCGTCGGAGGCCTCTCGATCCTCTCGCGGCTCAAGCTGCTGGAGATCGCGGTCGGCTTCTGGGTCGCCTTTGCCGCCGGGCTGGCGGTGCTCGCGGCGAGCGGCCACGAGATGACGGCGCGTTGGCATCTCGGCCCGATCACGGGCTGGGAGTTCTGGCGGGCGCTCGTCTTCTCGCCGGAGATCCTCGTCTTCCTCTTCTTCATGATCACCGACCCGCGGACGATCCCCCGCACGGGCGCCGGGCGACGCGTCTACGCGATCGGCATCGGGCTGCTCGCGGTCGTGCTGATCGCCCCGCTGACGACGGAGTTCGCGACGAAGGTCGCCGTGCTCGGCGCGCTCTTCATCGCCTGTGCGCTCAGGCCGGTGCTCGTGTCCCTGCAGGTGCCGCTGCGCGTCGGCGGCGGCCCCGCGCGCCTCGGGGCCTACGCGGCCGCGGGCGTCGCCGCCTTCGTCGGGCTCGTCGTGCTCGCGGGGATCCCGGCCCGGCCCGACGAGGCAACCGCGAGCGTGGCGCCGGGGCGGGCGGTCAGCGACGTCACCGTCCTTCCGTCCAAGGAGGTCGCGACACAGCTCGACCGCGGCAGCGCCGAGCAGATCGCCCGCGACGTCGTCGCGAACCTCGACAACGAGGCGGATGCCGTGCTGCTCCGCGACCCCGACCGCGCGACCGCGGGCGCCTCCGGGTCACGCCTCGCCGAGGTGTGGGCGCGCATCGACGCGGCGGGCACGACCGTGGACGTCCCCGAGTACGACCTCGAGCACATGACGGTCCTGCTCGAGCGGGACGACGGGCAGGGACCCCCGCTCGTCGTCGCCGATCTCGAGGGCACGGTCGAGCTCGTCACCTACCGGGGGTCGCCGCCGACGGTCCTGGCGCGCGGCAGGCCCGCCCCGTACCGGCAGACGCTCGAGCTCGTGCTCTCGGACGGCCGCTACCTGATCGTCGGCTCACGCGGCCCGACACCGCCGGCCCTCGCCGCTCCGGTCGCCGAGCCCGCGCGGGCGCCGACGACGGGGCTCCGGCTCGAGAACGTCGCGGCGGAGTCCGGGCTGCGCTTCCGGCACGGCGCGTTCCGCTTCAAGACGTCGAGCGACCCGGTCGCCTACATGGGCGGCGGGCTGTGCTGGCTCGACTACGACGACGATGGCTGGCTCGATCTCTACGTCGTCAACTCGTACTCGATCGAGCGCGACTTCGCGCAGTGGAGGCGGCAGGGCGGCACCCCGCGGGCGGCGCTCTTCCACAACGAGCGTGGCAAGTTCATCGACGTCAGCCGCGGCTCGGGCGCGGACGTGTCGCTGCGCGGGAACGGCTGCGTCGCGGCCGACCTGAACGGCGACGGGCGGACCGATCTCTACGTCACGGCAACCGGCTACGACGCGCTGCTCTGGAACCGCGGCGGCGGCAATTTCGTCGAGGGGGCCCGCGCAGCGGGGATCACGACCTTCGGCTGGCACAGCGGCGCCGCGGTCGGCGACGTGAACGGGGACGGCAGGCCCGATCTCTACGTGACGAGCTACGCCGACCTGAACAGCCCCGTGCCGGGCGCAGCCGGCGGCTTCCCGAGCAACTACCTGCCCGTTCGCGACCGCCTCTACCTCAACGTCGGCCCGGACGCGAGGGACCACTCGCGGTTCCGCGAGGTTGCGGAACAGGCGGGCGTCGAGGCGAAGCAGGTCGACCACGGCCTCGGCGTCGTGTTCACCGACTACAACGGCGACGGACGGCTGGACCTGTACGTCGCGAACGACACCGACCCGAACCGTCTGCTCGAGAACGTCCCCGCCTCGGGACCGCTCGGATTCCGCCTGGTGGAGCGGCCGGGCAACGCCGTCGTTGCCGACAGCCAGGCGGGCATGGGCGTCGCGGCCGCGGACTTCGACCGCGACCTGCGGCCCGACCTTTTCGTGACGAACTCACATCGGCAGCTGCACGGGGTCTTCGGCAGCCGCGGACGCGGCTTTGCGGACTCACGGCGGGCCTTCGCGCCCGCGTTCGACACCCGCTTTGCCGGCTGGGGGGTGACGTGGTCCGATCTCGACCTCGACGGGGACCTGGACGTCGCGCTCGCGAACGGTGCGATCCCCGTCCGGAACCTCGCACGCGACGCGGAGCCCGTCCAGGTGCTCGAGAGCCGTGGGTCGAAGGTCGTCGACGTCAGCGACGCCGCGCTCGGCAAGGCCGGCCTGCGCGTCAACGGCCGGGGGCTCGCGGCGGCCGACTACGACAACGACGGCGACGTGGACGTCGCGATCAACTCGATCGCCGGGCCGCTGGCGCTGCTCCGGAACGGCGGCTCGCGCGGGCACTGGCTCGAGGTTGGGTTCGAGCGCTTCTCGCCGGGCGCCCGGGTGACGCTCGAGCTCCGCGACGGACGACGTCTGGTGCGGGAGGTCCAGGCCGGGAGCAGCTACCTCTCGTCGGAGGACCCGCGCCTGCACTTCGGCCTCGGTCGAGCCGCGAGGGTGAAGGCGCTCGTCGCTCGACTCCCCGGCGGCCGCACGATCCGCCGCGCAAACGTCGCGGCGAATCAGGTGGTGACGATTCCGGGCTAGCCCGTCCCGAGCTGGAAGTGAAAGACGATCGAGGCCGGGCTCCCTCGCCAGGCCGCGTTTGTCGCCTCGGGAGCCAAGCGGTGAAAGCCCCAGATGTTCGGCGGGCCCCCGGGCGTGTGGGGCTCCGGGTGTACCGCAGGCTGCGTCGAGCGCCACTCCGGCCGGAAGGCGGTCGAGGATCTCCCGGACAACCGGCTGCTCGATGTCGACGAGCTGGTTCCGCCCGGGCTCGTTGTAGAACTCGGCCCAGTTCGCGTACACGTCGCGCGCGGCGATCGGATGCGCCTCGACCCCTTCGCCGAGCGCCTCGGCCGAATCTAGAAGCCTTCGCACCTCGCGCAGACGGGCGAGCGTGAAGTCGCGGTCATAGGCGCCGTCGAACGCGCGGAGGAGCGCGATGCCCTCGAGGCCGAGGAGGTACGCCAGCGGATGCTGTAGAGCACCAGGGCTAGCCGGCGAGCGCCTGCTCGAGATCGGCCCAGGTCTCCTCGACCGGCTCAAGGCCCACGCTCAGGCGGATCAGGTTCTCCGGCACGCGGTCTCCCTCCCACCGCGCGCGGGTCTCCAGCACCGAGCGGACGCCTCCCAGGCTGGTCGCGTTCTTGATCCGCCGGACGGAGGTCTCGACGCGCCGGGCTGCTTCGGCTCCGCCGGCGACGTCGAAGGACATCAGCCCACCGAAGCCCGGATAGCGGACGCGCTCGACCGCCGGATGTGCCTCCAGGCGCCGGGCGATCTCGGTCGCGTTCTCCGTGTGCCGGCGCATGCGGAGCTCGAGCGTCTCCAGACTCCGCGACAGGAGCCAGCAGGGGTCAGGCGCGGCGACGATCCCCGA
>DASSSO010000208.1:0-23096 GCA_035776735.1 Gaiellaceae bacterium | reverse complement strand
CTCCGGATCGAGCCGCTTCGGGGCAACATCGACACGCGGCTGAGGAAGCGGGGCGAGCGGGGGCTCGACGCCGTCGTGCTCGCGGCCTGCGGGCTCGACCGGCTCGGGCTCGGGGACGAGATCGGCCGCCGGTTCGATCCGGACGAGCTGCTTCCCGAGGCGGGCCAGGGCGCGCTCGCGCTCCAGGTCCGCGCGGAGGACGGCGCGCTGGTCGGGCACGCGGACCACGCCGAGACGCGGCGCCGCGTCGAGGCCGAGCGGGCGTGTGTCGCGGCGGTCGGCGGCGGCTGTCTCGCGCCGGTCGCCGCCTACCACGACGGCGAGGAGCTCACCGGGCTCGTCGCGGCCGAGGACGGGAGCTGGGTCGAGCGCCGGACCGGCGACGATCCGGTCCGCCTCGGGCAGGAGCTCGTCGCCCTCGTCCCGTGAGGGTGCTGCTCACGCGCCCGGAGGGGCGCAACGAGAGGCTCGCCGGAGCGCTGCGGGACGCCGGCCACGAGGTGATCTGCGTCCCGCTCATCGCGCTGGAGCCGCTCGGGGACGACCCGGTCGAGCTGGACGGCTACGACTGGGTGCTCGTCACGAGCGCGATGGGCGCGCGGGAGCTCCGCCGACGCGGCCGCGGGCGGCCGCTGCGCTTCGCCGCCGTCGGTCAGGCGACAGCCGAGGCGCTCGGCGGCGCCGATCTGATCCCCCGCGTGTCCACCCAGGAGGGCCTGCTCGACGAGCTGCCGCGGCCGGCGGGCCGCGTGCTGTTCGCGGGAGCGGAGGCCGCCCGTCGGCTCCTGGTCGACGAGCTGGACGCGGAGTTCCTCCCGCTCTACCGGACCCGGGAGCTCGCACCCGAGCTCCCGGACGCCGATCTCGTCGTCCTCGCGTCGCCCTCGGCGGCCCGCGCCTACGCGGCGCTCGGCGGGAGCGCGCCGGCGGTGACGATCGGGCCGGAGACGTCGTCGGCGGCCGCGCAGGAGGGAATCGAGGTCGTCCGCGAGGCGGCCACGCAGGATCTGAAAGGGCTCGTCGACGCCGTGAGCGCGGCAACGCGTTAGCGTCCGGGCCCGTGGTCATCACCTTCCTCTCCGACTTCGGCGTCGAGGACGACTTCGCGGGCACGTGCCACGGCGTGATCAAGCGGCTGGCGCCCGACGTGGAGGTCATCCACATCACCCACGGGATCCAGCCGACGAGCGTCCTGCAGGGGTCGGTCGTGCTCGCGAACACGCTGCCGTACATGCCCGTGGGCGTGCACCTGGCGATCGTCGACCCGGACGTGGGCACGCCGCGCCGCGCGCTCGTCGTGCGTAGCGGCGACGGCCGGATGTTGGTCGGCCCGGACAACGGCCTGCTCGTGCCGGCCGCCGAGGTCCTGGGCGGGGTCGCCGCAGCCAACGAGATCACGAACCGGGACTATGCGCTCGAGCCGGTGTCACCGACCTTCCACGGCCGCGACATCTTCGCGCCGGCGGCGGCGCATCTCGCGCTGGGGCTCGATCCGGGCGAGCTCGGCGACCCGGTGGAGCCGGACTCGCTCGTCCGCCTGGCGTACCCTCAGCCCGAGATCGGCAGCCGCCGGATCCGGGCGACCTGCCTCTACGTCGACCGCTTCGGGAACATCCAGCTCAACCTGAGCGCGACGGATCTCGAGCCGCTGGGGATCGTGCCCGGCCGCCGCGTCGAGGTGGAGCTGCCGGTCGATCGCTTCTACGCCGTCGCCGCCCGCACCTTCGCCGATGCGCGTCCCGGCGACATCGTGCTCTACGAGGACGCCTACCGGAACATCGCGATCGCGATCTCCCGGGGGAACGCCGCTCAGACGTTCAGCATCCGGGCCGGGACCGAGGTACGGCTACGGGCCGACTCGGAGTAGTCCTCGGCCAGAGGTTCGTCCGGCTCGCCACGAACGCCGTGGTCCGGTGGCCGGCGCTCTGGCCGCTGTTCCGGCCGCTCGTCAGGCGGCAGTTCGACCGGCTCGCCCCGGTCTGGGACGACCTCCGCCTGCCCGACAGCGGCGCGGCGTACGAGGCCGCCCTCGAGCGCATCGGCTCGCCCGTGCGTCGGGCGCTCGACGTCGGCACCGGTACGGGCGGCGGCGCGCTCGCGATCAAGCGACGCTATCCGGAGGCGGACGTCGTCGGGATCGACGTCTCGCCTGCAATGGTCGCCCGGGCTCGCGAGCGCGCGCCGGAGCTCGCGTTCCGGGAAGGGGACGCCTCGCGGCTGCCGTTCGGAGACGGCGACTTCGACCTCGTCGCCCACGCGAACATGATCCCGTTCGTCGACGAGACCGCCCGCGTCCTGCGCCCTGGCGGGTGGGCGCTGTACGCCTTCTCCGGAGGCGACCGGACGCCGATCTACGTCCCACCGGAGCGCATGCGGCGCGAGCTCGAGCGGCGTGGCTTCACGGACTTTGCGGAGATTTCCGCCGGCCGCGGCATCGCCGTGCTTGCCCGCCGCGGCGAAGGGGTCTAACGTCCAGGCCACTGAGACGTTCGCGGCGCGGTAGCACCGGCCCGGACGTCTCTTTTCGTGCGGGGCCGTCGCTAGACTGGCCGGACTGCGGCGAGGTAGCTCAGTTGGTAGAGCACACGGCTGAAAACCGTGGTGTCGCCGGTTCGATTCCGGCCCTCGCCACCTACCCGCAGCTAGCTGAGGGCGGAGGCCCGCTCGCGCCGGATGGCGGCGATCCGTTCGCTCAGCCCCTCGAGCATCTGGCCCTTGAGCATCACGGCGTCCGCTCCCGCGGCTTCCGCAGCCCGGTGGAGGGCGGGATCCGGGTCGCCGGTCAGTGCGATCAGGCACAGACTCGGGTGCTCGCGGCGGAGCTGCCTGACCGCGGAGACGCCGTCCATCCGCGGCATATGGAGGTCGATCACGACGGCGTCCGGGTCGATCGCGTCCACCCGCTCGATCGCCTCCAGCCCGTCGAGCGCGACCGCCACGACGCGGAGCCCTGGCTGCTGCTCGACGAGCGCGCGAAGAGTGTCGAGATACCCCGCGTCATCGTCCGCCAGCACGACGGAGATTGCACCCTCTACGCCCAGCATTGCAGCGGGCGGAACCTATCCAATTCTCACGGGGTGCCGGGCGGGTGTTAGTTCTTCTCTACGACATCCACGGAAACCTGCCCGCGCTCGAGGCCGTGCTCGCGGACGCGGAGGCTGCAGGCGGCGAGCGCTACCTGCTCGGAGGCGACTACGGGACGCCGAGCCCGTGGCCCGCGGAGACGCTCGCCCGCCTCCGCGAGCTGCCGAACGCGACGTGGATCCGCGGGAACGGCGAGCGCTGGCTCCGCGAGCCGCCGACGGACTTTCCCGAGGCGCTCGAGGTCTACCAGCGCTTCAGCGGGCAGCTGCCCGAGGAAGAGCTCGACTGGCTGTACTCCCTGCCGCCGCAGGTCGAGCTGGACGGCGTCCTCTTCGTCCACGGCTCGCCCCTCTCCGACGTCGACAGCTTCGCGCCGGAAGCGCAGGACGGCGAGGAGCGCCTCCTCGACGGCGTCCGGGACCGCAGGATCGTCTTCGGCCACAGCCATCAGCAGTTCCGCCGCCCGGGCCCGGACGGCACCTACCTGGTCAACCCGGGCAGCGTCGGGATGCCGCTCGACGGCGACGTCCGCGCGGCGTGGGCGACATGGGACGGCGACTGGATGTTCCGGCGCACCGCGTACGACGTCGAGCGCGCCGCGGCGGCCTTCGAGGCGATGGGCGGCGAGTTCGCGGCGTTCGCGGCCGGGAGAATCCGTCGCGGCAGCGACTAGGCCAGCGTCGCCTCGAGCGAGACGTCGACGTTGCCCTTGAGGGCCTGGGAGACGGGGCAGTTCTCCGCCGCGGCTTCGGCCGCCTGGCGGAAGCCCTCGTCGTCGACGCCGTCAACCTGGCCGCTGATCTGCAGATGCATGGTCGTAAAGCGGAAGCCGTCGCCCACCTTGTCGAAGCTGGCCGTCGCCCGGCTCTCGATGTGCTGTGCAGGCGTCCCGGCCTGGGCGAGGCCGTGTGCGAGCGCCATCAAGACGCAGGTGGCGTGCGCGGCGGCGATCAGCTCCTCGGGGCTGGTGTTCTCGTCGGCCTGCTCCGCGCGCGAGCTCCACTTGACCGTGGCGCCGTCGACGACGCGGCTCCCGGTCGAGACCTTGCCGGAGCCCCCCATCAGATCGCCCTGCCACTCCGCAGTCGCCGTGCGCTCAACCGCCATCCTCGTCCTCCTCTTCCTGGCCTGAACCGGACGGCCGATAGTAACGGCGGCCCTTCAGCTCGTCGGGGAGGTTGTCCACCTCGAAGCCGCGCGGGTCCGAGTGGGGGTAGACGTAGCCCTCGCCGCGGCCGAGCTTCTTCGCGCCGCGGTAGTGCGCGTCCCTGAGCGCGTCCGGCGGGCGGAGGTGGCCATGGTCGCGCACGTCCTTCTTCGCCTCGCCGAGGGCGACGATGACGTCGTTCGACTTCGGCGCGAGGGCAAGGTAGAGCGCGGCCTCGGCGAGGTTCAACTGCGCCTCCGGCAGTCCGACGTGCTCGACGGCGTGCGCGGCGGCGACGGCGACCACGAGCGCCTGCGGATCGGCGAGGCCGATGTCTTCCGAGGCGAGGATGACCATGCGCCGGGCGATGTAGCGCGGATCCTCGCCGCCCTCGAGCATCGCGGCGAGGTAGTAGACCGACGCGTCGGGATCGGAGCCGCGCATCGACTTGATGAACGCCGAGACGAAGTCGTAGTGTGCGTCGCCGCCCTTGTCGTACACGAGCGGCCGCTTCCGCGCCGCGTCCTCGACGTGCTCTGCCGAGAGCGGGCCGTCCTCCGCGTCCGCGGTCTGCACGGCCAGCTCGAAGATGTTGAGCGCGTTCCGCGCGTCGCCGCCCGCGCGCAGCGCGACGAGGCCGACGAGCTCCGGAGACACCTCGGCTCCGAGCTCCGCGGCGCCGCGCCCGATCACGACGGCCAGCTCCTCCTGCGACAGCGGCTCCAGCTCGTAGATCTGGGTGCGGGAGAGCAGGGCCGAGTTGACCTCGAAGTATGGGTTCTCGGTGGTCGCGCCGATCAGGGTCAGCACGCCCTCCTCGACCGCCGGCAGCAGTGCGTCCTGCTGCGCCTTGTTGAAGCGATGGATCTCGTCGAGGAAGAGGATCGTGCGGCGGCCCTGGGCGCCGAGCTCCTCGCGCGCGCCCGCGATCACCTCGCGCACCTGCGCGACGGTCGCCGAGACGGCGGAGAGTTCCCGGAAGACGGCGCCGGTCTGCTGGGCGACGATCCGGGCCAACGTGGTCTTGCCCGTGCCGGGAGGGCCGTAGAGGATCATCGAGGCGACCCGGTCCTGCTCGATCGCCAGACGCAGCCCGGAGCGGTCGCCGAGGATCTGCGGCTGCCCGACGAAGTCATCCAGCCGCTGTGGCCTGATCCTCATCGCGAGCGGCGCGACCTGCGGCAGCCGCTCGCGTGCGGCGTCTGAGAAGAGATCGCCCACTGCAGGGAAAGTATGCTCGCGGCCTTGAGCGCGCCGACCGTCTCCCTGCGGCAAGAGGCGACCGAGCTCCTACAGGAGCTCATCCGCGTCGACACCGTCAACCCGCCGGGCAACGAGACCCGCGCGGCGGAGCTGCTGCGCGACTACCTCGGCGACCACGGGGTCGCGTCCGAGCTCTACGCGAAGGTGCCGGAGCGCGCGAATCTCGTCGCCCGCATCCCGGGAAGAGGCGGTGGGCCGAGGCTCGTCCTCCTATCCCACACGGACACCGTGCTCGCGGACCCGGGGGACTGGGAGCGAGACCCCTGGTCGGGCGAGCTCCGGGACGGACAGGTCTGGGGCCGCGGCGCGCTCGACATGAAGGGCCAGACGGCGGCGAGCGCCGTGGCGATCGCCTCCCTGGCCCGCGACGGGTTCGAGCCGGCGGGAGACCTGATCTTCGCGGCCTGCGCCGACGAGGAGGTCGGGGTGGGCTTCGGGCTCCAGTGGCTCTGCCAGGCGCACCCGGAGGCGGTTCGCGCCGAGTACTGCGTCAACGAGGGCGCCGGCGACCGCCTCGTCCTCGGCGGCCGTGTCTTCTACGCCTGCTCCACGGCCGAGAAGATGAGCTCGCCGTTCCTGCTCCGCGTGAACGGGCGGAGCGGCCATGCCTCCCGCCCCGGGATCGCCGACAACGCCCTGGTCAAGGCGGCGCCGCTGGTGGAGCGGCTCGGGGAGTTCCAAGACGCGCCCGAGCTCGGTCCGGAGGTCGAGGCGTTCCTCCGGACGATCTCGGGCCGCGTGCCGACGCCCGAGGAGGCGGTGAAGGCGGCGCGCGAGATCCATCCGCTCGCGGGGGACATCGTCGAGCCGCTGCTCGGCACGACGGTGTCCCCGACGAAGATCGTCGCCTCGCAGAAGCGGAACGTGATCCCGTCGCGCTGTGAGGTCACGGTCGACTGCCGGCTCCTCCCGGGGCACACGCCCGAGCAGGTCGAGGCGCAGCTCCGCGAGTACCTCGGCGACGCCGAGTTCGAGCTCGAGTGGATCGAGGCCCACGGCGGGACGCGCTCGCCGATCGACACGCCGCTCTGGGGCGTGATCCAGTCGTTCGTCTCGGAGCTGGAGCCGGGAGCGGAGGTCGTCCCGATGCTGCTGTCCGGCTTCACCGACAGCCACTGGCTCCGCGACGCCTTCGGGACCGTGGCGTACGGGTTCTTCCCGATGCGTGCGATGGAGTCCGAGCTCGCCGCGCGGCTCATCCACTCTGCGGACGAGCGGATCGACGTCGACGACCTCGAGCTCGGCGTGCGCTTCCTGCGCCACGCGGCGGTCGAGGTCGGCTCGCTACCCTCGGGCTCGTGAGCGAGAAGTTCCGCCTCGGCGGCATGGCGCTGGCCAACGGCGTGCTCGTCCACGGGCCGAACGCCTGGGCCTGCGCGGTTCGGACGCCCGACGGGAAGCTGCGGGTGGAGTCGGACGTGAAGCGGTTCCGAGCCGCCGACGTCCGCCGGCCGTTCCTCCGCGGGCCGGCGCGGGTGCTGGAGGTCTTCGCGCTGCTGCCGGAGGTGCGCCGGCGGGTTCCGGAGGCGCGACTGCCGTTCGAGCGCCCGGCGGTGCTCGCCGCGATGGCGGGCGGCGCGGTCTTCACGCACGCCGTCCGCAGCTCGCGCCGGCTGGGGCCCGCCACGAAGGAATTGATCGCCGGCGTCGCGTCGCTCGCGCCCGCCGCGATCGCGCTCCGCGGGACCGCGCTCGCCGCCTACCACGGCGCCGAGCACATCTCGATCGGGACGTACGAGCACGGCGAGCGGCGCGAGAAGGAGCACGAGCGCTGCGGCTCGCATCTCGTCGGTCCGCTGCTCGTGACGATGGCGGCGGGAAACGCGCTCGCGGCGAAGGCGCCGGAGCACATGCGTCCGACGGCCCGGGCGGCGGCGTCGGTCGGCGCGCTCGCGGCCTCGACGGAGGCCTTCAACTGGATGTCGAGGCACCCCGACCACCGGCTCTCGAAGCTCCTGGCCCGGCCCGGCCACGAGCTCCAGCACCGGTTCGCGACCGCCGAGCCGACACCCGAGCAGCTCGAGGTCGCCGAGGCCGCGCTCGCCGCCTGCCTGCGGCTCGAGGAGGCTGCCGATGGCGGTCGAGACCAGGGGTAAGCGGCTCCCGGCCGAGATCTTCGACCTCCCGGTCGAGAAGATCCGGGAGGGCTACTACACCGACGAGTACTTCAACCGCACGCGGCATGTGCTGCTCGAGGACGACCGGCACCCGCGGGTCGTCATGCAGGTCTTCCAGAAGAAGGACGCGCTGCTGGCGGGGATCGACGAGGCGATCGCCGTCCTCAAGCTCTGCTCGGAGGACTGGGACGACCTCACCGTCCACGCGCTCTACGAGGGCGACGAGATCTCCCCGTGGGAGACCGTGATGACGATCGAGGGCGACTACACGGCCTTCGCGCACCTGGAGACCGTCTACCTCGGGGTGCTCGCCCGCCGGACGATGATCGCCACGAACGTCAAGAGGGTCGTGGAGGCGGCGAACGGCAAGACGGTTCTCTTCATGCCGGCCCGGTACGACCACCACCGCGTGCAGACGGGCGACGGGTACGCGGCCTACGTCGCCGGCGCGACGATCGGCGCGCCGATCGGGGTGACGACCGGCGCAAACAGCTCCTGGTGGGGCGGCACGGCGATCGGCACGGTGCCGCACTCGCTGATCTCCTCGTACGGCGGGAACACGGTGCTCGCCGCGACGAGGTTCGCGGAGCACATCGCGCCGGACGTGAACCTCGTCGTGCTCGTCGACTTCGAGAACGACTCGGTGGGGACGTCGCTCGAGGTCGCCCGAGCGCTGGGCGACCGGCTCTGGGGCGTCCGACTGGACACGTCCCGCACGCTCGTCGACCACTCGCTCTGGAACGAGCTCGGCGACTTCGACCCGCGCGGGGTGAACGACCGCCTGGTGCGGAAGGTGCGCGACGCGCTCGACCGCGACGGCTTCGAGCAGGTGAAGATCGTCGTCTCGGGCGGGATGACGGCCGAGCGGATCCGGGAGTTCGAGGAGCAGGGCGTGCCCGTCGACTCCTACGGCGTCGGCTCCGCGCTGATCCGCGGGGAAAACGACTTCACGGCCGACGTCGTCCTGGCGGACGGCCGCCCGGCGGCGAAGGTCGGCCGCTGGTACCGCCCGAACCCTCGGCTCGAGCTCGTTACCTGACGGCGGCCGGGATGCCCGGCCAGGACTCGATCGGCTCCGTCGAGCGGACGACGTGCATCCCGGCGGCGGCGAACCGCTCGAACGCGGCGTTCGCCTCGGCCGTGTAGTCGAGGCCGGGGGCCACGACCGGCGAGGTGCAGTCCTCCAGCAGGTAGGTGCGGGGGGAAAGGGCGCGCTCGCGCTCGTCGTCGTCTTCGAGCAGGTCGTCGATCGTCCACGCCACGCAGTGGCTCTTCGCCTGTCCCGCCACGACGATCGCGTCGTAGAGCAGGAGCTGCTCGATCAGGAGGTCGTTCTTGCCTGCGATCGGCGTCCCGTCGGGCCCCTCGGTGATCTCGGGCCCCAGCATCGAGTAGTGCTCGGTCAGCGGGTTGTCGCCCTTGACCTGGAACGCAGGCTGGCTCGAGCGCGCGACCGTGTGGAAGAAGATCGCCTCCTCCACGGACGAGACGAGCGCGTGGCCGATCCCGCCGAGCATCGCGTGGTAGGGCCAGATCGTCAGGTTGTACTTGCCGCGCGCGGCGAGCTTGCGCGTGTAGTCCAAGATCTGGTGCTGTGCGTACTCGGGATCGATGTCGGCGCTCTCGACCGCCGCGGGATTGATGCGCCAGCGCCCCGACTCGACCTCCTCCGACGTGACGAGCGTGTACGGCTCGGGGTGCCCGCCCTCGTCGTCCACGAGCCAGAGCGGGTGGAAGATCTGCGTCGCGCGGTGGGTGTCGAGGGTCGGAATGACGGCCGTGATCGCCCCGAGGTTCCGGTAGAGGAACTCGCAGAGGCGGGCGTTGTCCCGCTCGGCGCCTCGGACGTAGAGCTCGAACCCGGGGACGCAGAAGGTGTTCTGGACGTCGACGGCGACCAGGCAGATCCGCACGCCGTCCTCGAGCGCCGGCCGGAGGCTGTGCTCGGCGGCCCAGGCCTGCGCCTCGGCGGCCCGGTCGCCGTACGGCACCCGCCAGACCTCGCCTGTGCGGCTCGCGTCGTAGTGCGGCGGCAGCGGTAGCTCGGCCACCGCGTCAGTCTGCCCTACAGCAGGTGCCCAAGGCTGCCGATAGGCGGTCCATGCCGTTCGACGTGGGGGAAGTGCTGCGCGCGGTCGGGGACGTCGCCTTCGTGTGGCTCCCGATCATCATGTTCGCGCTCATCATCTACCTGCTCTGGCGCAGCCTCGCGCTGATGCCGCGGGTGAAGACGACGCACGTGAAGCCGAGCTCGCGGAGCGCCGTCACCTGGGACGAGGTCGCCGGCCTGGACGAGGCGAAGAAGGAGCTGCGGGAGGTCGTCGAGTTCCTCCGCCACCCGAAGCGCTTCTCGCGCCTCGGCGCCCGCGTCCCGAAGGGGATCCTGCTCTACGGCCCGCCCGGAACCGGCAAGACGCTGCTCGCGAAGGCGGTCGCGCACGAATCGGGCGCGAGCTTCTACTCGCAGAGCGCCTCCGCGTTCGTCGAGATGTTCGCGGGCCTCGGCGCCGCCCGCATCCGTAAGCTCTTCGAGCAGGCGCGGAACGACGCGCCGGCGATCATCTTCATCGACGAGCTCGATGCCGTGGGCATGAAGCGCACGGGCGGCGGGCTCAACCGGGAGCAGGACCAGACGCTGAACCAGCTCCTCGTCGAGCTGGACGGGTTCAACGAGAGCGAGGGCGGCCAGGTGATCGTCATGGGCGCCTCGAACCGGCTCGGGGACCTCGATCCCGCGCTGCTCCGACCCGGCCGCTTCGACCGCCAGATCCTCGTCTCCTCGCCGGACCTCGCCGGGCGCCAGGAGATTCTCGGCGTCCACACCCGCGGGAAGCCGCTCGCGCCCGAGGTCGACCTCCACCTCGTCGCCCGCCAGACCGCCGGCCTGACCGGCGCCGACCTGGCCAACGTGGCCAACGAGGCCGCGATCTTCGCCGCCCGCGAGGACCGGAACGACATCTCCCAGGCGAACTTCGAGGCGGCGATGGAGCGCGTCGTCGCCGGCCTCCAGCAGCGCCGCGTCGTCACCGAGAAGGAGCGTCGGATCCTCGCCTACCACGAGGCCGGGCATGCGGTGATGGCGTACCTGATGGGCGATCCCGTCCAGAAGGCGACGATCGTCGCGCGCGGAGACGCGCTCGGCTACACGTTCCATCTCCCGGACGAGGACCGCTACTTGCACACGCGCGAGGAGCTGATCGACTGGATGACGATCGGGCTCGCCGGCCGGGCGGCAGAGCAGGTCGTCTTCGGCCGGGTCACGAACGGCGCCGCCAACGACCTGGAGAAGGTCACCTCGCTCGCCCGCGCGATGGTGTTCGAGTACGGCATGTCCGAGGGCGTCGTCTCGCGGACGATGCGGGCCGACAACTACGCGCTCTCGGAGGAGACCAAGCGGCTGCGCGACAGCGAGCAGGCCCGCCTCACCGACGGCGCCTACGAGGAGGCGATCCGCCTGCTCGAGAAGCACCGCTCGGCGCTCGACCGCGTCGCCGGCGCGCTCCTCGAGAAGGAGACGCTCAACCGCGACGAGCTCGGGACGCTGCTCTCGGACGTCGTCCCGGAATCCCACTCGAGCGACACGGTCGGCACGATCAGAGTCCTGCCGCAGCGCGAGCAGGCGTAAGTAGCATCGGGGCCGTGGAGGCCCTGCGGATTCATCACGTCGGCATGGCGGTCGAGGATCTCGACCAGGCCGTCGGAACCTACGAGCGGCTCTTCGGCGGCCGGGTCGAACACCGTGACACCCTCGAGGACCAGGGTGTCGAGGCGGTGTCGATGCGCGTCGGCGAGAGCCGGGTCGAGCTGATGGCCTCGCTCGGCGACGAGACGCCCGTCGGCAAGTTCCTCGCCAAGCGGGGGCCGGGCATGCACCACGTCGCGTACGAGGTCGAGGACCTGCCGGCGGCGCTCCGCGACCTCTCCGACCTGGGCGCCGAGCTCGTCGACGAGCAGCCGCGCTCGGGGCTCTTCGGCCTCCAGGTCGCGTTCGTCCATCCCGACGCCGTCCACGGCGTCCTTGCAGAATTGGTGACAGAGTGAGCACGAACATCGAAGACAACGTCCGCATCGAGATCGGCTTCGACGGCACGCAGATCATGAGCGCACTCGTCACGCCGGAAACGGCCGACGAGCTCGAGGCCGCGCTGAAGAACGGCAACAGCGGCTCGGTCGTCCTCGACGCCGAGGACGGGCGCTACACGGTTCCGCTGGCGCGGGTCGTCTATCTCAAGCGGTTCGCGCGCGAAGGCCGGCTGGGCTTCGGGAACGTTTAGGCCCGCACGCCCCCGGGGCATCCTCTCTGGGGGTGGGCGACCAGGTCGTCACCGGGACGTCCAGGAGGCGCGCGGCAAACGAGAACGGTCGTATTCGCGGCCTTGTCGAGCGGGCCCGGCTCGGCGACCGCGAAGCCCTGGAAGAGCTCTACCTGATCCATTTCGACCGGATCTACGGCTACCTCCACCTGACCGTCGGCAGCAGGCACGACGCGGAGGACCTGACCACCCAGACGTTCGTGAGGATGCTCGAGTCGATCGGGCGGTTCCGGTGGCGGTCGGTGCCCTTCTCGGCGTGGCTGTTCCGGATCGCGCACAACCTCGCCGTGGACCACTTCCGGGCGAGGCGGCGCTGGCAGCCCGAGGAGGAGGTGCCCGAGCCGGCCGGCGCCGAGGAGGACTCCGCCGAGGAGCGGGCGCTCGAGTCGATCGGCGACGCGAGCATGCTCGAACTGATCGGACGCCTCTCGCCCGAGCAGCGGCAGGTTCTGACGTTGAAGTTCGTCTTCCGCTTCTCGAACGGCGAGGCGGCCGCGATCCTGGGCAAGACCGAGGGCGCGGTGAAGTCGCTGCAGCATCGCGCGCTCAGTTCGCTGCAGAGGCACGTCACGCGCTAGAACCTCCCCGTGGCTCTCGACGTCGGGATCGTCGGCCCTCCCGGGTCGGGCAAGACGACGCTGTTCACGGCGCTGACCGGCGTCCGGCCGGACGGCTACGGCACGCCCCACGTCGGCGTCGCGCCGATCGCGGACGAACGGCTGGAGCGGATCGCCGAGGTGGTCGGCTCGGCGAAGCAGACGCCGGCGACGATCCGCCTGATCGACGTGCCGGGCACGGCCGCCGCGCAGCTCGGCGGCGTCCGGAGAGCCGACGCCCTCCTCGCGGTCGTCCGTGACCCGGACGAGCTGCCGTCGCTGGAGCTCGAGCTGCTCGTCGCCGACCGGGACCACGTGGAGCGGCGGCTCGAGCGGGTCCGGAAGGAGGCGAAGTCGGGCGATCCGAAGCTCCGTGACGAGGTGGCGCTGCTGGAGCGGGTCATCGCGCACATCGACGCGGAGCGCCCGCTGCGGGACTGGTCCGGCGAGCTGCCGCCGGAGCTCGAGCCGCTGACGACGAAGCCGCTGCTCCCGATTGTGAACGGCCCCGACGGCGTCGACCTCGCGCTCGAGGCCGAGCTGCGCGACCTCCCGCCCCAGGAGGCGGCGCAGTTTCGCGACGGCGGCTCCTCGGCGCTCGAGGACGTCGTGCGCCGGCTGGTGTCCGCGCTCGACCTGGTCACGTTCTTCACGGCGAACGAAAACGAGGCGCACGCCTGGACGCTGCGGAGAGGGCAGACGGCGCTCGAGGCGGCCGCGTCGGTCCACACGGACATGGCGCGGGGGTTCATCCGGTGCGAGGTCATCGGCTGGGACGACCTCGTCGAGGCCGGCTCGCACGCCGAGGCGGCCCGCAGGGGCCTGCAACGGCTCGAGGGAAAGGGGTACGTTGTCGCAGACGGCGACGTCCTGAACATCCGCTTCAACGTCTAAGAGCTGTGAGCCGCTTAATGGAACGTCAATGAATGCTGAACCTATATTGAGGCGCTCATGAGCAGCTTCGAGCCCGAGCGGCGACGGGAGGACGAGCGGCTGCGGCGCGCCGTCGACGTCGCGAACAGGCTCCTCGAGAACGTCGACCTGGTCGTCCGCGGAAAACAGGACGAGATCAGGCTGGTGCTCTCCGCCCTCGCCTGCCGAGGACATGTCCTGCTCGAGGACGTGCCGGGAACCGCGAAGACCGTCCTCGCCCGGGCGATCGCCCACAGCATCGAGGGCGCGACGCCGTCCCGGATCCAGTGCACACCGGATCTCCAGCCGACCGACGTCACCGGCCTCTCGGTCTACAACCAGCGCGAGCGCGACTTCGAGTTCCGCCCCGGCCCGATCTTCGCGAACGTCGTCCTCGTGGACGAGATCAACCGGGCGATGCCGAAGACGCAGTCGTCGCTGCTGGAGGCGATGGCGGAGACGCAGGTGACGGTCGACGGTGTGACGCGCGAGCTCCCGCATCCGTTCCTCGTCCTCGCGACCCAGAACCCGATCGAGCTCGAGGGAACGTTCCCGCTGCCCGAGGCCCAGCTCGACCGCTTCTTCCTCAAGACGGCGCTCGGCTATCCGGAGACCGACCAGGAGCTGCAGATCGTTCGCGACCAGCGCCACGGGCATCCCCTCGGCGATCTCAGGCCCGTCGTCTCACTCGAGGAGGTCGAGGAGCTGCACCATGCGAGCGAGGACGTCTACGTCGACGAGCTCCTGCAACGCTGGATCATCGAGCTGGTCCGCGCGACCCGCGAGCTCGAGACGGTGGCGATCGGCGCGTCGGTGCGCGGAAGCCTCGCGCTCGAGCGGGCGGCCCGCGCCTGGGCGTTGCTGCACGAGCGCGACTACGTGATCCCGGAGGACGTCGAGGCGCTGTTCCTGCCGGTCGTCGGCCACCGGATCCTCTTCACGCCGACCTTCCTCGTCGAGATCCGGAAGCACGGCCGGAAGGAGGCGGCGGCCCGGTTCGTGGAGCAGTGCTTCGAGGCGGCTCCGCGGCCGGAGGCCGCGCTCAGCGGCGAGGTCGTCGAGATCTCGAGTGAGCGGGGCGACTGATCTCACCTTTCCGCTCGTCCCACGCCGGAGGCTGATCGGCCTCGCGTTCGGCGCCGTGACCAGCGTGCGGCGCGGAACCGGCTCCGACGTCGCCAGCTCCCGCCCGTACCAGCCCGGAGACGACGTCGACACGATCGACTGGGCCGCGTCCGCCCGGCTCTCCTCCGCGCGCGGCACCGACGAGTTCATCGTCCGTGAGCGCCACGCCGACGAGGCGCCGCGCGTCGTCATCGTCGCCGACCGGCGGCCCGCGATGAGCCTCTACGCGCCGGGCTTCCCCTGGCTGTCGAAGCCGGACGCCATGGTCGCCGCGGGCATGCTGATCGCGGACAGCGCCGCCAAGGCGCGGGGGCTGATCGGCTACCTCGACTACGCGAGCGCGTCGGTCGCGAACGGCGACGACGCGGTCGAGGTGCCCTTCTGGCGCCCGCCGCACGCGCAGGCCGACTTCTGGCGCGTGAAGGAGTCGCACCTCCGCTACCCGCTCTACGGAGCGCCCGAAGACACGCTCGAGCTTGCCTTCGCCCACCTGGCGCCGATGCGGCGGTCGCTTCCGGCGGGCACGTTCGTCTTCATCCTGTCGGACTTCCTCTCGCCGCCGAGCGAAGAGGCCTGGGCGTGGATCGCCGAGCTGCCGTGGGAGCTCGTGCCCGTCGTGATCCAGGACCCGGTTTGGGAGCAGAGCTTTCCGGACGTGTCCTCGGTCGTCGTGCCCCTCGTCGACCCGGCGACGGGGAAGCTGAAGCTCGTCCGGTTGAGCCGGCGCGAGGCCCGCGAGCGGCGCGAGGCGAACGAGCAGCGGCTCTCCGAGACCCTGACGTTCCTCGAGGGCCTGGGGTTCGACCCGGTGCTCGTCTCGACGAGCGACCCCGAGGAGATCTACACGCGTTTCCTCGAATGGGTGGCGCTGCGTCAGGAGGGGGTGCGCGACTCGTGGTGACCGCCCGGAGGCTGTTCGTCGCCGCGGTGGCCGCGGCAGTGCTCGTCGCCGCCGTCGCCGGTGTCGTCCTCTGGCGCTCCTGGGACAAGGGCGGAGGGCCGGGCCTGGGCGAGGAGCCGATCGTCGGGACGGCGTTCCTCGAGCCCGAGCAGCATCTCTTCGCCGACGCCGTGCGGGCGCGCGTCGAGCTGATCGTCGACACGAGCCGGATCGACGCGGACAGCGTGGAGATCGGCGCCAACTTCGAGCCCTACCGCGAGCTGCGGCCGGTCGAGCGGACCACGACGGCCAACGGCTCGACGACTCGTCTTCGGTACGACTACGTCCTCGGCTGCCTGGCCGCCGGCTGCCTGCCCAAGGGATCAGGCCGGGTGGAGCTCGGCGGGGTGGCCGTCAACTACACGCCACGCGGGGCCCCGGCCCCCGAAGCGGCGACGGTCGAGTGGGTTCCGGTCCGGGTGGCCGGACGCATCGACCCGAACGAGCTGGAGCAGGCGGCGCTTCGCTCCGACCTGCGGAACCTCCCGCCGCCGTCCTACAGCGTCTCCCCGCGGACCGTCGAGCTCGTGGCGCTCGTCCTCGCGCTGGTCTTCGCCCTGGCCGCCGCCGTGCTCGTCCTGCGCCTGCTGCCGCTGGACCGCCTGGCCGCGAGGCTCGGGGCGCGGTTCGTCGACAGGCGGTCATCGCTGGAGCAGGCGCTCGCCCTCGTGCGCGAGTCGTCGGAGTCCGGCTCGACCGAGGAGGGCCGGCGCGCGCTCGAGCGGCTGGCGGTCGAGCTCCGGCGGACGAGCAATCCGGCACTCGCGCAGGACGCGAGCCGCCTCGCCTGGTCCGAGAGCCGGTCGGTGCACGCCGGCGTGGGCTCGCTCTCCGACGAGGTGGAACGCGTGATCTCGGAAAACGGACGCTGATGCGGCGCCAGGGCATCCCGGCCTTCGACGTGCGGAACCTGGCGGAGCCGCTCCGGCGCACGGCCGTCGTCCGGTGGGTGCTGGCGGTCGCGCTCGTCTCGACGCTGCTCTTCGCCGCCTGGCTCTCGCGCGATCCGGGTGACTCCGCCGTCCGCATCACCGAAGGCGGTCGCAGCGGCGTCGTCGTCCTCGACATGTCGGCCAGCATCGGCAGCGCCCGCCGCCGGCTCACCGAGCCGTTCGAGTACCTCGCGGACACGAACCAGGACTTCGGACTCGTTCTGTTCTCGAGCGTCGCCTACGAGGCGATGCCGCCCGGGACTCCGGGCACCGAGCTGCGGGGCTTCCTCCGCGCGCTGGCGCCCTTCCCCAACGTCTGCATCGCCAGCTCGTTCAGCACCTGCCCGCCGGGCCACCGGCGGGTGGAGCCGGACTCGCCCGAGGCGGAGGAGATCCGCCGCAACTCGGTCACGCCCTGGTCGGAGAACTTCCGCGGCGGGACGAAGATCTCGACGGGTCTCCAGCTCGCCCGCGAGATGCTCGAACGTCACGGCCAGGAGGAGCGGGGCGCCCTGCTGATCAGCGACCTCGACGACTCGCTGCTCGACCTCCCGGCGCTCACGCGCGAGCTGATCACGTACAAACGCGAGGGCATCCCGCTCCATCTCGTCGCCATGGCGCCGTTCGACGAGGACCGCTTCTTCTTCGAGCGGATGGTCGGCAAGGAGGCGTTCGTCGACCGGGCGAGGATGGCGTCGCCGCGGCTCGCGGACGAGCGCCGGCGCGCAGAGCGCGCCGGGGTCCCGGCCGGGCTGGCCGGGCTGGCGCTCCTGCTGCTGATGCTGCTCGCGGCCAACGAGCACTTCTGCGGCCGGCTTGCCTGGCGCGGAAGCAAGGAGGAGAGCGCATGAGGCGCGTGCGGCCCATCGTCCGCAAGGGGCTGCCGATCGCCGTCCTCATCGTGCTCGCGACGCTGGCGGCGCTCGTGGCGCGGGACGCCGCCGCCCTCCGGCGGGGCTTCGAGGGGGGCGACTTGGCCTTCAAGGCCCAGCCCGCGGCCGAGAGGCTGTGGAAGCTCGACACCCGCCTTCCCTACGCGACGAGGGCGCTCGGCGTCGACGACGATCTCCTCTACAGGCGCGCGCTTCGCGCGTTCGCGGTCGACGCCCGGCGGGCCGACAACCCCTACGACTTCGACCGACCGGCCTTCCGCGCCGAGGCGCAGACGACGCTCGGCGAGGTCGAGCGGTCCGGCGACCTCGCGCCCGCGCTCCGCTCGAAGGCGGCGAGCCTGCAGGGAGTCCTCACCTTCGACGAGGCGGCCGCGGACCCGGTCAACGGCCCGGCGCTGATCCGCCGCGCGCTCGGAGAGTTCGAGCGGGCGGTCCGGATCGACCCCGCGAACGAGGAGGCGAAGTACAACCTCGAGTTCCTCCTCCGCGTCCTCGACCCCAGCGCCGAGAGGATCAGGATTCGCGAGAACATCCCCGCCTACCGGCCCGGCCGCAGCGCGGCCGGAGGCTCGCCGCCGCGCCGCGGCCACGGGTACTAGCGAGGCCGAAGCGTGGACGTCTCGTTCCTGACGCCGACCGCCGGGCTCGTGACCCTGGCGGCGGCCGTCCCGCTCGTCGCCTTCGTCCGCAGCGAGCACCGCGCAGCGCGGGTGCGCGAGGTGCTGCGGCTCGGCTCGCCGGGCGGCAGGCAGCGGAGCACGGTCTCGGCGATCGTGATCCTCGCCGTGCTGATCGGGATCGGCGCGGCGCAGCCGGTGCTGGAGGAGACGAAGGAGCAGCTTGCGCGCTCCGATGCGAAGGCGTTCTTCGTCGTTGACACCTCGCGGTCGATGCTCGCGTCGGCCGAGCCGGGCGCCCCGACGCGCTTCGACCGTGCCCGCTCCTCAGCGCTCCGCTTCCGGGACGGGATCTCGACAGTCCCGATCGGGATCGCCTCGATCACCGATCGCACCCTGCCGCTGCTCTTCCCGACCGCGAGCCGCGACTCGTTCGCCTCCACGCTCGATCTCGCCCTCGGCGTCGACAGGCCGCCCTCGTCCGAGGCCGGAGACATCCGGGCGACCAAGTTCGGGGCGCTCGCCGCCGTCGGCACCCGGAACTTCTTCCGCGACGCCGAACGCCGGCTCGTCGTGCTCTTCACGGACGGGGAGACGACCGGCTTCGACGCATCCGGGATCGCGGACGCGCTCGCCGGCGCGAACATCGAGCTGATCGTCGTCCGCGTCTGGCGCGACGGCGAGCGCGTCTTCGGGCCCAACGGCGCGCCGGAGCCGTACGAGCCCGATCCCGCGAGCGCCGACTCGGCGGAGGGCCTGGCCTCCGCGGCCGGTGGGCAGGCATTCGACGAGGACGAGCTCGGTGACGCGATCGGCGCCGCGCGGACCGTCCTCGGCGAGGGCGAGACGGTCACACGCGCGGTGGAGACGGACATCGACCCGCTGGCGCCGTACGTCTTCCTCGCGGCGCTCGTCCCGCTCGGCTTCCTCCTCTACCGGCGCAACCTAGCCCGCTGAGATCAGGACGACGCCCGTCAGGGCGGCGGCCACGCCGAGGAGCTGGAGCCCGGCGACGCGCTCGGAGAGGACGGCGGCCGCGAGCCCGACGGTGACGACGGGGTAGAGGGTCGCGAGCACCGAGACGACGCTGACGTCCCCGAGGCTGGAGGCGGCCGCGAAGAGCGAGTTGCCGGCGGTGTCCATCACGCCGATCAGGCCGATCGCCAGGAGGCTTCCACGTGCCGCGCCGAGCGGCGGGCGAAGGACGAGCCACGCGGCGAGGACGAGCAGGCAGACCGAGATCCGAAAGGTGAAGGCGGCCCAGAGGAAGTCCTCGCCGCTCGCCTTGTGCATCGGCACGTAGTAGCCGCCGAACCCGACCACGGCGGCGATCGCCCACGGCACACCGGCGGCGACCCGCATGGAGCCGGTCTCGTGGCGCTCGAAGGACGCGAGCGCCACCCCTGCGAGCGCGAGTGCGAAGCCGACCGTCTGGCGGCCGGAGACGTCGTCGCCGGTGGCGATCCCGAAGACGACCGGCACCACGGCCCCGACGGCCGCGATCGGCGCCACGACGCTGATCGAGCCCACCGCCATCCCGTGGAAGAAGGCGGCGAGGCCCAGCGTTCCGCAGACGGCGGCGAGGGGCGCCCACAGCACGGAGGGGCCGGGCGGCGCGTTCCCTGCGGCGGCGACGACGAGACCGATCGCGAGCACGCCCGAGACTTGGGCGAGCAGCAGGACGACCAGCAGCGGAACGGTCCTGCTCTTGAGCCCGCCGAGAAAGTCGCCGACGCCCCAGGCGATGCTCGCCCCGAGCGCGCATGCGGCGGCAAGCACCTAGAAACTAGTCCGGGATCGGCCGCGTCGCCGCGACGGCGTCGAGCTGGTTCGCGTGGTAGAGCACCGCGGCCTCGGCGGTGCGCGCGGCGCGGCCGTCGTGGTGGACGGCGACGGCGTGGAGCACCTCGGCGAGGACGCTGCGCTCGAGGCCTCCGGCATGGGACTCGATCAGGCGGATGCCCAGCTGCACGTGTCCCAGCAGGCGGCCCTCCTCGGTCGGCCGGAAGGACGGGCCGCGCCCGAGCTCGAGCGTCCGGCCGGCGTCGTGGAGGATCGCGGCGGCGAGCAGAAGATCCCCGCGGAGCCGCGGGTGCACCTGTGCGGTCTCGCGACAGATGGTCGCGACGGCGACCGTGTGCTCCAGCAGCCCGCCGGCGTACCCGTGGTGCGCGTCGGGGCTCGCCGGCAGCTCCCGCAGTCGCGCGCGAAAGCGCTCGTCCGCGAGGAAGCGTCCGACGAGCGTCCTCAGGCCGGGATGGGCGATCTCCCCGCCGAGGAACTCGAGGAAGCCGTCCAGCTCGTCCGCGTCCCGCCGCATTGCCGGCGTCAGCTCGGCTGCGTCCTGCCCCTCCGCCGGCTCGAGCGAGCGGACGTCGAGCTGAAGGCGGTCGCGGAACCGGTCCACCCGGCCGAGGACACGAACGGCGTCGCCTTCGCCGAACCGCGAGTCGAGCAGCTCGACGTCGTTCCAGACCCGCGCTTCGATCTTGCCGCTCGGGTCGACGAGCTCGAGCGCGAGGTAGTCGGAGCCCGCCCGCGTCCGGCGCCGCTCCTTCCTCGCGACCGCGTAGGTGCCCTCGACGACGCGATTCTCGGCGAGGTCCGCGATCGTGCTCACGGCTCGAGTCTAGGGCGGACGGAGGATGTAACGTCCGGCCCGAGATGGCGGTCGTCAAGCCGATTCGGGCCGTACGCTACGACGAGTCCGTCGCCGGTCCGCTCGACCGGCTCGTGGCTCCGCCGTACGACGTGATCGACGACGAGCAGCGCGAGGAGCTGCTGGCGCGGAGCCCGCTCAACGTCGTCCATCTGACGCTGCCCGAAGACGAGGCGGACGCGGCGCGGCTCTGGCGCGAGTGGCTCTCGGACGGCGTGTTGGTGCGGGACGCCGAGCCCACCTTCTGGGCGCTCGAGCAGCAGTACGTCGGGCCGGACGGGATCGAGCGGACCCGCCGCGGGCTGGTCGCCGCGCTGAAGGTGGAGCCGTACGAGAACCGGGTCGTGCTCCCCCACGAGCGGACGCATGCCGGGCCGAAGGAGGGCCGCAGGCGCCTGCTCGAGGCCCTGCAGGCGCACCCGGAGCCGATCTTCCTCCTCTACGACGGCGCGCCGCCCTACGAGCACCCAGCCGGCGAGCCGGAGCTGGAGGCGGAAGGGACGCGGCTCTGGCGCATCCCGGCCGGCGGGATCGCGGAAGCCTTCGCGGACAAGCAGCTCCTGATCGCGGACGGGCACCACCGGTACGAGACGGCGGTCGCCTCCGGAGTCGAGGACATCCTCGTGGTGCTGGTCTCCACCGGCGACCCGGGTCTGATGATCTTCCCGACACACCGGATCGCGGAGCGCTTGAACGGGGCGGCTCCAACGCTGGACCTGCCGTCGGCTCTCGCGGCGCTGGACGCGCAGCCGGCCGGGCGCGCAGCCGCCGTCGTCTACCGGCAGGGCGGCGCCGCCCTGGTCGAGGGCGAGGAGGGCGCGCTCGACGTCCAGCTCGTCGAGTCGCTCACGCCCGGGCCCATCCGGTACACGCCCTCGGTGGACGAGGCCGTCGCCGCCGTGGAGCGAGGCGACGCGGAGGGCGCCTTCATCGTCCGTCCGACCCGCATCGAGGACGTCTTCCGCTTCGCGCAGGCCGGCGAGACGCTGCCGCAGAAGACGACCTACTTCTACCCGAAGCTGCTCTCGGGGCTCCTCTTCCTGCCCCTCGAGTGAAGCCCTGGCTCGACGCCTTCCGCGCCGCCGCGGCCGACATCACGCGCGTCCTCGACGATCTGCCGAGCCGGGCCGAGCGCGAGCCGGTGATCGCCGCCGGCGTCGGCGGCGACGACACGACCGCGATCGACGACGCGGCCGAGCGGGCCGTCGTCGCGCGGCTGGAGGAGCTGCACCGCGACGGCCTCGAGTTCACCCTCGTCTCGGAGGAGCTCGGCGAGCGGGCCTTCGGCTCCTCGGAGACGTGCGTGGTCGTCGATCCGATCGACGGGTCGGTCAACGCGAAGCGAGGCCTGCGGCACTTCTGCCTCTCGATCGCCGTCGCCGAGGGGAGGACGATGGGCGACGTCGTCTTCGGGTACGTCCACGACTTCGGCTCGGGAGAGGAGTGGACGGCCACCCGCGGCGGCGGCGCGCAGCTCGACGGCGAGCCGCTCGGCGCCGTCCGGCCGAAGGAGCCGGTGGAGATCCTGGTCATGGAGGGGACGCTCGCGGCGTCGGTCGCCGACCACGCCGAGGCGCTGGTCGGCTACGCGCAGCGGTTCCGGATCAACGGCTCGCTCGCGCTCTCGATGTGCCAGCTCGCGGCCGGGCGCGTAGACGCCGTCTGCTCGCTCCGCGAGGTGCGCGCGGTCGACACGGCGGCCGCGCAGCTCCTGCTGACGGAGCTCGGGCTTTCGGTCGGGTTCGCGGGCGGGAGCCCCTGGGACGCGGCTCCGCTCGACACCCGGCCGCACGGGATCCTCGTGGCGGCCGGAACTGACGAACTGCGCGACCGGCTGGCGGGTGTTCTGAGCATGTGACCCCGCGGCTCCAGCTCCAAGTAACACTCTGTTACAAGGGCCCGTTTGCGCTGCGGTGCGGGGCGTTCTCACTTAGTAACACTCTGTTACTTGGCTCGGAGCGCCGCGCACGATGACCGAGGTGCGGGTCGGGTGCTCGGGCTGGAACTACCCACACTGGCGCGAGCGGGTCTACCCCAAGGGCCTCCCGCAGAGGCGCTGGCTCGAGCACTACGCGACGCTCTTCGACACCGTCGAGGTGAACGCCACCTTCTACCGCCTCCCCCGGGCCGAGGCTGTGAGAGGCTGGGTCGAGCAGACCCCGCCGGGCTTCGTCTTCGCCGTGAAGATGAGCCGGTACCTGACGCACATCAAGCGCCTCGGGGGTCTCGGGGCCGGGATCCCGCGCTTCTACGAGCGGATCGCGCCGCTCGCAGGCTCGCCGAAGATGGGCCCGGTGCTCTGGCAGCTGCCGCCGACCTTCCAGCGGGACGACGAGCGCCTGGCCGGAGCGCTCGCCGCCCTTCCGGCCGGCCGTCATGCGCTCGAGCTCCGGCATCCGAGCTGGTACGCCGAGGAGGTCTACGCGCTGCTTCGTGAGCATGGCGTCGCACTCGTGATCCCGGACAGCCCGAGGTACCCGTTCCGGGAGCTCGAGCTG
>DASSSO010000195.1:0-4665 GCA_035776735.1 Gaiellaceae bacterium | reverse complement strand
CAGGAAGACCTGGCCGTCGTGGAGGTCGTCGTGCTGGATCGTCTCCGGGATCCCGTGGCCGGCGAGCTCGTCGACCAGCGCGCGGAGCTCCGGCAGGCGGCGGCGAAGCTCGTCGCGCTGCGCGTGCGTCAGCTCCTCGGACTCGCCGAGCAGGAGCGCGGCGTCGTCCTCGAGGAGCGACTCGACGGCGTCGGGAATGCCTGCCAGGCGAGCATCGGGCACGCCGAGCGCCAGTAGCTCCCCCGCCCGCGGCGCGAGCGCGATCTGGATCTCCGCGTAGCGCGGAAGGACCGTCTCCCACTCGTGGAGCGGGTCGGGCACCTCCGCCTCGCGGAGCCTCGTCCCAGCGTCGCGCATCAGCATCCACCCGCGCGACGCGTCGACGGCGACGAGCTCGGTCACCCGGTCCGGGAAGGTCTCCGCGAGCAGGAGGGTGAGCTCGGGCTCGAAGGCATGCTCCGGGGAGACCGCCTTGAACCAGAGGATCCCGTCGGCGGCCGGCACCCGCAGCACCGTCGACCAGGGATAGACATGGGGCTGCTCGACCGGCCCCGCCACCCGAGCCTGCCCGCGGATCCACGCCTCGGCCTCCGCTCGCCAATCTGGCTCGAGCCAGCGCATCGGAAGCGGATTCTGCCTGTGCGTTTCCGGCGCGCGAGTCCGGGTAGGAATGGTGCGTGAAGGTCCTGGTGGTCACGACGGTCCCGGCCGACGAGGGCCGACTCCGCGAGGCGATCGCGGACGCGGACGAGATCCGTGTGGTCGCGCCCGCGGCGGACGTCTCGTTCCTCGAGTGGCTCGCGAACGACGAGGACGACGCCCGCCGGGAGGCGGCGGAGGCGGCGGACCGGGTCGCGTCGGCGGCCCCGCGCGACACGCGGGTGGAGATCGACCGGACGGGAGAGAACACCGATGCCCCGCAGGCGATCGAGGACGCGCTTCGGAGCTTCCCCGCGGACGAGATCGTCGTCCTGACGCGGCCCGGCGAGGACGCGACCTGGCTCGAGGACGAGACCGTACGGGCGGCGATCGACGCCCACGGCATCCCCGTGCGCCACCTGGAACTGCGGGCTGCCTGACTCGATCGTGTCTTCCTCGTGCGGAGGATGCTGGCGCTGCTCGTCCTTGCCGCAGGGCTCGGCCTGGCGGCCGGCGGGATGACGATGCTCATCGCAACCCACGAGATGGGCTTCGCCAGGGAGATCGCGAATCGCGTGTGCTTCCTCGACGCGTGTGCTTCCTCGACGGCGGGGTGATCCTGGAGCAGGGCCCGCCGGAGCAGATCTTCTCCGCGCCGCAGGAGCCGCGGACGCGCCAGTTTCTCCAGCGGATCGTCGAGGCAGGGAGGCTCTAGGGACCGCTCGGCAACTACGGTGCGGGCATGCGCAACGCCCTCGACCGACTCGCGCAGCGGCGCCGGCTCGTCGTCGTCCTGCAGGTCGTCTTCGTCGGCGTCCTGCTCGGCTTTCTCGCTTGGGCCGTCCGGGACACGTGGAGCGAGGCGCTCCCGCGCCTCCGAGACGCCGACCCCGTCGAGCTCGGCATCGCCTGCGTGATTCTCGCCGTCTACTACCTGATGTTCGTCCTCGGCTGGCAGTGGATCCTGCGCGCGCTCGGGATTCGGACGTCGTACCCGGTCGCGCTCCAGTCCGAGATGGCGTCGATGCTGGCCAAGTACATCCCCGGCGGGATCTGGACGCCGGCGGCGCGCGTCGTCTGGCTCCGGAAGGCCGGCGGGGTCGACAAGACGTCGGTGGTCGTCGCCTCGATCCTGCTCGAGGCCGGCCTGTCGGCGGTCGCCGGCGTGCTCGTGCTCGTCTGCTCGCTGCCGTTCGTGTCGGGTTGGGACGCCCCGATCTGGCCGGTCGTGTTGTTCGGCGCCGCGGTCGCCGGCCTGCTCCATCCGAGGATCTACCGCGTCGTGGCGCGGGTGGCGTTCCGGCCGTTCGGCGCCGCCGAGCCGCCGGCGCTCTCGTGGAGGACGATGCTCGGGCTGCTCGCCTTCTACTCGGCGAGCTGGGTCGTCGGCGGGGTCGCGCTCCTGTTCCTGATCCGCTCGGTGGGAGGCGACGCCGGGCTGGAGACGGCGCCATACCTCGGAGGGACGGCGGCCGTCGGGGCGATCGTCGCCGTGCTCTCGGTGCTGGCGCCTTCGGGTCTCGGCGTCCGGGAGGCGTCGATGTACGGGTTGATGCTCGCCGTCGCCTCGGCGCCCGTCGCCCTCGGCGCCACCGTCCTGAACCGCTTGGCGATCACGCTGGTCGAGGCGGTTCTCCTCGGCGTGGGCGTGCTCGCCTGGCGAAGCAGCCGGGGCCGGAGGCTCGACGAGGCGGCGGCCGCTCCGCACGCCTGATCAGGCAGGACTCTCATGGCGGTCTCACGGTTGTCTCATCGAGTGCGTCGACCATGCATCCGCAGCATCCGGTCCGCGGAACCATCGGGGTCCGGTCTCGAACTCTCACGCTGGCTTGACGGAGTTCTCATCCGACCTTGTGACGATCCGCCTCAGCAAGCGGTTGCTCGTCCCTTCACGGGCGGCCGGGGAGAGGGCCGGAACACCCCTCCCGTGGAACAGTCAACGCGCCGGTGGGCCGCCATCGGCGCGTTGCGCTTCTAGGACGCGCGCTCGAGCTCCTCTTCGACCTGCCGGTAGGCCGGCGAGGCCGGCGGAAGCTTCTCGAGCGCCTCCTGGAAGAGCGTCATCGCCTCCTCGCCGTGCCCCTGGCGCCGGTAGACGATCCCCAGGTTGGCGATCACCTGTCCCTCGTGCTCCTCGTCCCCGAGCTCGCGCAGCACGTCGACCGCCTGCTCGAGGTGCTGGACGGCCGCCTCGTCGGCGCCGCTGTGGGCGAGCGCGAGGCCGAGGTTGTTGAGGGTCAGGGCCTCGGCCTGCTGGTCCCCGAGGTCGCGGAGGATCTCCAGCGCCGCCCGATGACGCTCGGCGGCCTGCTCGGGCTCGCCCTCCCGGCGCAGCTGCGCTCCGAGCAGGTTGAGCTCCTGCGCGCGGCTGCTCGGGTCGACGGAGTGCAGCTTCAGGAGGCCCAGGCGGTACATGCCGCTGATCGAGCCGCGGAACGCGGTCTCGGCGAGGGCCTCGGTCCTGCCGGGCGCCGCGGCCGCGGTCGTCCGGGCGCGTGCGGAGACCGCCCGGGCGTGCTCACGGACTCGCGGCTTCGGAACCCGCGACCTGACGGTGTGCGACGTCGCCGCCGCGGCCTCGAGCGCGGGCCGAACCCGGACGCGCCGGAGCAGCAGGAGGGCGCCGGCCGCGAGGGCCGCGAGGAGCATGAGCGCGAAGACGGCCACCACGACCACGACGAGCGACAGCGCCGTCAGCAGCCCCGCCAGCAGCAGCGACATTCCGGCCAGCGCGAGGATGCGCCGGCGAAGACGATCTCGATCCTCCATCACCGCAGAGCTCGCAACCTGGGCATGCGATCCTCCTCCGGAGCTGGTGCCTTTCGCCGCGCCGGCGGCCGTTCCTCCGCTCGGAACCCCCCCGAGCCACGGCGGAGACGGGAAGGAACCCTAACGGTCGGACGGGGCGGGCGAGTAGCGTCCGCGCCCTGAACGACTTTCGTCCTCTCCGTGGCATCCGGGTCCTCGATCTGACGAGCTCGCTCGCGGGCCCGTACTGCACGCAGATCCTCGCGGCCCTCGGCGCGGACGTGGTCAAGGTCGAGCATCCCGGGCGCGGCGACGAGGCCCGCGCGTGGGGGCCGGCGTTCGCCGCAGGCGGGAGCGTGATGTTCTTCGTGGCCAACGCCGGCAAGCGGTCGCTTGCTCTCGACGTCTCTAGTCCCGCCGGGCGTGAGGCCCTGCTGCGGCTGGCGGAGCGCTCGGCGGTGTTCGTCCAGAGCCTTCGGCCGGGGGCGGCGGAGCGGCTCGGCCTCGGCCCGGCCGAACTGCGCGCCCGCAACGACCGGCTGGTCTACTGCTCGATCGGCGCCTTCGGCCGTCATGGCCCGCTCGCGGATCAACCGGGCTACGACCCCCTGATGCAGGCCGCGGGCGGGGTCATGAGCGTGACCGGCGAGCCGGGCGGGGCCCCGGTCCGTGTGGGGACGTCGATCGTCGACCTCGGGACCGCGGTGTGGACGGCGCTGGCCGTCGTCGCCGCGGTCCTCGAAGGTCGCGGCCGCGACCTCGACCTGTCGCTCTACGAGACGACCCTTGCGCTGCTGCCCTACCAGCTGACCAACTACCTCGCTACGGGCGAGATCGCCGGCCGCGAGGGAACCGCCTTCGCGCTCATCGCGCCCTACCAGGTGTTCCGCACGCGCGACGGCGAGCTGATGGTCGTGGCCGGGAACGACCGGCTCTTCCGCGCGCTCTGCGAGGCCGCTGGGCTCCCCGAGCTCGCCGACGACCCGCGTTTCGCGACGAACCCGCTCCGCGTCGCGAACCGGGAGGAGCTAATCCCCGAGCTCGGGCGCCGTTTCGAGGTCGAGCGTTCCGCGGTGTGGCTCGAGCGCCTGCGCGACGCCGGCGTGCCGGCCGCGCCGGTGCAGGACGTGGCCCAGGTCGCCGAGAGCGAGCAGACCCAGGCGCTGGCGATCCTCCAGGAGCTCGCCGGCGTCCGGACCGTCGGGCTTCCGTTCTCCGCCGACGGCGAGCGAGTGGCGTACCAGTCGCCGCCGCCCGCGCTCGGCGAGCACTCGGCCC
>DASSSO010000123.1:0-6797 GCA_035776735.1 Gaiellaceae bacterium | reverse complement strand
CTCATTGAGCTCATTCGCGTAGCGGCGGCTGAGCGAGGGAGAGATCGAGAGCCGACGCCCGGACTCGAACCGGGGACCCCATCATCACGAGATTCGCGGAAGCGGTAGGCAGACGGCGGTAGACCGCACAGCTAGGCCGTTCCTTAAGGACCAGGTGGGCGGAGACGGACCGTCTCCGGGATTGAGCTAGATCTCCACGACGCCAGCCACGAGCAAGACGAAGACGACGAAGCTGACCCCGTTGAAGAGGTAGTGCACGATCAACGCAGGCGTGTTGTTTTGCAGTTTCTGCGAGATGAACGCGACGGTTAGCGTCATCGGTAGCAGCGCCAGGATCTCCCACCACTTGAAGAAGTGAAATCCGGCCCAGAGAAGGCCATTCGCGAGCCAGGCGTGAGACGTGTGGGCGAGTTCCTGGCGGGGAAGGATGTAGCCGCGCCACCAGAGTTCTTCCCCGACGATGTTGAAAGAGAGGGCGACAAAGTAGAGAGCCACCAACTCCCAGCGTCCGACGATGACCCCGCCGTACCCCTCGAGGAGCTCCTCGGATGAGGCGCGCGGGTCGAGAACGGACGCCGTGTCGCCAGGCAACGGAATCAGGCCGTTGTCGATCAGTTGGTTCGTGATCGCAGTGAGCAGCCCGAAGCCGAGCATGACGACCACTGCTGCGCCGCCAGTCCAGAGCCACTCTCGTCGGGTCATGCGTCGATAGCGAAATCGCTGCCGCAGAGACGACCCGGTGAGCGACCAGCCTTCGGAACGCAGGCCAACGAGGGCGGCGACCAGCAGAAGCGCCGATGGAATCAGAAGTGCCCAGAGGAAAGCTGCGAACTCGGACAGTCCGGCATCCGTAAGTGCCGGGATGCCGACCCAGACGAAGACGAAGAACGTCAGTCCGGGCACGCCGAAGTAGAGGAATGCCTGCCAAAGAGGCAGCAGGCGATACGGTCGCGGCCCGCCCTCAGCTGAATCAGGCACCGTCGAGGTGGGCATCGGCGGCGACGTCGTTCGCTCGTTCTTCGTGAGCACCTCGCTCAGCACGATTGGTCACCTCCTTCCGAGCCAACTCAAGCCTCGCGCGCAAGGTGGACCCAGACATCGGGGAGGGCGCTGGTTCGCGGTTGTGGTTAAGGCGCAGGAGGAAGAACGGTGCGCCTCGATCGCCACGCGATGAGCAGACTGGTTCCCGTCATAGCGAGCCTGGCGTTGATGCCGGTCGCCCTCGGAAGCAGTTGCGACACGCTTGACACGCGCTTCAGATTGAAGCCGACGCCCGGACTCGAACCGGGGACCCCATCATTACGAGTGATGTGCTCTACCAGCTGAGCTACGTCGGCGGGTCGCCTCAGTCTAGCCGCGGTTCGGCCGCGTCAGCGAGCGGCGCCAGAGCCGCCGGAGCGCCATCCTGAGCCGCCCGTGGCTTGGCTCGGAGCCCCGTGTCGGGCTCGGCTGCATGCGCCTGTCGACGGACGAGGATCGCGACGAAGAGCTCGCGCTCGAGACGATCGCGGCCGCCGTCGAGGCGGGGATCGCCGTCTTCGACACCGCGCACGCGTACGGCCACGGCGAGGCGGAGCTCGGACACAACGAGGCGCTGCTCGCCCGCGCGCTCCGCCGCTGCGGCGCCGAGGCGGGCGCGCGGATCGTGACGAAGGGAGGCATGTCGCGTACGGGCGGCGGGTGGGTGCCGGACGGTCGCGCGAAGGCGATCCGTGCCGACTGCGAGGCGAGCCTCGCGGCGCTGGACGGCCTCCCGATCGACCTCTATCTCGTCCATGCGCCCGACCCGCGGACGCCGTGGCCGACCACCCTGCGCGCGCTGGCCCGGCTCGTCGACGAGGGCCTCGTGCGACGCGTCGGGCTCGCCAACGTCAACCGCCCGCAGCTGGACGAGGCGCTCGAGCTCGCTCCCGTCGCGGCGGTCCAGGTCGCGCTCAGCCCCTTCGACGACCGGGCGCTCCGGGGCGGCGTCGTCGAGCGCTGCGTCGAGCGCGGCCTCGCCGTGATCGCCCACTCGCCGCTCGGCGGGCCGCGGCGGGCGGGCGGCCTCGCCCGCCACCAGGCGCTCGCCGAGGTCGCAAACGCACGCGGCGCGACTCCCGCCGAGGTCGCGCTTGCCTGGCTGCTCGGGCTCTCGCCCTCCGTGGTTGCGATCCCCGGCGCCCGGCGCCCGGAGACGGCACGCTCCGCCGCCCGCGCCGCCAGGCTCGAGCTCGCCCCCGACGACCGAGCGGCCCTCGCACGCGCGTTCGGCGGTCCACGTCCGGTTCGCCGCAGGCGGCGTACGCCGGACGACGCCGAGGTGGTCGTCGTCATGGGCATCCCCGGAGCGGGCAAGAGCCGTGTCGCGGAGGAGTACGTCGCCCGCGGCTACGTCCGGCTCAACCGCGACGAGCGCGGCGGCTCCCTGCGCGGGATCGCCCAAGCACTGGACGAGGAGCTGTCGTCGGGCAGTCGACGGGTCGTCCTCGACAACACGTACCTCACGCGCGCCTCGCGGAGCTACGTGCTCGACGCGGCGGGCCGGAACGGGGTCCTGGCGCGGTGCATCTGGCTCGACACGCCGCTGGCGCAGGCGCAGGTCAACCTCGTCGAGCGGCTGCTCGATCGCTTCGGCGCCCTCCCGACTCCCGAGGAGCTGCAGAGGGCCGCGCGGCAGGAGCCTGGCCTGCACGCCCCGACCTCCCAGATGCGCACGCTCCGCGAGCTGGAGCCGCCGTCGCCTGACGAGGGCTTCACAGGGGTGGAGCAGGTGCCGTTCGAGCGCACCCCGCCGTCCCGGCGTGGTCGCGCAGGTGTCTTCGTCGCGGCCGCGGCGTTGAAGGAGCCCGGCTGGAAGGACGCGGTCGGGCAGGGCGATCGCGGCGCGCCCCACCTGGTCTTCGACTGGAGCCCGGACGACCAGCCGGAAGCGCTCGAGGAGGTCGCCGCCGGTCTTTCGGCCGAGGTGTCGGGGCCGGTCGAGAGCGCGCTGTGCGCGCACCCGGGGGGCCCGCCGACGTGCTGGTGCCGCCCGCCACTGCCGGGGCTGCCGCTCGCCTTCGCCCGAACCCATGGCGTCGATCCGTCGCGCTCGACGCTCATCGGAACGAGCAACGCGCACAGGACACTCGCGACCACGCTCGGGGCCCGCTACATCGCGCCGTAGACACGCAACCGCCGATGTCGTTTACTTGAGACGCCGTTAGACCTCTCAGAAGGAGGGAATGATGAGGTTCCTTCTTGTCGCGCTGTCCGCATGTCTCGTCGCGGCAGCCTCGTCGGCCGCGGCGGACGTCGGCGCGGCTCAAGCTCCCTCTGCGGCTTCGTACATCGTCGTCTTCAAGCCCGACGCCGTCCGGGTCGAGGGCGAGGCAAGCCCGCAGCGGCCGCTGGTCGCAGCTTCGGCCGGAGAGCTCGCTCGGGCGCACGGCGGCGACCTAACCTTTGTCTACCAGCACGCGCTCAAGGGCTTCGCCGTGCGGTTGGCCCCCGGCCGGGCCGCGGCGCTCGCCCGCGACCCGCGTGTCGCCTACGTCGAGCCCGACGGGGTCGTCCACGCAGTCGCGACCCAGTCGCCTGCGACCTGGGGGCTCGATCGGATCGACCAGCGCGACCTGCCCCTGAACAACGCGTACACCTACAACCAGACGGGGCAGGGCATTCACGCCTACATCGTCGATACCGGCATCCGCGCAACCCACCAGGAGTTCACGGGCCGGATCGGCAACGGCGCCGACTTCATCGGCGGCGGCACGAACGACTGCAACGGCCACGGCACCCACGTCGCCGGTACGACCGGCGGAACGACGTACGGCGTGGCGAAGCAGGTCACGCTTCACCCGGTGCGCGTGCTCAACTGTCAGGGCTCGGGGGCGACGTCGGGCGTGATCGCCGGCGTCGACTGGGTCACGGCAAACCACGCCTCCCCGGCCGTCGCGAACATGAGCCTCGGCGGCGGGGCGAGCACGGCCCTGGACAACGCGGTCACGAACTCGGTCAACTCCGGCGTCAGCTACGCGGTCGCCGCGGGGAACTCGAACGCCAACGCGTGCAACTCCTCGCCCGCCCGCGCGGCGGCGGCGAACACCGTCGGGGCGACGACCAGCACCGACGCGCGCTCCTCGTTCTCGAACTTCGGGACGTGCCTGGACATCTTCGCCCCGGGCTCGAGCATCACCTCGGCCTGGAGCACGAGCGACACGGCGACGAACACGATCAGCGGGACGTCGATGGCGTCGCCGCACGTCGCCGGCGCGATCGCGCTCTACCTGCAGACGAACCCCGGCGCGTCGGCGTCGACCGTCACGCAGGCGCTCGTCTCCAACTCGACCCCGAACAAGGTCACGAACCCCGGCAGCGGGTCTCCCAACCGGCTGCTGTACTCGGTGTTCGGCGGGACTCCGCCGCCGCCGCCGCCACCACCACCACCGCCGCCACCGCCACCGCCGCCACCGCCGCCACCGCCCGGCGCCGAGCTGGTCGTGAACGGCGGCTTCGAGGGCTCGGCCTCGCCGTGGACGCTCTCGGGGAACGCGTACTGGTCGACCGGCGCCTATCCGCACTCGGGCACCGGCTACACGATCCTCGGGGCCTACAACAACGCGAACGGCACCGAATACCAGACGGTGACCATCCCGTCGGGCCACCCGGCGAACTACACCTTCTGGCTCAACATCACCTCGAGCGAGTCCGGCTCGACCGTCTACGACCGCCTCTTCGTCGAGGTGCGAAGCACGTCGGGCGCGCTGCTCGGAACGCTGGCCACGTACAGCAACGCCAACGAGACGACGGCCGGCAACTACTCGCAGAAGTCGTTCAGCCTCGCGAGCTGGAGCGGACAGACCGTGCGACTCCAGTTCCGCGCGACGACCGACGTCATCCTCCCGACCAGCTTCCGCATCGACGACGTCTCGCTGAAGTAGGCCTCTTCAGGGGTGGGCGGCCCAGCGCCGCCCACCCCTGAGTATCGTCGGCGAGATGGCGAACCAGCCGCCGCCGCTCGAGGGACACAACCTGTTCCTCGAGAACCGTCCGCTTGCCGAAGCCCTCGAGCGCGATGGTGGGGGCTGGGCGGCCGAGCACGCGGTCGCGTTCGGCGCGCTGCTCACGCCCGAGCCGCTCGAGTGGGGCCGGCTCGCGAACGAGAACCCGCCGCAGCTACGGACGCACGACCGCTTCGGCAACCGGATCGACGAGGTCGAGTTCCATCCCGCCTGGCACGCGCTGATGCGGACGAGCGTCGCGCACGGGCTGCACGCCCGCTCGTGGCGCGAGCCCCGGCCGGGGGCGCAGGTCGCGCGCGCGGCGCTCTTCTACCTGGCGGCGCAGGTCGAGCCCGGGCACTGCTGCCCGATCTCGATGACCCATGCCGCCGTCCCCGCCCTGCGCGCCCAGCCCGAGCTCGCGGCGGAGTGGGAGCCGCGGCTCACGTCGCTCGACTACGACCCGGGCCTGCGGTCGCCGGCGGAGAAGCGCGGGGCGCTCTGCGGGATGGCGATGACGGAGCGGCAGGGCGGCTCCGACGTCCGCGCGAACACGACCGCCGCTCACGCGCTCGGCGGCGGCGAGTACGAGCTCACCGGCCACAAGTGGTTCTGCTCGGCCCCGATGTGCGACGCCTTCCTCGTGCTCGCCCAGGCGGAGGGCGGTCTCTCCTGCTTCCTGCTCTCCCGCGTGCTTCCGGACGGGACGCGCAACGCGTTCCGGATCCAGCGGCTCAAGGACAAGCTCGGCGACCGCTCGAACGCGTCGAGCGAGATCGAGCTCGAGGCGGCGTGGGCGCGGCTGGTCGGCGAGGAGGGTCGCGGCGTGCAGACGATCATCGAGATGGTCAACCACACGCGGCTCGACTGCGTCCTGGCGACGGCGGCGGGCATGCGCGCGGCGGTGGAGCAGGCGACGCACCATGCCGCCCACCGCTCGGCGTTCGGCCTGCCGCTCGTCGAGCAGCCGCTGATGCGGAACGTCCTGGCGGACCTCTGCGTCGAGTCGGAGGCTGCAACGCTGACGGCGCTGCGGCTCGCCCGAGCCTACGACCGCGACGAGGCGGCGCTCGCCCGCATTGGCACGGCCGTGGCCAAGTACTGGGTCTGCAAGCGCGGCCCGGGCCACGCCGCCGAGGCGCTCGAGTGCCTGGGCGGGAACGGCTACGTCGAGGAATCGGGCATGCCGCGGATCTACCGGCAGCAGCCGCTGCAGTCGATCTGGGAGGGCGCCGGCAACGTCATCTGCCTGGACGTCGTGCGCGCGCTGCAACGGACGCCCGAGACGCTCGACGCCTTCCTGGCCGAGTGCCGTGAGGCCGCGGGCGCCGAGCCACGGCTTGACGCGTGGCTGGACGCGCTCGAGCACGAGCTGCGCGACGGAGACGAGCTCGAGGCGCGAGCCCGGCGTCTGGTCGAGCGGATGGGCCTCGCGCTCCAGGCCTCGCTCCTCGTACGGCACGGCCACCCGGCAGTCGCGGACGCCTTCTGCGCCTCCCGCCTCGCGGGCGACGGCGGCCTGGCCTACGGCACCCTGCCGCGCGGGGTGGATGCTGAAGCGATAGTCGAGCGGCACCGGCCGCGGCTGTGACGGCGGCTCAGATCACCGGCCACCCGAGGACGACCTGGACGTTCCAGTTCGCCTGGTTTGCCGGGCTCGCCGGCGCCAGCCCGACGGGCACCGAGCCGGCCGGCACGGGGCCAAGCGGGATCGGAGTGAAGAAGTACTCCGACTCGCCCCAGCGTCCGCCGAACGTCGACCACTGCTTGCCCTCGACGGCATGAATCGTCGCGGGCGGGAGCCCGCTCCCAGGCGGGCCGACGATCGCGCCG
>DASSSO010000164.1:0-12955 GCA_035776735.1 Gaiellaceae bacterium | reverse complement strand
CGCCTCGACCGCGTCCTGGCGGGCGACTTCGATCTCTTCTAGGAGGGTTTTGGCGGAATAACGCTCGTTGACAGGGTGCGCGGCCCTGGCGGCACAGCCGGTATTTCGCCAAACCCTCTTAGCTACTCGCGCGGCGCGGCGAGCGCGTCGGCCAGGCGGCCTTCGCGCGCCGCGAGCCAGCGCTCGGCGTCGAGCGCCGTCATGCAGCCCATGCCGGCCGCGGTGACCGCCTGGCGGTACGTGTGGTCGACGACGTCGCCGCCGGCGAAGACGCCTTCGACGCTCGTCTCGGTCGAGCCCGGCTTCGTGAGGATGTAGCCGGCCTCGTCGAGCTCGAGCTGGCCGATGAAGAGCGTCGTGTTCGGGTCGTGGCCGATCGCGACGAAGAGGCCGTCGGCCGGCAGCTCCGTGATCTCCCCGGTGTTGACGTCTCGGATCCGCACCGCCGTCACCGCGGTCTCGCCGACGACCTCGTCGACGACCGCGTTCGTGATCCACTCGATCTTCTCGTTCGCGTGCGCGCGGTCCTCCATGATCTGCGAGGCGCGGAACTCCTCCCGCCGGTGCACGATGGTGACCTTGTCGGCGAACTTGGTCAGGAAGATGGCCTCCTCCATCGCCGAGTCGCCGCCGCCGACGACCACGAGGTCCTTCTCCCGGAAGAACGCGGCGTCGCAGACCGCGCAGTAGGAGACGCCGCGGCCCTGGAACGTCCGCTCCGAGGGAAGGCCGAGCTGGCGGGCGTTCGCCCCCGTCGCGACGATGACGGCCTCTGCCTGGTACTCGTCGTCCCCGACCCAGATCCGCAACGGATGCTCGGAGAAGTCGACGCGGGTGACGTCGTCGCTCACGAACTCGGCGCCGAACCGGCCCGCCTGGCGGCGGAAGTCCTTCATCATCTCGGGGCCGAGCACGCCCTCGGCATAGCCCGGGTAGTTCTCGACGTCGCTCGTGATCATCAGCTGCCCGCCCCACTGGAAGCCCTCGAAGACGAGCGGCTCCAGGTTCGCGCGGGCGGCGTAGAGCGCGGCCGTGTACCCGGCCGGGCCTCCTCCGATGATGATCAGGTCGCGGACCCCGTTTTCAGCCATTCATTCCTCCAGACGCACGCCGAGCCCGCTTCCGGGCCCAGCAACAGTAGTGAACGAAGCGGACGGCTCGAAACTTCCCTTTCTCAGGGTGATCTGCTTAGGTGCGAACGGTAGTGCTGCGGTGGTTCGGGGTCTCGATGGTCGTGGCGTGCGTGCTCCCTCTCGGCTGGGGACCGGCGGGCGCGGCGACGCCGCAGCGCGCCGCGTTCACGGTGACGCTGACCGGGACGCTGACCAAGGACTGGACGGTCGCGCGGGTGGTCGAGGGCGACTGCACCGAGACCACGACGACGACGGGTCAGTGGCGGCTGACGCTCCGAACGACGCGGCGCTCGAGGGTCGTCTTCACCTCGGCGGGTCGTGGGCGACCGCTCAGGATCTCGCCCGGCGTCGTCCGCTCGATCGCCGGCACCGCGACCCAGGGCGGGTCGGTGCGCGTCGTATCGGGAGGCCCGCGCTGCGTGCGGACGCTGCAACGGCGGAACTGCGCGCAGCAGCGCGCGACGTTCAGTAACGCGACCGCCCGGCTGACGAGCCCCGGGCGGGGGACTGCCCGGTTCGCGCGCATGCAGGGCGCGGCCCGTGCGCGCTCGTTCCGGGGCACCTGCCCCGAGGAGCCCGCGGACATCCGCGCGATCCGGACCGATCTGGCCCTCGCCGGCGCGCCGCTCGCGGCCGGAGACGTCTTCGGCCGCGACGTCCCGCGCTTCTTCATCAGCGGGGACACGACGCAGACGACGACGATCGAGGGCGAGTACGACGGCAAGGTGACCGAGCGCGTCCGCTGGACGCTCACGTTCACCCGTGTCCGCTAGGCCACGAGCTCTCCACAGAGGTAGAGGCGTCCGTCGCGGGCCTCGGCTTCGTCCGAGAGGCGGTGCGGCTCGATGCCCTGCGGCGAGAGATGGCGCACCTGGTGCCCGCGTGCGACCAGCAGCTCGGCGATGAAGCGGCGGTGGCACTTCGTCCACGGAGTCTCGGCGCACATCAGGCACGGCTCCGCCTCCGCGAGTGCTGCGCCGAGTGCCTCCTGCCACTCCGGCGTCCCCATCCGGGCGGCGTAGCTGCGGAAGGCCGGATGGCGGATGCATGCGAACCGCTCCTCGCCGGGCTCGCCCCGCAGGCGCCCTCCGAGCGCTTCGAGATGGCGGTAGGCGATACCGGCACGGGCGAGCGCCGCCTCCAGCGCGCCCCGGTTGTACTGCGGATTCCGGCGCGAGCCCGGATAGCGGCGCACGTCCACGAGCGTTTGGACACCGGCCCGTTCGAGCATCGCTATCAGCGCCTCCACGGGCCTCGTGCCGTGACCGACGGTCCACACGTTCATCACGCATAGAATCGCGCTCCGTGGCCAACTCGGTGACCTGGGAGACGCTGCGGCAGCTCGCCGGCTTTCGTGCGGCGAAAGGCTGTGCCATCAGCCTGTACCTCGACCTCGACCCGAGCGCCTCGCCGACGGCCGGCGATGCGGCAACGCGCGTGAACTCGCTCGTCGACCAGGGCCTGAAGTCGAACGGCGCGAATCGGAACGAGCAGACGCACGAGCAGCGCGTCGGTCTCCGCGAGGACTTCGAGCGGATCAAGCATTACTTCACGGAGGAGTTCGAGCGGGACGGCGCCCACGGCTTTGCGCTCTTCTGCGCCGGGCTCGACAACGTCTGGCAGACACTTCCGCTCACGGAGCCGGTGCCGGACGAGGTAAAGGTCGGGCGGGAGCTCTACCTGGCGCCGCTCGTCCCGCTCGTCGGCCGCGGGGAGGGGGCCGTCGTCGCGCTGGTCGCACGCGAGGAGGGACGCCTCTACCGGCTGCGCGGCGGCCGCCTCGAGGAGGTCGCGGACCTCTTCGAGGAGCAGCCCGCCCGGCACGACCAGGGCGGCTGGTCGCAGGCCAACTACCAGCGGCACATCGACGAGCTCGCCAAGGGCCACCTGAAGACGGTCGCCGACGAGCTCGAGCGGCGGCTCCGGCAGCTCCGCTACCCGCGGGTCGTCATCGTCTGCCCGGAGGAGCTGAAGAGCGAGTTCGGCGCCATGCTCGCCGGCGACACGAGCAGCGCCGTGATCGGCTGGACGACGGCGAAGGCGCACGCGTCCCCGACCGAGCTCTACGACGTCGCGCTTCCGGTGCTCGAGCAGTGGCGCCGGGAGCGGGAGACGGAGGTCGTGGAGCGCTGGAAGGAGGAGGCAGGCCGGAACGGCCGTGCCGCCTCTGGGTGGGAGCAGACGCTCGAGGCCGCCTCGGACGGGCGCGTGGAGTGCCTCGTCTTCCAGGAGGGCGTCGAGCACTCCGCGTGCCAGTGCCCGGCGTGCGGGCGGGTGAGCCTCCAGGGCGGCCGCTGCCCGCTCGACGGCACCGAGATGGAGGAGCGGGGCGAGGGGCTCGACCTCGCCGTCCATCAGGTCCTCGCGCACGGCGGCCAGGTGCTGGCGGTGCGCCATCGCCAGGACCTCGATCCCGTCGGCGGGATCGGCGCACTTCTCCGCTACTAGAAGAGGCGGGCCGGGGCATAAGATTCCACCGGTGACGGAGAAGGAGGACATCGCGAGTGTCGCCGGACAGCTGGCAACCCTCACGCGAACCGTCGAAGAGATGGCCGAGCAGCTGAAGACGCTTAACCAGCGCGCTGAGAACCAGAAGGAGCGTTCGGACACCCAGCAAGAGCGGATCGAGCTGGCGGCCAAAGAGCTCGCGGACGTGAGCGACCGCCTGCAAGCGGCGGCGAACGCACTCCGAGAGTCGATCTGAGACCCGACTAGGCGCGCAGCAGCCGGCGCAACACGTACGGGAGGATCCCGCCGTGGCGGAGGTACTCGCGCTCGCGCGGGGTGTCCAGGCGGAGCCGCGCCTTGAACTCCTTGCCGTCGGCGCGGACGGTGACCTCCCGCGCCTCGCCGTTCTCGACGCCCTCGACCGCGAACTCCTCGCGCCCGGTCAGGCCGAGCGTGTCCGGGGTCTCGCCGTCCATGAACTGGAGCGGGAGGATCCCCATCATCAGCAGGTTTGATCGGTGGATCCGCTCGTAGCTCTCCGCGAGCACCGCGCGGACGCCGAGCAGCTTCGGCCCCTTCGCCGCCCAGTCGCGCGACGAGCCCGAGCCGTACTCCTTGCCGGCGATGACGACCAGCGGCGTGCCCTCCTCCTGGTAGCGGACGGACGCGTCGTAGATCGTCATCTCCCCGCCGCTCGGGACGTGGACGGTCCAGGTGCCCTCGCTGCCGGGCACGAGCAGGTTTCTGAGGCGGACGTTTGCGAACGTGCCGCGCACCATCACCTCGTGGTTGCCCCGCCGTGAGCCGTAGGAGTTGAAGTCCTTGCGCTCGACTCCGTGCGCGATCAGGTACTTGCCCGCGGGGCTGTCCGGCTTGATCGCGCCCGCCGGCGAGATGTGGTCGGTCGTGACCGAGTCGCCGACGCGCACCAGGCAGCGGGCGCCGTGGATGTCCTCGACCGTGCCGGGCTCGGGCGACATGCCGTCGAAGTACGGCGGCCGACGAACGTAGGTCGACTCGTCGCGCCAGTCGTAGAGGTCGCCTTCCGGGATCTCGAGCGCGCTCCAGCGCTCGTCCCCGGTGAACACGTCCGCGTAGGTGCGTCGGAACATCTCGCCGTCGACTGCGGAGCGGATCGTGTCCGCGATCTCCTCGGCGGTCGGCCAGATGTCGGTCAGGTAGACGTCCTGGCCGTCCGAGCCCCGGCCGATCGGCTCGGTGGTCAGGTCGACGTCCATCCGGCCGGCGAGTGCGTAGGCGACGACGAGCGGCGGCGAGGCGAGGTAGTTCGCCTTCACCTCGGGGTGGATGCGGGCCTCGAAGTTGCGGTTGCCCGAGAGCACGGAGCAGACGACGAGGTCGCCCTCGCTCACCGCCTCGGAGATCGGCCCGGGCAGGGGGCCCGAGTTCCCGATGCAGGTCGTGCAGCCGTAGCCGACCGTGTGGAAGCCGAGCTGCTCCAGGTAGGGCGTCAGGCCGGCGCGCTCGTAGTACTCGGTCACCACCTTCGAGCCCGGAGCGAGGCTCGACTTGACCCAGGGCTTGCGTGTGAGCCCGCGCTCGACGGCCTTCCGGGCGAGGAGCCCCGCGCCCAGCATCACGCTCGGGTTGGACGTGTTCGTGCAGCTCGTGATCGCCGCGATCACCACGGCCCCGTGCTCGAGCTCGAAGCTTTGGCCGTCGAGCTCGACGGCGACCGGCTCGGCGCGCTCGGCGACCATCGTGCTCGGAACGGCCCTGGGCGCCGGAGCCGCCACCGGGTCATGTCCCGGCGTGGCGTCGGCGGCCGGATCGCTGGCAGGGAACGACTCGGCGATGGCCTCGTCGTGCGTGTTCCCGTAGTCGACGCCGAAGCTCTCCAGCGCCCCCAGGAAGGACTGCTTGGCCTCGGTGAGCGGCACGCGGTCCTGCGGGCGGCGCGGTCCGGCGAGACTCGGCTCCACGTCGCCGAGGTCGAGCTCGACGATCTCCGTGTACGTCGGCTCGTGCTCCGGGTCGTGCCAGAGGAAGTTCTCCTTGCAGTAGGCCTCCACGAGGGCGATCCGCTCGTCCGGCCGCCCGGTCAGGCGCAGGTAGTCGAGGGTGACCTGGTCGACGGGGAAGAAACCGCAGGTCGCGCCGTACTCGGGGGACATGTTCCCGATCGTCGCGCGGTCGGCGAGGGGGAGGCTCGACACGCCGTGGCCGAAGTACTCGACGAACTTCCCGACGACGCCCGTCTGTCGGAGGATCTGCGTGACGGTGAGGACGAGGTCGGTGGCGGTCGCCCCTTCGCGCAGCGCGCCCGTGAGCCGGAACCCGACCACCTGCGGCACCAGCATCGAGACGGACTCGCCGAGCATCGCGGCCTCGGCCTCGATTCCCCCGACGCCCCAGCCGAGGACGCCGAGCCCGTTGATCATGGTCGTGTGCGAGTCGGTGCCCAGGAGCGTGTCCGGGAAGGCCTGGGCGTTCCGCGACTCCACGACGCGGCCCAGGTACTCGAGGTTGACCTGGTGGACGATTCCGGTGCCGGGCGGGACCACCTTCAGGTCGTCGAACGCTTGGCGGCCCCAGCGTAGGAAGGCGTAGCGCTCGCCGTTCCGCTCGTACTCGCGGTCGATGTTGACGTTGATCGCCATCCGGTTCGCGAAGGCGTCGACCTGGACGGAGTGGTCGATCACGAGCTCTGCGGGGAGCTGGGGGTTCGTCTTCGCTGCGTCGCCGCCGAGGTCGTGCATGGCGTGGCGCATCGCGGCCAGGTCGACGATCGCCGGGACGCCGGTGAAGTCCTGGTGGATCACCCGGGCCGGCGTGAAGGAGATCTCGCGCGACGGGTCGTCTTTCGCGACCCACTCGGCGACGGCCTCGACGTGCTCGGGCGTGGACGTCCGCAGGACGTTCTCGAGCAGGATCTTGAGCGTGTACGGCAGCCTCTCGACGTCGTAGCGCTCCTGGAGCGGCGCCAGCCGGAAGATCTCGAAGCTCTCGCCCCCGACGTCGAGCGTCGAGCGTGCTCCGAACGGATCAGCGGCGGCCACGCTTCGATTCTATGGGCCGCGTCCCGGCCTCGGCCCCGGCCGAACCGGCCGGGGCCTCGTGCCTGGCACCAAGCCCGGCCCCGGCGGGACAGCTGTCGGCCCGTGACCGGCAGAGCGGAGCGGAGGAGGCCGGGCCGGCTCGGCGCCAAGGGGTGTGTCGCGGTGCCAGGCACGAGGACACGCCCCTAAGGGACGATCGGGCCGGGAGAGAAGGGACGCTCAGGCCGCGTCGAGCGCGCGCGGGAGCTCCTTCGCCTCGGCCGCTTCGACGGCCTCGGGCTCCCACTCGGTCGCGCGCTCGAGGCTCGTCCCGAGCCGCTCGAGCCGGCGGTCGGCCTCGCCGTACTTCGTCTGCGCGTTCGCGATGTGCTTCCCCACGACCTCGAAATCCCCGCGGAACCGCTCGAAGTCCTTCCCGATCTGCGCGCAGAAGGCCATCACCTCCTGCGCATGCCGCTCGATCTGCAGCGCCCGCAGCCCCTGCGTGACCATGACGAGGTACGCGTGGAACGTGCTCGGCGAGACCGGGAACACCCGCTTCGACAACGCGTACGCCGACAGCGACCCGGTCTTGCCGCAGACGAGCTCGTAGTAGACCGACTCCGACGGCAGGTACATGAAGGCGAAGTCGAACGTCCCCTCGGCGGGGCGGATGTACTTCCCGGCGATCGCGTCGATGTGTCCCTTCACGTCGCGGCCGAACGCCTTCTCGTGCAACTCGCGCTCGGCCTCGTCCGCCGCGTTCACGAGGCGCTCGAAGTTGTCGAGCGGGAACTTGGCGTCGACGGGCAGGAGCTTGTCGACCCGGACGACGGCGTCCACGCGCTCGCCCGAGCGGAACGTGTGCTGGAGCCGGTAGGCGTCCGCAGGAAGCATGTCCTGCAGAAGGTTCCCGAGCAGGATCTCCCCGACCCCGCCGCGCGCCTTGGGCGGCCGGAGCGCCTGCTCCAGCCGGCCGAGGTCCGCCGCCTTCTGGAGCATCTGTGCGGCGGTGCCGTCGAGCTTGCCCAGGCGGTCGACGATCTGGGTCGCGGTCTGCCCGGCGCTCTGCTGGCTGGAGAGGAGCCGCGTATCGAGCCCCTCGAGCCGGCGGTCGAAGCCCTCGTGTACCTCCGAGAGCCGCCGGTCGAGCCGCTCCTCCACCGAGCCGAGGCGCGCCTCGATCAGCTCGCGGATCGTGCGCACGACGACGGTGCCGGCGATCACGACGGCGGCGGCCAGACCGAGGGTCAGCAATGCAGTGCCCATAGGACCCGAAAACGCTAGAGACGGGGTCGGACGGAGCGGGCGGCGCGAGTACCCCGCCGGGATGCGCGAGCAGGTCGAACCGTCCGACGACCGCGAGTCGTGGCTACCATCTCCGCGCGCGCGCGATGGCCAGGAAAGTCAAGACACCCCCGCCTCCCCGACGCACGGTCCAGGCGCCGAAGCTGCGCACCGCGCCGCGCGACGACACGCGCAACCGCAAGATCCTGTACGCGATCGGCGCGTCGGGATTCCTGATGCTCGCGGCGGTGGTCGGCTTTCTCGTCTTGGCCGGGGACAGCGACGAGGCCGAGAGCGCGCAGGGGGCGATCACGACGCTCAGGGCGGCCGGCTGGACGTACCAGCACCCGAAGTCGCAGGGCCGCGAGCACGTGCCCGAGCTGGGGGAGGGCTTCAAGTACAACACCGTCCCCGGGACGAGCGGCCAGCACTCGAACCAGACCGTCATCTACGGCGCGTACGACGACCAGATCTCGGAGATCAACTTCGTCCACAACCTGGAGCACGGCGCGGTCGGCATGTTCTACGGGCCCGACGTCCCCGAGGAGACGGTCAGCGCCATGCAGGCGTTCTACGCCAAGGACCCGAGCGGCCTGATCCTCGCCCCCGACCCCCGCCTCGGCGACCAGGTCGCCCTCACGGCCTGGACGCACATCGCCAAGGGCAAGACCTTCAACGAGGAGCTCGCGGACACGTTCGTGAACGAGTTCGGGTTCCAGGCGCCGGAGTCGTGCAAGAACGACATCGAGCAGGGCTGCTTCCGCCGCTCCAACATGGAGCCGGGCAACCAGTAGACGGGGCTATCCTGCCCCGGCCGGGGTGGCGAAACTGGCTATACGCGGCTGACTTAAAATCAGCTGTCCCCTACGGGGGCGTGCGGGTTCGAGTCCCGCCCCCGGCACCTCACTGATCCGTTGCTGCTCGTCCTGGCCATCGTCGTCGCCGTTGTCTGGCTGCCGACGGGGTGGGGCGTCGCCCTCGTGACGGCGGCCGCGTGCGTCGAGCTCGCCGAGGCCGGGTTCTTCATCTGGCTTTCCCGTCGCCGGAAGGCCGTGACGGGCGCCGAGGCGCTGCCGGGCTCGCGCGGGATCGTCGTCTCGCCGTGCCGGCCCGAGGGGCAGGTTCGCGTGGACGGAGAGCTCTGGCGGGCCCGCTGCGAGGAGGGCGCCGACGTGGGCGACGAGGTCGTCGTCGAGCGCCTGGGCTCGGACCTCACGCTCGTCGTGACGAAGGAAACCGGACTCTAGGACGGTTTGGCCTCCTAGACTTCTCGGCCCGTGGAGCTGGACCTCGAACACGCAGCACTCGAGTGGGACACGCCCCTCTTCCGCATGGCGATCGCGCAGTTCGAGCAGGGCCTCGCGCATGCGGACGTGGAGGAGGACGTGGCCGAGCGGCTGCGCTACCCAGAGCGCGCCGTGATGATGTCGGTCCCGGTCCGGATGGACGACGGGTCGCTCGAGGTGCTTGCGGGCTACCGCGTCCAGCACTCGACGGTGCTCGGGCCGACCAAGGGCGGGCTCCGATACGACCCGCACGTCTCGCTCGGCGAGTGCGCCGCGCTCGCGATGTGGATGACGTGGAAGTGCGCGCTGCTGCGGCTTCCCTACGGCGGCGCGAAAGGCGGCGTTCGCTGCAACCCGCGCGAGCTGTCGGATAGGGAGCTCGAGCGGCTGACCCGCCGGTACACGATCGAGCTCCGGCCGGTGATCGGCCCGGAGGAGGACATCCCTGCTCCGGACATGGCCACGAACGAGAAAACGATGGCCTGGATCATGGACACGTACTCGATGGTCGAGGGCTACGCGGTGCCGGAGATCGTCACGGGAAAGCCGATCTCGATCGGCGGCTCCGTGTTCCGTCGCGAAGCGACCGGCGCCGGCGTCGTCATGGTGATCGAGAGCGCGTGCGAGCGGCTCGGCTGGGCGCTTGGCGCGCAGCGCTGCGTCGTCCAGGGATACGGAAACGTCGGCGGCGTCGCGGCCCGCGAGCTGGCGTCGCGAGGAGCGACGGTGATGGCGGTCGCGGACATCTCCGGCGGCGTTTACTCCGAGGCGGGTCTCGACTTCGAGGCGCTCGACGCGTGGATCGCGGAGCACGGTTCGTTAGAGGAGTACCCGGACGCCGAGCACGTCTCGAACGCCGAGCTGCTCGAGCTTCCCTGCGACATCCTCGTCCTGGCCGCGCTCGAGGACCAGATCACGGCGGAGAACGCCGGACGGATCAGCGCGAAGATGGTCGTCGAGGGCGCGAACGGACCGACGACGGTCGAGGCCGACGCGATCCTCGCCGAGCGCGGGATCGTCGTCCTGCCCGACGTCCTCACGAACGCGGGCGGCGTGACGGTGTCCTACTTCGAGTGGGTCCAGGACCTCGGCCGGCTGTTCTGGGGGCGGGACGAGATCCGCCAGAAGCTCGCGGAACAGCTCGGCGACGCGTTCGACCGGGTCTGGGAGCTCTCCGAGCAGCTCGACGTCACCCTGCGGCAGGCCGCCCTCGTGGCCGCGATCCGCGAGGTGGCCGGCGCGCTCACCGCCCGCGGGATCTACCCGTGACGGCCGTCGTCCGCGAGGCGATGGTGTCCGACCCGCCGACCCTGGGCGTGCGCGACAGCGCGCAGGAGGCGGGGGAGGCGCTCGCTCGGCCAGAGGTCAGGGCCGTCTTCGTCTGCGACGAGCACCGGTTCGTCGGCGTCGTCACACGCAAGACGCTCGTGCGCGAGGTGGTGGCGACCGGCCGGGACCCGAAGACGACGCCGCTCGGCGAGATCGCCGAGGTCCCGCACTGGACCCTCGATGCGGAGATGCCGGTCGACGAGGCCTTCCAGTTCATGGAGGAGAAGGACGCAGAGCGCATCCCGGTCGTCGAGGGCGAGCGCCTCGTCGGGGTGCTCTCCCGCACCGTGCTCCAGCGCCGGCTGGCGGAGGACGAGCCGCCGCCGGTCGAGCCCGATCTGAGCCTCTAGCGCCGCGGAACGGGCTCTGCCCGTTCCGCCGCAGGGGCTGCTCGAGGAAGCGGCGAAGCGCGGCTAGCAGCAGGTGTACGCGCCGGGCGGCGCGTCGCCCTCGACGGGCTCCGGGAGCTGCGCGGCCTCGAGCGCGATCCCGTGCAGGATGTCCCGCTCGCTCACCGTCAGGCTGTTCAGGCCGAGGAGCGCGAGCGTCTGGCGGACAATGATCCCGCCCGCCACGATCACCGGCGCGCGGTCGGGATGGAGCCCGGTGACGCGGGCTCGCTCAGCGAGCGGCATCCGCGCCAGCCGGTCGACTTCCCGGTCGATCGACTCGAGGCTCAGCCGGTGGCCGTGAATCCGGTCTGGGTCGTAGACGTCCATTCCGAGCTCGATTGCAGCCAGCGTCGTGATGGTCCCGGCGACGCCGATGGCGTCGTTCACCCCAGGGATCTGAGGGATCTTCCCGAGGACGTACGTCCCGCATGCCGCCAGCTCGCCGTCGCTCGGCGGGTTGCGGTGCAGGAACCGCTCCGTGAGCCGTACCGAGCCCATGTCGACGCTCTCGCGGAAGGAGATCCCCTCGGGACCGGCGACGACGAACTCCGTCGAGCCGCCGCCGAGGTCGAGCACGAGCGTGGGCCGCTCGAGGCGCCGGTCGCTCGTGACGCCGCGGAAGGTCAGCTCCGCCTCCTCGTCGCCGTCGAGTAGCCGCGTGGTGAACCCGTAACTCCACTCGATCTCGCCGAGGAACGCCTCGCCGTTCTCGGCGTCTCGCACCGCGCTCGTCGCGATCAGCAAGATTCGCTCCGCGCCGAGGCGCTCCGCTTCCCGGCGGTATTCGGTGAGGACGTTGCGGACGCGGGCGATCGGGAGTGGGAGCAGGCGACGGCGCGAGTCGACGCCCTCGCCGAGGCGTGTGATCTCCGTTCTGGACGCCACGTCCTTGACGAGGCCGTCGTGGACGTCGGCCACGAGCAGCCGCGTCGTGTTCGTCCCCTGGTCGATGGCGGCCACCCGCATGGCGACGGCTACGCTAGCCGCATGTTCCTGTTCAGAGAGAAGAACGTCGAGATGGTCGAGCCGGACCGCGCCCTCCCCGGCCGCGACGAGCCGATCCCGGTTCCCGCGCGCCACGAGGTGCTGGGCACACCGCTCAAGCCGCCCTTCCCCGAGGGGCTCGAGCGGGCGGTCTTCGGGCTCGGCTGCTTCTGGGGCGCCGAGCGCGTGTTCTGGCAGGCGCCGGGCGTCTACACGACCGCGGTCGGCTATGCGGGCGGCTACACGCCGAATCCCACGTACCAGGAGGCCTGCAGCGGACAGACCGGACACACCGAGGCCGTGCTGGTCGTCTTCGACCCGAAGCAGACGAGCTACGACGAGCTGCTGCGCCTTTTCTGGGAGAACCACGACCCGACGCAGGGCATGCGCCAGGGGAACGACGTCGGCACGCAGTACCGCTCGGCCATCTATTTCGAGAACGACGAGCAGCGCGAGGCGGCCGAGCGGTCGCGCGAACTGTTCCAGGGCGAGTTGCGCGACGCCGGCTACGGAGAGATCACGACCGAGATCGCCCCCGCCGGGCCGTTCTACTACGCCGAGGACTACCACCAGCAGTACCTGGCGAAGAACCCGAACGGCTACTGCGGCCTCGGCGGGACCGGCGTCAGCTGCCCCGCCGGGCTCGTGCGTTCCGCCTGAGAGGCGCTACAATGCCGCGAGCGACGCGGGGTGGAGCAGTCAGGTAGCTCGCCGGGCTCATAACCCGGAGGTCGCAGGTTCAAATCCTGCCCCCGCTATTGGAAAGGCCCCGGAAACGGGGCCTTTCGCGTCTCAAACCACTGGGTAGCGGGCAAACTCATGCCCAACTTTGGCCGGATCACAGGCAGTTAGAGACGACGGCTCTCCGCCATTGCTCCCTTTGCGAGTGGCGGGCGCCTCGCTACACGCAGGCCCCAGGGATGAAACGGTTGAAACGAACCACCAGCTCGCCGTTCGCATCGAACGTTTCGTGGAAGAGGATCGCGAAGAGGAGGTCGTTCCCGGGGCCTGGGGTGACCAGGCGTGAATACGTCACGACTGTCTCTGCCGTCGCACCGTTGTCAGACGCGTTTTCGGTGATCGTGTTGGTACTGACC
>DASSSO010000151.1:0-21482 GCA_035776735.1 Gaiellaceae bacterium | reverse complement strand
GGGCGCCACGAGCTGGACGCGCCGGAGCTCCGGCATGCCCCCCGCCGGAAGGTCGGCGACGATCAGGGACGTCGCACCTGCCGCACGCGCGTCGGCCTCGAAGCGCTCGTAGCCGTAGGCCTCGAGCAGCGCGGCGTAGGTCATCGGGATCAGCGGGACGTCCACCCGGCTGCGGAGCTCCGCCAAGCACTCGAGGCAGCCGCGGGTCCGCATGCCCTCGGCGAGCGCCCGCTCCGCGGCGCGGCGGATTACGGGGCCGTCGGCCAGCGGGTCGGAGAACGGGAAGCCCAGCTCGATGACGTTGGCACCGCCGTCGACCGCGGCCTCGGCGAGCTCCGGCATCTCCAGGCCGGCCATGAGATAGACGACCAGCGTCTTCACCCCGTCACCTGCGCGAGGTCCTTCTCGCCCCGGCCGGAGAGGCAGAGGACGATCAGCTCGGCGTCGAGGTCGCCGACCCGGGCCAGCGCGTGGGCCGGCTCGAGGGCGGGGAGGATGCCCTCGGTCTCGGCGAGCCGCCTGAAGGCCGCCAGTGCCTCCTCGTCGGTTGCCGTCAGATAGCGGGCCCGGCCGGAGGCGCGCAGGACCGACTCGAGCAGGAAGCTCGCGCTGCCGGTCTCGCGCAGCCGGAGATAGGCCCCGAGCGGGGTGATCAGATCGGTGGCGATGACGGTCTGAACGATCATTCGAGCAACGAAAAAGACCCTCCGGCGGAAGGTCTTGGAGCGGTACGGGCTGTGTGCCTAGGTCGGGCTCAGGCAACGCTCCCGCACCGCTCGTGGCGCCACGACCAGGCCCAGGTGCGGAACGCGGGAGTCATCCGTCCCAGCGTACGCCGGGGGTACGGCGTGGTCAAGAGACCTCCCGCTTGGTCAGGTCCAGGACGGCCTTGTAGATCTGCTCCAGGCCGTCGGGCGAGAGCGGCCCGCGGTTGGCGCGGGCCATGTCCCGCAGCATCCACTCCTCGCGGTCCGGGTCGACGAAGTCGAAACCGCGCGAGTCCTTGTAGGACTTCAGCCGCGCGACCAGTCGGAGGCGGGCGTTGATCGCCTCGACGAGCGCGCGGTCGTTGTCGGAGACCTGCTCGCGCAGCTGGCGGATGATGGGATCGGCGCTCGGGTCGATGGCGGCCTCCGTCCCGAGCCTACACTTGCCGCCGTGAGTGCCAACAACGCCTCGCCGGAGCTGCTCATCGTGATGGGAAACGGGGCGACCACGGACCAGACCGAGCACGTGGTCGCCCGGCTGCGGGAGGCGGGTGCGGACGCGCGGGTCACGCGCGGCCGGGAGGCGACCGTCATCGGGGCGATCGGCGAGCGGGACGCCCTCGCCGGGCTTCCGCTGGAGGGCTACCCGGGCGTGGAGCGCGTCCTCCCGATCCTGAAGCCGTACAAGCTCGTCGCCCGGGAGCTCGCGCCCGACCCGACCGTGATCGAGGCGCGGGGCAGGAAGATCGGCGACGGGTACTTCGGGCTGATCGCCGGGCCGTGCACCGTCGAGTACCGGGAGCAGACGCTCGAGACGGCCCGGGCGGTCGCCGCCGCGGGCGCGACGATGCTGCGCGGCGGCGCCTTCAAGCCGCGGACCTCGCCCTACACGTTCCAGGGCCTCGGCCTCGACGCGCTCGAGGTCCTCCGCGAGGCGCGCGAGGAGACGGGGCTCCCGGTCGTGACCGAGCTCCTCGATCCCCGCCACGTCGAGGAGGTGATCGACGTCGCGGACGTGATCCAGATCGGCGCTCGGAACATGCAGAACTTCCTCCTCCTCGCCGAGGTCGGCCGGATCGACAAGCCGGTGCTGCTGAAGCGGGGACCGTCGGCCTCCGTCGAGGAGCTGCTGATGGCCGCGGAGTACGTGGCCAAGGAGGGCAACGACCGGATCATCCTCTGCGAGCGCGGGATCAAGACGTTCGAGAGCTCGCTTCGCTACACGCTCGACCTCGGCTCAGTCGCCGTGCTCAAGGAGGAGACTCACCTGCCGGTGATCGTCGACCCCTCGCACGCCGCAGGGCGGCGCGCGCTCGTCCTGCCGCTCGCGCGCGCGGCGGCCGCGGTCGGGGCGGACGGGATCATCGTCGAGGTGCACCCCCGGCCCGAGGAGGCCCTCTGCGACGGGCCGCAGCAGATCCCGGCCGGCGAGTTCGCGGCCTTCGCGCAGGAGGTCGTCGAGCTCGTCCGGCTGATGGGCAAGCAGCTCGGCTAGCTAGTGCCCCTCCAGTCAATACACGCCGGCAGCATTACCTGAAGGGGCACTAGTGCGCGTCGCGCTCATCGGGACCGGCCTGATCGGAGCCTCGGTCGGGCTGGCGGCGAGGCGGCGCGGCGCGACGGTCGTCGGGTTCGACGCGGATCCGGCCGTCGCCGGGGTCGCCCGGGAGCGGGGCGCGGTCGACTCGGTGGCCGGCAGCCTCGGCGAGGCGGTCTCGGAGGCGGAGCTCGCGGTCGTCGCCGTGCCGGTCGGACGCCTTGCGGCCGAGGTGTCCGCCGTGCTCGACGCGAGCGGCGACGGGTGCACCGTGACCGACGTCGGCTCGACCAAGGCGGCGGTCTGCGCCGCCGCCGCCGGCTCGCACCGGTTCATCGGCGGGCATCCGGTCTGCGGATCCGAGGCGCGCGGGCCCGAGCACGCGACCGCGGACCTCTTCGACGGTGCGACCTGGTTCCTCGCGCCGCTCGCGCAGACCGAGCCCGACCGGTACCGGCTCGTCCACGGGTTCGTCGGCGAGCTCGGAGCGACGCCGGTCGCCGTCGACCCGACGGCGCACGACCGGCTCGTCGCGCTGACGAGCCACCTCCCGCACGTCCTCGCGAACGTGCTCGTGAACCAGGCCGGCGCGACGCGGGTCGACGGCCACGACCCCCTCTCCGCCGCCGGCGGGTCGCTGCGGGACATGACCCGCGTCGCCGGGGCGAACCCGCGGATCTGGGTCGACATCTTCCTCGAGAACGCCGACGCGCTCCGGAGCGCGCTCACCGACCACCGCCGGGGGCTCGAGCAGGTGGAGGCGGCGCTCTCGGCAGGCGACGCCGGTTTCCTCGCCCGCTGGATCGGCGAGGCGGCGCTCAACCGGCGCGAGATGATCACCGACGCCTACGGTGATCCGGGCGCGCTTCACCGGCTCCGGATCCACGTGCCGGACCGGCCGGGCGTCCTCGCCGGGATCACGCAGGCGCTCGGCGCCGAGCGGATCAACATCGAGGACTTCGAGTTGCAGCACCAGTCGCCCGAGCGCGGCGGCACGCTCACCGTCCTCGTCTCCGGCGAGGAGCAGGCCCGGCGGGCGAGCGCGCTGCTGGAGGCGCAGGGCTACGGGGTCGTGGTCTCGCCGGTCGTCGAGGAATGAGGGTCGAGCCGGCGGTGTCCGTCCGGGGCGCGATCGCCGTGCCCGGGAACAAGGGCATCTCGCAGCGAGCCGTGCTGCTCGGTTCGATCGCTGACGGGGAGTGCGAGATCCGCGGCTTCGGTCGCGCGCAGGACACCGAGGCGGCGATTCGCGTCGTGCGCGATCTCGGCGTCGAGGTCGAGGAGGACGGCGACACGGTCCGGGTCGCCGGAGCCGGACTGCGCGGCCTGCGCGCGCCGGCGGGAGCGCTGGACTGCGGAAACGCCGGAACCGTGCTCCGGCTCGCGGCCGGGATCCTCGCGGGGCAGGAGGGGCGCTTCGTGCTGACCGGCGACGAGTCGCTCTCGCGGCGTCCGCACGATCGGGTGGCAGCGCCGCTGCGCGAGATGGGCGCGCGGGTGGAGACGACGAACGGCGGCGCACCGGTACTGGTCGAGGGCGGGCGGTTGCACGCGATCCGGTACGAGCTTCAGATGCCAAGCGCGCAGGTGAAGTCGGCCGTCCTCCTCGCCGGCCTGTACGCCGAGGGCGGGCCGACGACGGTCGTGGAGCGCATCCCCTCCCGCGACCACACCGAGCGTCTGCTGCGCGAGCTCGGCGTCGGGGTCGCGCGGAGCGGCGCGGACGTCTCCGTGCGGCCGGTCGAGCGGATCGCACCCTTCCGGGTCGACATCGCCGGCGACTTCTCCGCCGCGGCGCCGTACGTCCTCGCCGCAACTCTGCTGCACGGGTCGGAGCTGCTCGTCGAGGGCGTGAACGTGAACCCGCTGCGAACCGGCTTCCTCGATGTGCTCGAGCACATGGGCGCGAACATCGCGATCTTCAACCGCCGGACGGTGAGCGGCGAGCCGGTCGCCGACCTCGAGGTGCGGCCGGCCGAGCTGGTCGCGACGCGCGTCCGGCGGAGAGACGTGCCGCGGCTCATCGACGAGCTGCCGCTGTTCGGTCTCGCGGCCGGGATGGCGCGTGGCGAGAGCGTCGTGTGGGGCGCGGAGGAGCTGCGCGCAAAGGAAACGGACCGGATCGAAACCGTGACGAATGTGCTCCGATCCCTTGGCGTGCGGATCACGGCGAGCGAAGATGGCTTCAGGGTGAGGGGGGTCCCCACCCGCCCTAAGGGCGGGGGTGCGGTCTCGAGCGGCGGCGACCACCGGATCGCGATGCTCGCCGCCGTCGCGGGCCTCGTCTCGCGCGAGGGCGTCGAGCTCGAGGACGCCGAGAGCGTGGCAGTAAGCTTCCCCGGATTCTTCGACCTGCTCGAGTCGGTGACCCAGCGATGATCGTGGCAATCGACGGGCCCGCCGGAGCCGGGAAGAGCACCGTCGCCCGCCGGCTGGCCGAGCGACTCGGCTTCCGGTATCTGGACACGGGCGCGATGTACCGGGCCGTGACCTGGCTCGCGCTCCAGCATGCGCTCGACCTCGAGGACGGGCCGGCCCTCGGCATCCTCGCCGACGAGCACCCCGTCGACCTCGACGAGCGGGGCTGCGTGCGGATCGCGCGGACCGACGTCACGAACGAGATCCGCCAGGCCGAGATCGACCGCCTCGTCCCGATCGTCGCCCGCCACTCGGAGGTCCGGACGGTCATGCGCCGGCGCCAGCGCGACCTCGCCGACCTCGGGAACGCCGTCATCGAAGGGCGCGACATCGGCACGGTCGTCGCGCCGGACGCGGACGTGAAGATCTACCTGAACGCGGCGCCCGACATCCGCGCGCAGCGCCGCCAGGCGGAGCGGCCGGACATCGGCGGCGACGCGCTCGCTACCGACCTCCGGCTGCGGGACGAGAGCGACGCGGCGCGGATGCAGCCCGCCGTGGACGCCGTGGTCATCGACACGACCGATCTCGACGTGGAGGACGTGGTCGACCGCATCGAGGAGCTCGTGCGCGCCCGGGTCGCGTGAACGGCACCGACGTCGTCTGGTCGGTCGGCCGCGTCACGCTCGGCGCAGCCGCGAGGGCGCTGGCGCCGCTGCGCGTGTACGGGTCCGAGCACATGCCCGGCTCCGGCGGCGTCGTCGTCGCGCTCAACCACTACTCCTGGCTCGACCCGCTGGTCTTCGGGGCCGCGAGCCCGAGGACCCTCTACTTCCTCGCGAAGGCGGAGCTGCACGACATCCCCGTGGTGGGGCCGTTCATCCGGCTGTTCGGCACCTACGCGGTCCGGCGCGGGGAGTCCGACCGCGAGGCGGTGCGGCAGATGCGCCGCTGCGTGCAGGACGGCAACGCGCTCGGCCTCTTCGCCGAGGGGACGCGCCAGCGCAGCGGCGTCCCCGGCGAGGTGAAGCCCGGTGCCGCGATGGTCGCGCTTCAGGAGCAGGTGCCGGTCGTCCCCGCCGCGGTCCACGGCACGCAGCACTGGAAGGCGGGCAACTTCCATCCCGTCTCGGTCGCCTGGGGCCGGCCGTTCCTCTTCGACGGCCTGAAGGCGAACGGCAAGGGCTACCGCGAGGCGTCCGTCGAGCTCCAGCGCCGCATCCACGGGCTGTGGCGGTTCCTCGTCGACACGCACGCGCTCGGCCGGCCGCAGCACGCGGTTCCGCCCGCGTGAGCGAGCTCGCGGGGACGGCGGCGATCGTCGGCTTTCCGAACGTCGGCAAATCGACCCTCGTGAACCGGCTGACGGCGACCCGGACGGCCGTCGTGCACGAGGAGCCGGGGGTGACCCGCGACCGCAAGGACATCGTCTGCGAGTGGAGCGGGCGCCGCTTCATCCTCGTCGACACCGGCGGCGTCGACCTGGCAGACCGCTCGGACATCACCCGGCAGATCGCCGAGCAGGCGCGCACCGCGATCGGGGAGGCCGACCTCGTGCTCTTCGTCGTCGACGCGCGGGCGGGAGTGACGCCCGGAGACGAGGAGGTCGCCGAGCTGCTCCGCAAGTCCGGGCGGCCGGTGCTCCTGATCGCGAACAAGGTCGACGATCCCACGCGTACGGATCAGATCCACGAGTTCCACCGCCTCGGACTCGGCGAGCCGGTGCCGATCTCCGGCCTGCACGGCCACGGGACCGGCGACCTGCTCGACACGATCCTCGAGCGGCTGCCCGGCGTGTCGCGGCGGCCGGAGATCTCGGAGGACGCGATCCGAGTTGCGATCCTCGGGCGGCCGAACGTGGGGAAGTCGAGCCTGTTGAACACGCTCGTGGGGCAGGAGCGCGTGATCGTCTCCGACGTGCCGGGGACGACCCGCGACTCGATCGACACCGTCGTCGAGCGCGGAGACCGGACGTTCGTCTTCGTCGACACGGCGGGGATCCGCCGCAAGCGCCGCCAGCGCCAGGGGATCGAGTACTACTCGGAGCTCCGGGCGCTCCAGGCGGCCGAGCGGGCGGACGTCGCGCTCGTCCTGGTCGATGCATCCGAGGGGCTCGTCGACCAGGACCTGACCGTGGCCGACATCGCCCGCAAGGCCCAGTGCGCGACCCTGGTCCTGCTCTCCAAGTGGGACATCGCCGAGATCGGGGTGGAGGACGTTCGCGACCGGCTCGAGGCCCGCCTCCGCCAGCGTCCGCCGATCGTCACCGTCTCCGCGAGGACGGGACGCGGCGTCCAGCGGATCTTCGAGCGGATCGAGCAGCTCTTCGCGAAGTACACGACGCGCATCGGAACCGGGGAGCTGAATCGCTTCCTCGAGGAGCTCAAGGAGCAGCGCGAGCCGCCCTCGCGGCGCGGCAAGCGGCTGAACCTGCTCTACGGCACGCAGACGAGCGTGCGGCCGCCGCGCTTCCGCGTGTTCGTCAACGACCCGGGGCTGATCACACGCGACTACGCGTACTGGGTGGAGAACCGGCTGCGCGAGCGGTTCGACCTGCACGGCGTCCCCGTGTCCATCGACTTCGTGAGGCGAAGTTGAACATCGCCGTCATCGGCGCCGGCGCATGGGGCACGGTGTTCGGCGATCTGCTGCGTGACCGGAACCACGACGTCGAGATCCTCGGCCGCGAGCGCGAGAGCGGCGTCGTCGACGCCTCCGAGCTCGTGGTCATCGCCGTGCCGAGCCGCTCCTTCGGCGAGGTCGTCAAGGACCTGCCGGGGGACTCACCCGTTCTCAGCCTGACCAAGGGCCTCGACCCCGCCACCGGCGGACGGCTGACCGCCCTCGTCAAGGACCGGCCCGTGGCCGTCCTCTCGGGGCCGAACATCGCCGCGGAGATCGCAAGGGGGCTGCCGACCGCAGCCGTGGTCGCGAGCCGGGATCACCAGCTCGCGGTCGAGCTCCAGCACGCGATCAACTCCTCGACGTTCCGCGTCTACGTGAACGACGACCCGGCCGGCGTCGAGCTCGCGGCCGCGGCGAAGAACGTGATCGCGCTCGCCGCAGGCGCCATGGACGGGATGGCCCTGGGCACGAACGCGAAGGCCGCGCTGATCACGCTCGGCCTCGCCGACATGCGGACGCTTGGGACGGCGACGGGCGCAAAGGCGCAGACCTTCGCCGGGCTGGCCGGGACCGGCGACCTGCTGACGACCTGCTGGAGTCGCCACAGCCGCAACCGCCGGGCGGGCGCGCTGATGGCGAGAGGCGCGAGCGCGGCCGACGCCGTCCGCAAGCTCGGAACCGTCGAGGGCCTGACGACCGCGCCGATCCTCGACGACCTCGCGACGACGATCGGGATCGACCTCCCGATCACGCGTGCGATCCGCGAGGTCCTCGACGGCCGCCCGATCACCGACGCGATCAAGGAGTTCATGAGCCGTCCCCCGACCGGGGAGTGATGCCGACTGGCCGCGGGCCTACGATGAGACGAATGCGCACCGCCCTCGTCGCCGTCCTCTCGACACTCGTGCTCGTCGCCTCCGGCTGCGGCGGCGAGACCGCCGGTGCGGGCGAGGCCGGCGCCGCAGAGCTGCTGAAGACCGGTGCGCTCGTCTACTGGGAGACGGAGAGCGACCCCGAGTCCGGCCAGTGGCAGCAGGCCAAGGAGCTGCTCGAGCGGTTCCCGGACGGCGAGAAGTGGCTGGCCGAGCTGCGGAAGTCCTTCGAGGAGGACTCGAAGGTCACGTGGGAGGAGGTCAAGGGGGCGCTCGGCGACAAGCTCGCCGTCGCCGTCTACGCGCGCTCGACGACCGACGTGAACGTCGTCGGGCTGATGAACCCGGACGACCCCGACAAGACGACCGAGCTCGTGAACCGTGCGAACGCCGAGTCCGAGCCTGACGACCGGATCGTCGTCCGGAAGGTCGACGGTTGGCTCGCGCTCTCGAACGAGGACGCGTCGATCGACGCCGCGCTGAAGGGCGAGGGCGACGACGCGCTCTCGGGCGTGCAGCGCTTCCAGGACGCGATGGAGGAGCTGCCCGACGACGCGCTCAGCCGCGCCTATCTGGACGTGGCGGCGGCGCTCGACGTGTTCGGCGGCGTCGCCCCGGAGGCGACCCAGTCCTTCCGGATGCTCGGGCTCGATCAGATCGACTTCGCCGCCGCCTGGGTCAAGGCGCGCGAGGACGGAGCGGAGCTGGCAGGCGTGCTCAGCGGAGAGGGCGCCGACAAGCTGCTCGGGGCGGCCGACGAGTACAGCTCGGCGCTGCTCGACCTCGTCCCCGCCGACGCGTTCGCCTTCGCCACCTTCCAGGGTCAGGGCCTGACCGAGCAGTTCGAGGCGTTCCAGGGCAATCCGCTCTACGGCATGGCCTTGCGCGACTTCGAGCAGGAGGCCGGGGTGAACCTCGAGGAGCTCGTCCGGCTCTTCGAGGGCGAGGTCGCCTTCTACGCGGCCCCCGGCTCGCCGGTCCCCGAGCTGACCCTGCTCCTCGACGCCGACGACCTCGCCCAGGCGCGGCAGGCGGCCGATCGGCTCCTCCGCTCACTCGCTTCGCGGGCCGGCGCGGAAGTGACCGAGGACGGTGACGTCACGACCGCGGTCTTCGAGGGGTTCACCGTCAACGTCGGCACGGTCGACAGCACGCTGGTGATCACGACGACGAAGGACGCGATCGCGAGGCTGGGGGAGGGGGAGAAGCTCGCCGACAGCGACCGCTACAGGAACGCCCTCGAGGCCGCGGGCGCGCCGGACCAGTACACGGGCCTCTTGTACGTCGATCTCGCCCAGACCATCGAGCTGATCATGGGCTTCGCGTCCTCCTCGGGCGAGACGGTCCCCTCGGAGATCACTCGGAATCTCGATCCGCTCCGTTCCGTCGTCGCCTATGCCTGGAAAGACGGCAATCTGGGCAGGTCGCTCGTCTTCGTCGAGATCGAGTAGGTAGCTTTCGCGGCCAGCATGGCAGCCCGCGAGTTCCTCTTCACCTCGGAGTCGGTCACCGAGGGCCACCCCGACAAGATCGCCGACCAGGTCTCGGACACCGTCCTCGACGCCGTGCTCCGGGACGACCCCGCTGGGCGTGTCGCCTGCGAGACGCTGATCACGACCGGGCTCGTCGTCGTCGCGGGCGAGATCTCGACCGAGACCTATGTGGACATCCCGGCGCTCGTCCGCGCCCGGATCGCCGACATCGGGTACTCGCACTCGGAGTGGGGCTTCGACGCGACGACCTGCGGCGTCGTCGTCGCGATCGACGAGCAGTCGCCCGACATCGCGTTGGGGGTCGACAAGTCGTACGAGATCCAGCACGACCCGGGTGACGACGACCCGCTCGACCAGATCGGCGCGGGCGACCAGGGGATGATGTTCGGCTACGCGTCGAACGAGACCCAGGAGCTGATGCCGCTCCCGATCATGCTCGCGCACAAGATCGCCCGGCGGCTCGCCGGCGTCCGCAAGTCCGAGCAGCTGAAGTACCTGCGTCCGGACGGCAAGGCGCAGGTCACGATCCGCTACGAGGTCGACGAACACGACCGGCAGGTCCCCGTCGAGATCGTCCGGCTGCTCGTCTCGACGCAGCACGCCGACAACGTCGACCCGGAGACGATCAAGGAAGACGTGATCGAGCACGTGCTCCATCCGATCCTCGATCCTCGGCTGTACGACGAGCGGCGGCTGTACGACGACCGTGACTTCGTCTACGTCAACCCGACGGGGAAGTTCGTGCTCGGCGGGCCGATGGGGGACACGGGGCTGACCGGCCGCAAGATCATCGTCGACACCTACGGCGGCGCGGCGCGGCACGGCGGCGGGGCGTTCTCCGGCAAGGACCCGACGAAGGTCGACCGCTCGGCGGCCTACGCGGCCCGGTACGTGGCGAAGAACATCGTGGCGGCCGAGCTCGCGGACCGCTGCGAGGTGAACGTCGCCTACGCGATCGGCGTCGCGCACCCGGTCTCGGTCGCGGTCCGCACCTTCGAGACCGAGAAGATCCCGGTCGCGAAGATCGAGGAGCTGATCCACGAGCACTTCGACCTGCGGCCGGGCGGGATCATCCGCGACCTCGAGCTGCAGCGCCCGATCTATGCGAAGACCGCCGCGTATGGCCACTTCGGCCGCGACGACCACGACTTCACGTGGGAGCGCACGGACAAGGCGGCCGCGTTGAAGGCCGCGGGCGGCGTGGGCGAGGCCGCGCCGGTCTCCTAGCGCAGGGCCGTCCGACCGGCTGGGTCGTCCGAACCGGACAGCCTCCGCCGGCACGCCGCCCGACCACTCTGCCGCACCGCCGCCCCGAGCGCGCGCAGCGCGCGAGCTTCGTCACGCTTTCGTCACGAAGGACGCGCCCGCCGGGGCCATGGGCGAGGGACAGTCCCTCGCCCGCCGAGCAGGAACGTCCCGCCCGCCTGCGAACCTGAAGGCCCATGACGAAGCACGCCGCAGTCATCGCGCTCGCAAAGAACCGCGGCGAGCTCGACGCCGCCGCCCTCGCGAAGCTGCTCGCCCTAACCAAGCGCTAGCAGTACCGTTTCAGGCGGTATGCGCGGCCTCCTAGTCGCGTGCGCGCTGGTCGTCGCCGCATCGGCGGCAGGAACGACCCACGCTCCCGCCCGAACGACGTGCCATCCAGCGGATTTCGGGCCTCCCACACGGCGCACCCTCTACGGGAACCTCGATCGGGACGCCGACCTCGAGCGTGTGGTCGAAAGCTCCGGCGGCTGCCCGCACCAGAGCGTCGTGTCGGTTGCGGATCGCTGCGGCGGACGCATGCGCGTTCACTGGCTGAGAGGACGCGGTCTCGTCGCCCGCCTCGATCTTGTCGAGGCGAACGGACGCCGGGACGGTCGGGAGCTGCTCTTCGGGTTCCGGCCGGCGAAGCCGGCCTACCGGTACCGCGGCAACGTCGGGCTCGTGCACCTCCGGCGCGTCGCAGCCGGGCACTGTCCACGACCCGTCTATCTCCTTTCGTACTTCCTCCGCCCGCCTCCGTCGGCGGCGGGCGAGCTCGCGCACGTCGAACTGCTCCGCGTGGCGCCCCGCGTGCTGCGCCTCCACGAGTCGTTCGCGCGCGGGTTCCGCGAGACGCGCTTCCGCTACGTCTCACGAGCGGACCGCTACGTGCGCGTGACTAGGAAGGCCTGACGAAGAGGCCGGCCGCCGCCTTCTCGGCGACGGTCTCCTCACGCCCGTCGAGCTTGACGCGAAAGCTGCCAGCGGCAGGATCGGCCGCCGCCAGCACGAGCGACGTCCCCGGCTCCAGGCCCTGGTCGTAGAACCAGTGGAGCAGCTCTCCGTCGTGCTCGGCGAGCCGGACGATCGTCGCCTTCTGCCCCTCGTCGAGCTCAGCGAGTGCCTTCAGCTCGTCGTTCTCGGCCTGCTCGAAGGCCGGGTCGACCGGCCAGCCGTGCGGGCACCGCTCGGGATTGCCGAGCTTCCGCGCCACCCGTTCGACCATGTCGTCCGAGAACGACTCGCCGATCTCGTCCGCGTGGACGTGGGCCTCGGCCGGCGTGTAGTCCATGAAGTCCGTCAGTAGCCGCTCGATCAGCCGGTGCTTCCGCACGACCCGCTCTGCCCGCGCACGACCCGTCTTCGTCAGCACGGCCTCCTTGTTCTCACCGCGGCGGATCAGGCCCTCGCTCTCGAGCCGCTTCAGCATCTCACCGGCCGACGCCCGGGACACGCCGAGCATCTCGGCAACCCGTGAGGCCAACGTGGGCGACGTGCCGCCCGTCAGCGGCTTGTACTCGCCGATCGGGAACGCGAGGAAGTAGATCGTCTCGAGGTACTCGTCGACGGAGTGCGCGTGCGCCACGGCCCTACCCTAGCCTGGCGTTCCCGCATCGGACGCTGTTCGCGCGCGCAGCAGGTAGACGAGCGGCGCGGAGACGACGATGAGCACCAGCGCAGGGAGGGCGGCCCGTGAATACGCGGCCACCGACGTATACCGCCAGATCTCCGTCGCGAGCGTCTCGAATCCGATCGGACGCAGGAGGAGCGTCGCGGGCAGCTCCTTCATCGTGCTCAGGAAGACGAGCGCGCCGCCGGCGAGCAGGCCGGGTGCGACGAGCGGAGCGGTGACGCGCGCGAAGACCTTCGCAGGCCCTCGCCCCAGCGCCCGCCCCGCCTCCTCCAGCCTCGGGCTGACCCGATCGAGCGCGGCGTACGAGCCCGCCAGCGCCTGCGGGAAGAAGCGCACGACGTAGGCGAAGACCAGCAGCGTCAGCGTCTGGTAGACGGGCGTCGCGTAGTTCGCCGCGAAGAAGACCAGCGAGAGCGCGATCACGATCCCGGGCAAGGCGTTTCCGGCATAGGAGAGCCGCTCCAACGTGCGGCTGAGCGTGCTCGGATACCGGGCGGCCAGGACGCCCACCGGGAGCGACGCGGCCACCGCGGCGGCCGCCGCGACGACCGAGATCCCGACCGAGTTCACGACCGGCCGCCAGCTCCAGCCGAGCGGCTCGTCGAGAGTGAACGCCCGCCCGGCCCAGTAGCCGAGCACGGCCAGCGGGACGACCAGCGCGATCCCGACCACCCCCGAGCAGAAGAGGAACGCCGGCGCCTTCCAGCGGCCGAGCGGGATCGTCGTCGGCGGGCGCGGCGAGCCGGAGCCGGCCCGATACGAGCTCACGCGCCCGCGCGCGCGCAGCTCCAAAGCGAGGACGACGGCCGTGATCGCGACGAGCACCAGCGCGAGCACGGCGGCGGGCGTCCGATCGAACAGGGCGCGGTACTGCAGGTAGACGGCCCGCGTCAGCGAGTCGTACTGCATCAGCGAGACGGCTCCGAAGTCCGCGATCGTGTACAGCGCGACGAGGAGGGCGCCCGCCGCGAGCGAGGGGCGGACCACGGGCAGCGTGACGCGCCGAAAGGTCGTCAGCCGCGAGCGACCAAGCCCGCGCGCCGCCTCCTCCAGCGACGGGTCGAGATCGCGTAACGCCGCCGCGGTGAGGATGAAGACGAACGGATACGTCGCGACGGTGAGGGCGAGCCAGGCGCCGGGCAGCCCGTAGATCTCCGGCACCCGCTCGACGCCGAACGGGCCCTCCAACAGCCGCTGCAGCAGCCCGCGCGGACCGAAGGCCGCGAGGAACACCAGCGCCGCGACGTAGCTGGGGATGACGAGCGGCAGCGCGGCCGCCGTCGCCCAGAAGCCGCGCCACGGGAGGTCGGTCCGCGTCGTCAGCCAGGCGAGCGGCAGCCCGACGGCGACCGCGGTCGAGGTCACGGCGACGACGAGCACACCGGTGTCCACGACGAGCTCGAGGAGCCCGCGCGAGGAGAGGACGTCCCATGCCCGCCCGCCTCCCTCGATCGCACGGACGACGAGGTAGGCGAGCGGGAGTGCGACCAGGCCGACGATCGCCGCGGCGACGAGGACGAGGGGCGCCGGCGGGCGGCGGCTCACGTCGTGAAGCCGACCTCGCGGAGCATCTCCAGCGTCTGCTCGAGCTCCGGTCCGAACGCGTCGAGCGCGACGTCGGGGCCTACGAGCGACTCGAGCGGAGGCAGACCCTCCTTCGCGTCCACGCCTTCGATCAGCGGGTACTCGGCCTCCTCGGCCTCCTCGGCGTAGAAGCGCTGGCCCTCGTCGGAGAGCAGGTACTCGACGAACTCGCGCGCCTGGTCCTCGTCGTCCGTGCCCTCGATGACCGCGGCTCCGGCGACACTGATGAGCGCGCCGGGGTCGTCCCCATCCAGGAAGTGGTTCTCGACCGGGGCGTCCGGCTGCTCCTCCTTCACGAGGTAGAGGTAGTAGTGGTTCACGAGGCCGAGCTCGATCTCGCCGGCGGCGACCGCCTCGACGACGGGCGTGTTCTTTTCGTACGTCTTGGGCTCGTTGGCCGCGAAGCCCTCGAGCCACTCTCGCGTCTGCTCGTCGCCCATGGTGAGCCGCATGGCAGTGACGAACGCCTGGAAGGACGCGTTCGTGGGCGGGAAGCCGACCTTGCCCTTCCAGCGCGGATCGGTGAGGTCGAGCACAGAGTCTGGCACCTCGTCCTCCGAGAGCGCCTCTGTGTTGTAGGCCAGCACACGGACGCGGCCGGAGGTGCCGACCCAGCGGCCGTCGGGGTCGCGGAAGCGCTCGGGCACGCGGTCGAGCAACTCGTCCGGCAGCTCGGCCAGCAGCTCCTCGCCCTCGAGGGCGCCGAGCGACCCGGGATCCTGCGCGAAGAACACGTCGGCGGGGCTGTTGTCGCCTTCCTCGGCGATCGTCGCGGCCAGCTCGGCGCTGTCGCCGTACCGCACCTCGACGTCAACGCCGCTCGCCTGCTCGAACTTCTCGAACAGCGGGCCGACGAGCTCTTCCTCCCGGCCGGAGTAGATCGTGAGCTTGCCGCCGTCGGAGCCGCCGCTCGCGCTGTCCTCCCCGCCGCAGGCGGCAAGTGCCGCTGCGGCCAGTCCCAGGACAACCAGAATCCGCATCCGACCTCCCTTGTGAGGATTACCTGACATTGCCTGTAAGGCCGACCTTACAAGCTCTGGCAGGCGGTCAGCCGAAGACCGCGACGCGCCCCGCGTGCGGCACGACGGAGACGCGGTCGCCCAGCGCGACGCGCTCCGTCGAGGGGCGCTGCGAGCAGACCTCCGTGCCGTCGTCGAGCCGGACGCGGTAGAAGACGTCGTGGCCGCGGAACTCGCGGCTGATCACGTGCCCGGCGCCGTGCGGGTCGGGCCGGAGCTCGAGGAGCTCGGGGCGGACGAGCACCTCCACCGGCGCGTGGCCGTTGCCGCACTCCGCGGGGAAACTGCCCAGCGCGGTCTCGACACGGCCACCCTCAGCGCGCCCGGCGATGACGTTGGCGGCGCCGACGAACTCCGCGACCCAGCGCGTCGCCGGGCGGAAGTAGACCTCCTCCGGCGCGTCCGCCTGCTCGATCGAGCCGTCGTGCATGACGGCGATCCGGTCGGCGAGCGAGAACGCCTCCTCGCGGTCGTGCGTGACGAGGACGGTCGTGACCCCGGCGGTGCGAAGGATCTCGCAGAGCTCGTCTCGCATCGTCGAGCGGAGCAGCGGGTCGATGTTGCTCCACGGCTCGTCGAGGAGGACGACCGCCGGGCGCGGCGCGAGTGCGCGGGCCAGGGCGACGCGCTGCTGCTGTCCACCGGAGAGCTCCGAGGGATAGCGGCTCCCGAGGCCGGCGAGGCCGACGAGCTCGAGCGCCTCGGCGACCCTCGCGGTGCGGCCGCCGCGGTCGAGGCCGAACCCGACGTTGTCGGCGACCGTCAGGTGCGGGAAGAGCGCGTAGTCCTGGAAGACCATGCCGACGTGGCGCCGCTCGGGCGGGACCCAGGTGCCGCCGGCGACGTGACGGCCGTCGATCGCGATCGTCCCGGCGTCGGGCTCGTCGAAGCCCGCGATCAGTCGGAGCAGCGTGGTCTTCCCGCAACCGCTCGGGCCGAGCAGGGCGACGAACTCGCCGCGCTCGACGCAGAGGTCGGCGGCGTCGACGGCTCTCGTCGAGCCGAATCGCTTCGAGACGCCGTGGGCGCACACCATTCCGCACTCCATCTGTAAGGCCAACCTTACAAGAGGCCGTCAGTACCCTGGCGCCGTGCCGTACGCGTCGGTCTATCCGCTCGTCTCTTCACGGGCGGTCGCGCGGCCGTTCACCTACGAGGTTCCGGCCGACGTCGGCAAAGGCGCGGTCGTGTCGCTTCGTTTCGCCGGCGCGAAGCGGCGCGGCGTGGTCGTCGGGCTGGAGGAGCGCCCGCCCGAAGGCGTGAAGGCCGTCCCGGTCGGGGATGTCGTCGACGAGCTGCCCGAGCCGCTCGTCGACCTCGCCCTCTGGCTCGCGGACTACTACGGCTCGACCCCGGCCCGGGCGCTCGAGCTCGTCGCGCCCGTGAAGCGGAAGCCGCGCGGCGTGCGCTCGCAGCCGGCGGAGCGGGACTCCCTGGCAGGCGAGGCGGAGCCGGCGAGGCTGAGCGAGAGCCAGGAGGGAGCGCTCCGCCGGATCGTCGAGGCGATGGACGGCGGCGGTGCGAGCGTCCTCCTCCACGGGGCGACCGGGAGCGGGAAGACCGAGGTCTACCTCCGCGCGTGCGCAGCGGCGCTCGAGCGGGGCAAGGGCGCGATCGTCCTCGTTCCCGAGATCGCGCTCGCGCCGCAGACCATCGGCCGCCTGCGGGCCCGCTTCGGCGACCGTGTGGCGGTTCTGCACTCGGCCCTGACCGAGGCCGAGCGCCGGGACGAGCGCGAGCGGATCGCGAGCGGCGCGGCGCCGATCGTCGTCGGCGCCCGCTCGGCCGTCTTCGCGCCCGTCGCGCCTCTCGGGGTGATCTGCGTGGACGAGGAGCACGACCCGTCCTACAAGCAGGAGTCGGACCCTCGCTACGACGCTCGCACCGTCGCCGCCAAGCGGGCCGCCCTCGAGGGCGCCGTCGCCGTCTTCGGTACGGCGACGCCCCGGCCCGAGAGCTGGGAGCGGCTCGAGCGACTCGAGCTCGGCGGCCGGCTCGCGGGGTCCCTGCCGCCGGTTCGCGTCGTCGACCTGCGGCGGGAGGCCGGCTACCCGCTGTCCGCGCCGCTCCTCGCCGGGCTCGGCTCGATCGAACAGGAGGGCGGGAAGGCGATCCTGCTCCTGAACCGCCGCGGGGTCGCGCCTGCGATCCACTGCCGCGCCTGCGGGCAGACGCGCTGCTGCCCCAACTGCGACGTTGCGCTCGTCCTCCACGCCGACGGGCGGCTCCACTGCCACCACTGCTCCCGTGTGGAGGAGCTGGGCGAGGCCTGCCCGGCCTGCGGCTCGCCCGAGCTGGCGCGGATCGGAGCCGGGACGCAGCGGCTGGAGCAGGAGCTCGCGGAGAAGGTGCCCGGCCTCGAGCGGATTCGGCTCGACGCCGACGTCGTCCGCCGCCCGGCGGAGCTGACGGCGGCGCTCCGGCGCTTCGCCGAGACCGATCGTGCGGTCCTGGTCGGCACCCAGATGGTGGCGAAGGGCCATCACTTCTCCGGCGTCGCGCTCGCCGCAGTCGTGGACGCCGACATGGGCCTCAGCATGCCCGACTTCCGCGCCGAGGAGCGTACGTTCCAGCTCGTCACGCAGCTTGCAGGCCGAAGCGGGCGGGACGCTCCGGGCCGGGTGATCGTGCAGACGTTCCAGCCGGACGCCCGTCCGATCGTCCATGCCGCGCGCCACGACGTCACGCGCTTCCTGGCCGAGGAGCTGGAGCGGCGCCGCGAGCTCGGCTACCCGCCGTTCCGCCACCTCGTCCGCGTGGTGGCCGACGGGCGCGAGCCCGGCGACCCGATGCGGCTCCTCGGGGAGATCGGCGCAGGGCTCGACGGCGCCGACGTCCTCGGCCCGGCGCCGCTGCTCCGCCTCCGCGGTCGCCATCGCGCGCAGTTGCTCGTGAAGACGGACCGGGTGAGGCCGGTCGCCTCGCGTGCGGCCCGGCTGCTCTCGGCCGCGGCACCGGCGATGAGCCGCGCCGGGGTCAGGGCGACGGTCGACGTCGACCCGCAATCGCTCTGATTACATAGGGCGGCTGTGGCGGAGGCCGGACAGATCAGGACCGACGAGCTCGATCCAGAGGCGGAGGCGCGCCGCCGGCTCGCGCTCGGCCAGATCCGCCAGTACCCCGATCCGGTGCTGCGGATGCAGGCGCGTGAGGTCGAGACGTTCGACGCCGACCTGCGCCGCCTTGCCGAGCGGATGACGAACCTGATGCGCGACGCGAACGGCGTCGGGCTCGCCGCGACCCAGGTCGGGATCATTCGGCGGCTCTTCATCTTCCAGCCCGATCCGGAGGCGGAGCCGGTGGCCGTCGTCAACCCCCTGCTCGTCGAGAGCTCGGAGGAGACGGTCGTGGACGACGAGGGCTGCCTGTCGCTCGTCGGCGTGCAGATGCCGGTCGAGCGGGCGGTATCGGTGAAGCTTGCAGGCCGCGACCTGGAGGGCGGCGACCTCTCGCTCGACCTGGCCGACCACCAGGCGCGGGTCGTCCAGCACGAACTCGACCACCTCGACGGCGTCCTGATCCTCGACCGCACGACGGACGAGGCGCGCAAGGCGGCGCTCGCGGTGCTGCGGCCGAAGGCCGTCCTCACTCCTTAAGTGCCCTCCAGCCAATGCACGCTCGCCGGCATCGCCTGAAGGGGCACTAGTGCACCTCGCCGTCGCGGCGACGGGCAAGTTCGGCTCGGACGTCCTCGCAGAGCTCGCCGCGCGGTGGCCGATCGAGTACGTCCTGACGGGGCCGGACCGGCCGAAGGGCCGCGGCCGGCGGCTCGCACCGCCGGCCGCCAAGGAGATGGCGCAGCGGCTGGAGATCCCGGTCCGGCAGCCCGAGCGGCCCGCCGGCCTGGCGCTCGGCGTGGACGTCGTCGTGCTGGTCGACTACGGCGCGCTCATCCCGCCGGAGCTGCTCGAGGAGGCGGAGTGGCTCAACGTCCACCCGTCGCTGCTTCCCCGCTGGCGCGGGGCGGCGCCGGTCGAGCGGGCGATCATGGCCGGCGACCCGGAGACGGGGGTCAGCATCATCCGCCTCGTCGAGGAGCTCGACGCCGGGCCGGTCGGTGCGTCCGCGTCGTTCCCGATCGGGCCGGACGACGACGCGAGCGCCGTGTACGGCCGCGCCGCGGACCTCGCGCCGGGGCTCGTGGAGCGGGCGCTCGACGGCGAGTTCCGGCCGCAGGTGGGGGAGGTCACCTACGCCGAGAAGATCACGGCCGAGGACCGCGTCCTCGACTGGTCCCGGCCGCCCGAGGAGCTGCACAACCGGATCCGGGCGCTCTCTCCGCACATCGGCGCCCGCGGCGAGCTGCACGGGCGCCCGGTGATCGTCTGGCGCTCGCGGCTCGCGGACGACCGGCTCGAGATCCTCGAGGTGCAGCCGGAAGGCGGCCGGCGGATGACGCTGGACGAGTTCGAGCGTGGCCTCCGCTAGCCCCGCGCGGCAGGTTGCGCACAGAGTCCTGGAGCGAGTCTTCGAGGACGACGCCTATGCAGACCGGGCGTTCGCGTCCGAGGCCGAGGCCCTGGACCCGCGCGACCGCGCGTTCGCGCAGCGGATCGCCTACGGGGCGATCCAGAGGGTGCGGACGCTCGACCATGCGATCGAGCGGCTCGGCGGCCGCCCGGTGCGCGCGATGGACGCGCCGGTCCGGGCCGCGATCCGGCTCGGCGCCTACGAGCTCGGCTTCCTGGGCGGCGTCCCTGCGCGGGCGAGCGTCAACGAGGCGGTGGAGCTCGTGAAGGGCTCGAAGGCGCGGCGCGCGGCCGGGTTCGCGAACGCCGTCCTCCGGCGCCTCGCGGAGGGGATCCGGCCACTGCTCGACGGCCTGCCGGAGGCGACGCCGGGGGAGGCGGCGCTCAAGCACTCGTACCCGGACTGGGTCGCAGAGACCTGGTGGGAGGAGTGGGGCGCCGAGGAGGCGCTGGCGCTGATGCGGGCGCAGAACGAGCCGCCGGAGACGGCGGTCCGCGTCGTCGGCACGGGGGAGGCCCGGGTCGTCGACCGGATCGACCCGGAGGAGCTCGCGCAGGGGAAGGTCTGGCCGCAGAGCCGCGGCTCGCAGCTCGCAGGCGCGGCGGTCGGCGTCCATCCGGGCGAGCGGGTGCTCGACCTCTGCGCCGCGCCTGGCGGCAAGACCACGCAGCTGGCCGAGCGGGCCGCGGAGGTCGTCGCCGTCGAGCTGCACCCCGGGCGGGCGCGGGAACTCGAGGAGAACGTCCGGCGGCTCGGCTGCGAGAACGTGCGGGTCGTCAACGCCGACGCGCGCGAGCTGGCGCCGGAGCTCACCGGGTTCGACCGGGTGCTCGTCGATGCGCCCTGCTCGGGGCTCGGCGTGCTCGCCGGGCGGCCGGACCTCCGGTGGCGTGCGCGCCCGCTGCCGGAGCTGCAGACGGAGCTGCTCCGGGTGGCGGCCGAACGCGTGAAGCCGGACGGGACGATCGTCTACTCGGTCTGCACGATCGCGAGGGAGGAGAACGAGGACGTCGTCGACGCGTCCGGGCTCGAGGTCGAGCCGCTGAACGAGGAGTGGCCGGAGTTCGCGCACCCGCGCCGGCCCGAGTTCCTCCTGACGCTCCCGCACAGGCACGGCACGTCGGGATTCTTCATCGCCCGCCTCAGTCCCCGGCGGCCATGACGAGTGTCAGACACTCGTCGTGTCCGCGGCAGGCATGGCCACTCGTAAGCTAGCGCCGTGCCCTGGCGGGACTGGATCCGGGAAGTGGAGGTCGAGCCGTCGCTCTACGCGGCCGACTTCGCCCGTCTCGGCGAGCAGATCGCCACACTGGCGCGCGCCGGCGCGCGGATCTTCCACTTCGACGTCGGCGACGGGCATTTCGTCCCGCCGATCACGATCGGCCCGATCGTCGCCGAGTCGATCTCACCGCTGATCCACCGGCTCGGGGGGCGGCTGGACTGCCATCTGATGGTCGACGAGCCGCGGCGCCACTTCGAGGCGGTCGCACAGGCGGGTGGCGACAGCGTCACGTTCCACATCGAGGCGGTCGACGATCCAGCGGCGGTCGCGCGCGAGGCGCGGGTGCACGGGCTCGAGGTCGGCCTCTCCTTCAAGCCCGAGACCGAGCCCGAGCAGGTGGCGGAGGTCGCCGAGGCCTTCGACCTCGTGCTCTGCATGAGCATCGAGCCCGGCTACTCCGGCCAGCCGTTCATGCCCGAAGCCCTCGGTCGCATCGAGCGCCTCAGCCGCCTCCTGCCCGAGCACGTCCTCATCCAGGTGGACGGCGGAGTGGGCCGAGAGAACATCCGGCTCGTCCGCGACGCGGGCGCCCGGCTCTTCGTGGCGGGGACGAGCATCTTCGGACGGGACGACATCGCGCGTGCCTACGAGGAGCTCGTCGCCGACCTCGCGTGAACGACTACCTGGCGCGCGCCGTCGAGCTGGCCGAGCGGG
>DASSSO010000004.1:0-4271 GCA_035776735.1 Gaiellaceae bacterium | reverse complement strand
CCAGCCCGTGGGCACGGTCTCGGTCACCGTCTCCACGTTCGTCCCGGCCACCACCCCGATCGGCGGGTTGGAGCCGGAACCGACGATCGTGTACGTCGAGGGAACGCCGGCCGGAACCGGGCTGACGGCGAACGGGAAGCTCGTCGTCGTGTCGTTCCCCGCGTCCTTCACGATCACCAGGAACCCCGCGCCCGGCGTGACGATGCAGTCGAACGGGTTGTTGTTCCCGCCGTTCCCCGCGGACGGGTACGAGCAGACGTTCACGAGCAACCCATCCGGCACCAGGAGCTTCGGAATGTTCACCTGGAGGGTCACGTCGTTCGGAGAGTTCGAGCCGAGTGGGGCGAACGGATCCGTGTCGGTGATCAGGTTCGCTGTCCTGTCGGACCCGTCCGAGCCGATCGTGCCGGCCGTGACTCCCGCCACCGGAAGGGACGTCGGCTGCGAGCACCGATCGTTCTTCGAGTCGTCGCAGGAGAACAGCATCGGCGAATCCGCCGTCAGCTTCGCGACGGCCGGATCGGCGCCGGGGTTCTCGATCCGCGCGCAGACGGCGAAGTTGACGTTGCCGTCGCCGTCTGAGTCGAACAGCGCGCACGCGTCGCCGGTCTGGCCGGCGCCCGTCCATTCCGACGTCGAGTCCCAGCTCCAGAACAGCTTGTACATGGTCGCGTCGCTGTCGTCGCGACCCATCTGCGTCATGTCGACCTGGTCGGAGTTGACGTCGTTCACGCCTTCCTGGTCGACAACGGTGAAGAAGGTCGCGGGGATGACGATGTCAGCCGCGACGCTGGCGCCGGGCAGGATCGCGACCACGGAGACAACCGCGGCCACAAAAAAAGCGGCTAAGGCCGCCATCCCGGAGGAGCGCAACCTCGTGCGCCATGTGTGCGCCCCCGCCGGGGCACGTGAGAAGACTTCCATCTTGACCACCCCCTAGTGGCGCGCTAGACGCGCCACACAGACCGCAGAGTTCCTATTGAAAACTGCGAAAACCTTAGTCCGTAGGGTTACTCAAATCTCGTTCAAACGCATCGGCGCACACACGGATCACAGGATGTGGGGAACCCGCAAATCGCCAGCACAGACGGGCGAGACGGGCTACGGAAAGCTCGAGACGCCGGGCTCGAGGTCGAGGCGGCCGCCGTCGCGGCACTCCGCCGGCAGGAGGTAGGCAGGGTTCGCTCGCCCGCGGAGGGCGTTCTCGACCATCTGCCCACGCATCAGCCTTCGAGCGGTGCTCTCCGACAGGCCCAGCCGCACTCCGATCTGGACGCCGGATTGCAGCGCGTAGCACTCGGTCGTCCCCTCGTCGGCGACACCGCGGAGGTGCCATGCTTCGTGTGCGAGAACCGCGATCGCGAGACCGGTCTGGTTCGAGCTGACCTGATTCTCGAACGCGAGCCGGTAGAGCGCGAGGCAGCGCTCGGGCGTCAAGAAGGCGAGGTCGCCTCCGACTTCCGCAATGCCGTCCGCGTCCTGCACCGCGCCGACGTAGCGCCCGGATTCGTCGCACTCGATCGTGACGGGCTTCCCGGCGACGATCGACGCTTCGCGGGAGAATCGTGCCGTCGCCTCGGCGCGGGTGTCGGCGTCGAGTCCGTCCCAGCCGGTCCGGCTCTCGACGATCCAGAAGATCAACACCAGCCCGCCGATCACGGCAAAGCCGACCAGCAAGCGGCGGGCAGCCGCCGGAATGCGCGGGCGCTCCCGGGCCGGGGCCGGTGCTACGTCGGCCTCGTACAGGGGTCGAGTGTTCGCCTCGGCGATCCGCGCCTGCACGTCGTCAGGCGTCTCTCCCGAGTACGGGATCCACAACTCCTCGTCTCCCTCGCGAACGAGCAGCAGTTCGTCGGCGTCCTCCTCGTAGCCGTAGCGCTCCCGGTCGACGGTCAACGGCCCGCGGTCCGGGCGTTCGCTCGGAGTCGCGCGGACTGCGTCGACGAAGAAATGGACCTCCAGGCCCAGCGCAATCAGGAACGGAAGCCAGATCGGCACTGCCGACCGCAGCTCGGAGGGCCCGAAGATCCAGGCGATCACGAAGACGATCAGCCCAATCCGCAGGGTCACGAGGGGACGCGGGAACCAATCGGCGACTCGCTGCACGACTCGACGGTAGCTCCGGGCGTGCCGCTCGACGCGTCAGGCGCGGATCGGCGCGTTCAGGTCGGAGAGCGCGCGCAGTCCGGCGAGCACGGTGAGCACGGCGACGAGCGCGTCGTTCACCATGCACCATTCGCACACGGCGTCGATCACGGCGAGCTGCAGGACGACGAGGTAAGTGGCGAAGACCAACGCGGAGACCGTGAAGGCGAGGCCGGCCGCCCGCGAGAGGGTGTCGGCCCGCACGAGGGTCAGCAGGATCGCGATCGACCCGACCAGGCCGATGAGTGCCACCGGGACGCCGAAGATGTCCGCGTACTGCGACTGCTCCACCGTCTCGCAGCCTCCGGTCGAGCAGGCGACCGAGGCGTCGGTGGAATCCGAGTACAGGAGGTAGCCCGCGATTCCGGTCGTCGTCACGGCGAGCAAGGCCATGACGAGGCGGAGTGCCCGGTCGCTCACGTCACGACCGAGTCGAGCGCCGCGCGAAACTCTGGGACGGTCAGTGCGCCGATCGCCAGCGGCTCGAGCTCACCGCCGCGCCGACCCGCGTAGAACGCCGGTACCCCTTGCACGCCGTCCCTCGCGGCCATGCTCGCCCAGCGGTCGATCGTCGCCGTCACGTACGCGCTGTCACGCTCGGCGAAGGCCCGCGTTGCCGAGGCGCCCGCTGCCGTCACGGACGAACGCAGGAGATCGTCGGTGACCCAGGCGTTCTCGAGGCCCTGGTTCGCGTACAGGAGCTCGGAGACGTTCCAGAGCCGGTTCTGGCGTCCGGCCGCGGTCGTCGTCTGCAGCGCGGTGACGGAGTCGGGCCCGAGGAACGCGAGACCTCGGTAGACCATCTGGACCTTGCCGGTCCGGACGTAGTCCCGCACGATCGTCGGAAGCACGTCGCTCGCGAACTTCGCGCAGTAGCCGCACTGGAGGTCGCTGTACACGACCAACTGGAACGGCGCCCGCGGGGATCCCAGCACGTTTCCGCGCTGCGGAACCCCGTCGAACGTGGCGGCCGTCTCCGCGATGCCTGCCACCGCGACGCCTGACCGTGGCGCTGCCGCGGTCGTCTCCTCGCGCGCCGAGATCTGGCTCAGGGCGATCAGCAGCGCACCGGCCAGCACGGCGACCGCGAGCGCGTAGGCGTACAGCCGGCGGGGCGCTTCCGCGAGCCGGTGCCCTCGTCGCTCGGGTTCGCGACGCTTCGGCGCGACGACCGGCCGCGAGTGCCGCTGGGGTCTGACCTGCTGCTGATGTGCGTGTGCGCGTGCGCGCGCCCGCTTCTTGGACTTGGTCGACATGGCCGCATGGTTGCCGGGCGCGGCGCAACGCACATCCGGATTCGTCTGCACATCGTTGCGGGAAAAGTCGGAGAGCTCGCGCCCCCACCTACCGCGCGGGACCGCATCCGTACTTGCCCACAGCCTCGGTCCGCAGCAGCGCGGATGGACACGGCGCGCGTATCGCGCGAGCATGGTTGGCGGCAAGGCCTGCCTGTCGTCGGAAAGGACGGTTGCCATGTCCACTTGTCCCCTCCGGAGAGCGGTCGGCGCTCTCCTCCTCGTTGCCACTCTCGCGTTCGTGTCCGCGAGCGGAGCGAGTGCGGCGAGGCACGCGCCGGACGCACAGCTCCTGCGCACCTACCAGCCGGTGCTCGTCTTCCATCCGGACGAGCTGTTCCGGCCCACGAAGATTCAGTCGTTCGTCGAGGACTCGGAGCTCGAGCGGTTCGTCGGGACGAGCACCGCACAGCTCCCGTTCGACGCGTTCTGGGCGGTGATCGATGCTGACCCGGAGCCCGGCGAGCTGCCCGGCCTCACCCCGGGGGTGTTCTACCGCCTCGATCAGGTCGGCTGCGAGGCCGATGCCCCGCTGGCCGGCGGCGGCTGCTACGCGGACGCCTGGGAGACCGGGAGCGGCGGCGACGCGATGTACGGGCGTGTCGTGCACACGCCGACGCGGACCGTGCTCCAGTACTGGCTCTTCTACTACGACAACCCGCTGCTCCTGCCGGCGACGCCGTTCGGCATCTTCTGGCAGTCACACGAGGGTGACTGGGAGGTCGTCAACGTCGTGCTCGACGACGAGGGACAGCCGGTCGAGGCCGCCTACAGCCAGCACTGCTCCGGCCAGAGGAAGGCCTGGGCAGGGGTGCAGAAGGCTCCGGCCGG
>DASSSO010000042.1:0-10316 GCA_035776735.1 Gaiellaceae bacterium | reverse complement strand
CGAGAACCGCCTGGCGGGGCCGACCGCGCTGCCGCTGAACACGAACCCCTACCTGCCCACGTTCTCCCAGTGGTCGCCCGTCGTGTCGGTGATCAGGCCGGCGGCGGGCACGTACCGCGTCGTCTTCGACAGCACGACCCGAGCGGGAGCCGGCCGCTTCACCTTCCGCTTCTGGATCGGCGACGAGACGCCGCCGCGGGTCCGCCTGATCAGCCGCGCGGCTCGATCGGGAGGGAAGCTGACGTTCCGAGCGACCGACGCGGGCGCCGGGCTCGACCCCCGGTCGATCTTCGCCAGCGTCGCGGGCCTCGTCCGGACGCCGACCTACTCGCCGAGCGGGAACAGCATGACGATCACCGTGCCGCTCGGCCGGCTACGGGCCGGACGGCACCGGGTGGTGCTCCAGGTCTCCGACCATCAGGAGGCGAAGAACATGGAGAACGCGCTGCGGATCCTGCCGAACACGACCGTGCTCGCCACCACGTTCACCGTGCGTTAGTGGTTGCGGTCGCGCTCTTTCGTCGTCGGTAGCTGAGCGAGGTCCCGCTCGACGCTCGCGGCGAAGTCGTCGTCCTCCGGCCGGAGCACGCGGAGGTTCGCCTTGCGCCGCTCGCGGGCGCGCCGGCGGCGGCCCTCGAGCCCGATGCGCGGCGACAGCCTGGGCCACTCCGCCGCGACGAGCACCGCGACGGCGCAGGCGAGCAATGCGATCCAGAGCCAGCCCACGAGTTCATCTTAGCCTCGCGGGCGACGAAGCATCGCTAGCCGGGGAAGTACGGGATGTCCCAGACGATGACCATCACGACGATCGCGGCGGCCGCGACCGCCCCGGCGCCGAGGATCAAGGCCCGCCGTAGCGGGCTGCCGTGAGCGACCTCGTCGACCGCCTGCTCGGCAATGTCCAGCAGGCGCTCCAGCCAACGCTCCGCCCAAGCGAACTCGAGGGCGAGCATTCCGAGCCCGATGATGATCACCGGGATGCCGGGCCCCGGCGTGACCAGCATGACGACCCCGGCCGCGAGCACGACGAACCCCACGGCGGCGAAAACCACGCGGTAGATCCGGTTGCGCTCCCGGTGCCGTTCCTGCCGGGCTCGGACGCGCTCGATCAGGGGCGGGCCGCGGCCCGTCTCGTCCTGCTGCACGCGTCGAAGACTACGGACAGACGCGTACGTGGTCGGTGCGGCAGCGGTCGACCCCTGGCCCTTCCTTGACGCGGTCGTTCCCGCGCCGGCCGTCCCGCGCGACCGTGAAGTCCCTGCCGCTTCCGCCAAGCAGGACGACGAGCTCGTCGCCGGCCTCGTCGAGTTCGAGACTCACGCCCGACCATCGCGCGACTGGCCGATGTCGGGTGCCGCAGAGGTGTTCTCGGACTCGGCGTCTGAAAGCGATCCGAAGCGTGCGAGGAACGCCGCACCGTTCCTCGCAACTCTGAATCGCCCGCCGGCGACGAGCTCTGTCCCTGAGGGGAAGGTGTGTGTCGCCTCGGCTGCGCGCGACGCGCTGCCTGACCCTGCGTCGAAGCTCAGTAACCTGCCGGTTCAGCGGCTCTCCCCTCACCATTCACGGCCTGACGGCCGCTCCCGGCCAGCACCTTTTCAGCAGGAGACCCCTGGAGCAATAGGCCGTTCGGCCTATTTTCCCGTTCGCAGGACCTATTTCGAACTGCGGCGAACCCAACAACGGTCTTGGAAAAACCGCTTTTCGAGCAGGAAACGGTCGGGCAGCTCCCCGGGTTGGACTCGAACCAACAACCCTCCGGTTAACAGCCGGATGCTCTGCCAATTGAGCTACCGGGGAACGCGGTAGCGGCCGCCGCATGATAGCGATGCTCCCCGCGCACATTCGACTCCGGACGGGCGAGGGGGCGGGCGTCTTCCCGCCCCCTCGTAGCCCCGAGCTCAGCCCGTGAACGGCGGCCGGATCGGCTGCGCGCCGCGGCTGATCAGCAGCCTGACGATCGTCCCGCGGCGGACGCGGCGACCGGCCCGGATCGACTGGCCGAGCACCCGCCCGGCCGCCGCAGAGGCCGAATACCGGCGCCCCATCACCACGGCCCGGCAGCCCGCCCGCGAGATCGCGCGCCGCGCCTGCGCGACCGTCTTCCCCTTCACGTTCGGCACCGTGCACCTGCGGACGACCCGCGGAGCGCGAGGCGTCGCCGCCGGCGGCGGCGGAGGAGGAGTCGTCGTCGGTGGAGTCACCGCCTGGCAGGCGCCGACCGCGCAGATGCGCAGGTCGGAGAGCACCGGGCTCTCACCCTGCTGATTGGGCCGCAAGGTCACGCGCACCTCGAGGAAGCGACCCGTGACCGAGAACGCCGTGTCGTTCGATACGGCGGCGAACGACTGCCCGCCGAGACCGGCCTCGCTGTCGGACGCGCGAACCTCCACCGTGATCGAGGCTCCCGCCGGAACCGAGCCTTGCGCCTCCGTGTTCCACCGGATCGTCCCCCATGCCCTGCCTGCGGCGCCGCCGTCCTGGACGACGTTCCAGGATCCCTGCGGCGAGGTGCTGCGGAGCAGCGCTGCCCCCGTCATGTCGCTGTAGTTGTAGGGGTACGCGTCGGGCAGGTTGACCCGGAGGTCGACAGCGCCGATCCTCGTCACGCCGTCGGCCCCGATGTCACCGCCGTTCGGATCGATTCTGGTTGCGTCGCTCGAGTTGATGTTCGCCGACCAGATCTTGCCGGCGGCATCCACTGCGATGCCGGTGGGCCCGTTGCTCGTGACGCTGCTGAACGTGAGCTGCACGGAGCCAACGAACGTCCCGTCGTTCTTGAGGTGGGAGACCTGCGTGCCGCTGAACAGCGACGAGCTGATCCAGACGTCGCCGTTGCCATCAACCGCAAGTCCCTGAGCGTAGGCCTGTCCCTGGCTGAACGTGCCGAGGACGGTGCCGTCGGGAGCCACCTTTCGAACGACCCCCTCGCCCAGCGTGGACACCCAGATGTTCCCGTTCCCGTCGATTGCCATGCCGTAGTTGTTGATCGGAAGGCACTTCGGGTTGTCGACCGAGACCGGAAGCGCCGGATCCCAGCGGAGGACGCTGCTCCCGCTCGTGGCCGACCAGACGATCCCGTTTCCGTCGACGAGGCCGCCGTAGCCGCCGCAGTTGAACGGGCCTTCGGTGCGGAGAATCGCGCCCGTCCCGTTGTCGATCAGGTGGAAGTAGTGGCTGCCCCCGTATGAGCCGATCCAGACCTGCCCCGTCGGCGTCACGCTCACGTGCCGGGCATCGCCGCCCTGCGTGTCGACGTAATGGAGAATGCATTCGTCCTGCGCCTGGCTGACCGGACTGGAGCTCCCGCTGCTGCCGCCGGGCCACGGCTTGACATCGCCGTAGCCGGAGGACGTGTCGATCGTCCCGTTCCCGTTCCGGTCGATGCACTGATTCAGCTCCTTGAGGCCGACGTGGATCGCCGAGCTCTGGTTCCGGTTGCCGGCCCACGCACTTCCGTCGAGGGTCACGGTCGTCCGTGACGGGTTGTGCGCACCGTCGTCGTCGGACGTCGTCGAGTACTCCCCGAGGATCGTCCCGTCGCGCGTGTCGATTTTCGCGATCGTGCCCTTCGCGGAAAGAGCCACCCAGATGAACGGGAACGTGCTCGTTCGCTCGTTCAGCTGGATCTGATTGTTCTTCGGCGCGTCGTGGTTGACGTTCACGAGCGTGCCCTTGTCGAAGTCGCCGTCTAGCGTGTACGTGACATCGGTGCCGGAGACGGCCGCGGAGCCCGCAGTTCCGCCGATCACCAGTACCGCTAGCGTGACGAGCGCGGCAAGCGCAGCCGCACTCCTCGAAGAAAGCCGCAGCATGTAATCCTCCTCACATGGTTCCCCACGCCGAATGTAGGGCCAGTTCCGGGGGTTCACAATGGCCAAACGGCTAGGCCCGGCTCGGTGACGGTCTCCTGGATTTCCAGCGGTTTTCGCCGGAGCTCTGACGTTTCGAGGGCGGGAAGAACGCCCACCCATCGGACGCTAGGCCAGCTGGGCGACCTCGTTTCGGATCTCGAGAAGTTTGCGCTGCAATTCGCCGGTCTCCTCGAGATCGGCTTCGGCCAGGCGCCGGCGCAGGTAACGCTCGCGGAGCCGCAGGAGGAGCTCCTTCGCCGTCGGCTCGTCGATCGCCTCGGAGGCGGCGACGGCGTCCAGCTCGGCCAGCGCGGGAACGGTGTCCTCGTCGGCTCCGCCGTCGAGGATCACGCTGCGCAGCCGACGGTGCAGCTCGCTGTCGAAGTGGTCTTCCGGCAGCTTCCGCAGCGCGTCGGCGAGCTCCGGGAAGGCGATGCAGGCGGCGAGGACGTCACGCTCCAGGCGATCGCCGGCGTCGATGACCCGGCGCGAGACGGGCGCGGCCTTCATCGTCGACACGGCGCTCTGGAGCTGGATCGTCATGCCGAGGTCGTCGTTCGCCTCCCGCCAGGCCTCCTGCCGCTCGGGAGAGTCCGGGACGCTGTCGAGGAAGGTCTTGACCCGCTCGTACTTCGCCTGTCGGTCGGGCGCCCGCTCGCGCTCCATCCGCGCGCGGTAGCGGACGTAGCTCTCGGCGCCCCCGAGGCGCCCGTCGAACTCGCCGGGCGCATCCGCGGGGTCCTGGCCGGGCGGCAGTGTCACGACGCGAACGTCGAAGCCCTGGCCGACGGCGAGCTCCATCCCGCGGAGGGTCGCCGACTCGCCGGCGGCGTCCGCGTCGAAGCAGAGGTAGAGGCGCCGCGTGAGGCGGGAGAGCTCCTTCACCTGCTGCTCGGTGAGCGCGGTCCCCATCGAGGCGACGACCGGCTGAAGGCCCGCATCGCGCAGGGCGATCACGTCGGTGTTCCCCTCGACGACGATCGCGCGCTCCTCCTTGGCGATCGCCGTGCGCGCCAGATGGAGCCCGTACAGGATCCGCGACTTGTGGAAGAGCTCGCCCTCGGGCGAGTTGACGTACTTGCCGCGCAGCGGGTCGTCCTCGTGGAGCTTCCGGGCCTGGAAGCCGACGACGCGGCCTCGCGCGTCGGCGAGCGGGAACATCAGCCGCCGCGGGAAGTAGTCGTTGCCGCGGGCGTTCGTGAGCCCGGCCGCGCGAAGCTCGTCGCGCGTGAACCCCTTCTGCTGCGCCTTCTGCGCCAGCCCCGTCCCCGGCGAGAGGCCGAGCCGGAACTCCCGGCAGATCGCCTCGCCGAGCCCCCGGGACTCGAGGTAGGCGCGGACGGGCGCGCCGGCGTCCGTCTCCCAAAGGTGCCGCTCGTAGAAGGACGCGGCCTGGTCGAGCAGCGCGTGCAGCCGCTCCCGGCGCTTCCGCTGAGCCTCGACCTGCGGCGAAGCCTCCTCGTACTCGAGCTCGACCCGGTACCGGTCGGCGAGCCACTCGAGCGCGCCGGCGAAGTCCAGCTGCTCGGTCTCGCGCACGAACTTGATCAGGTCGCCGCCGGCCCCGCAGCCGAAGCAGTAGTAGAGCTTGTCGACCGGGTTGACCGAGAAGCTCGGCGTCCGCTCCTCGTGGAACGGGCACCTGCCCGTGTAGCGCGATCCGACCTTCCGGAGCTGCGTGCGCCCGGAGACGACGTCGACCATGTCCGCGGCGGCGACGACACGCTGCTTCGAGTCCTCGGTGATCCGTGCCACTAGATCCGGTCCGCGTAGGCGAGGGCGAAGCGATCGGTCATGCCGGCAACGTAGTCGGTGATGCGCTGGGCCAGGTCGCCCGGCCCTGAGGGAACCTCATCGGGATGGTCGGCGAGATGTCCGAACACCCGGCGGACGACCTCCCGCGCCCGCTCGTGCTGCGACTCCGTGTGCGGCCCGAGGTAGACGCGCTCGAACATGAAGCTTCGGAGTGCGAGCATCGCCGTCCCGACCTCCTCGCTCTGCCGGATGTCACCCGCGAGCTGCGACGTCTCGACCAGGTCGTGGACGAGCGCGTCGATCCGTCGCGAGCCGGTCTCGCCGAGCAGCTCCACCTCCGCGCGCGGCAGCTCGTCCGGGCTGAGGACCCCGGCGCGGATCGCGTCGTCGATGTCGTGGTTGATGTACGCGACGCGGTCGACGATGCGGACGATCCTCCCCTCGAGGGTCGCGGGCTCCGTCGGCCCCGTGTGGTTGACGATGCCGTCGCGGACCTCCTCCGTGAGGTTCAGGCCCTGCCCGTCCTTCTCGAGCACCTCGACGATCCTGAGCGAGTGCTCGTTGTGCCGGAAGCGCCGGCCGAACCGCGTCTGGAGCTGGTCGTCGAGCGCCTCCTCCCCGGTGTGCCCGAACGGCGTGTGCCCGAGGTCGTGGCCGAGCCCGATCGCCTCGACGAGGTCCTCGTTCAGGCCGAGCGCACGTGCGACACCGCGCGAGATGCCGGTCGTCTCGATCGTATGGGTGATTCGCGTGCGGAGATGGTCGCCGCCCGGGTCGATGAAGACCTGGGTCTTGTTGCGGAGCCGGCGGAACGCCTTCGAGTGGACGATGCGGTCACGGTCGCGCTGGAAGGGGGTCCGCAGCCGGCACGGCTCCTCCCCGCGCAGCCTCCCGCGCGTCTCGTACGAGCGGACGGCGAGCGGCGAGAGCCACCGTTCCTCGTGCTCGCGGACGCGCGCCTCGAAGGTGTCGGCAACCCTTCCGGCCAGCTCGGTCATGTGGCCAAGGCTAGTGGGTCACCCGGTGGCCGCGAAGTGTCCGGCGGGGACCACCCGCCACCCCCCACCCTCCCTGGGGGTCGGGATGGGATTGTCACGCTAACGGGCCGCGGCGCGCGCGTCTGCGACCGCTCCGAACCGAAAGCGTGAAGGTCTCTCCACACGGTCAGATGATGATCGGGACCGTCCCTCCGTCGGCGCTCCACGCCGCGCCGGTCACGTACGACGCGCGGTCCGAACAGAGGAAGGCGATGACGCTGGCGATCTCCTCCGGCTCGGCGAGCCGGCCCAGCGGACGCCCGGCTCCGACGGCCGCGAGGACCTCGTCCCGCGTCCTCCCCGTCCGCTCGGCCTGCTGCTCCGCGAGTCCGCCAGGGCCGAGCCAGGCCTCGCTTGCCGTCGGGCCCGGCGCGACGGCGTTGCACCGGATCCCGTCCGCGGCGTACAGGTCCGCGACCAGCCGCGAGAGCGAGAGCACCGCCGCCTTCGTCACCGAGTAGTCGGGCATCGACGTCGAGGGCCGCTTGCCCGAGGTGGACGAGACGTTCACGATCGCGCCTTCACGCCGTTCCCGCATCGCGGGCAGCACCGCCCGGATCGCGCGCACGAAGCTCATGACGTTGAGCTGCCACATCGCGTCCCACTGCGCGTCCGACAGCTCGTCGAACCGCGCCTGGTACGCGACGCCGACGTTGTTGACCAGGCAGTCGATCGGGCCGACCGACGCCTCGGCCTCGCGCACCAGCGCCGCCGGGGCCTCGGGCTCGGCGAGGTCGCACACGACGCCGAGCGCCGCGCCGGACTCGCCTCTCGCCGCCTCCACGCGCGCCGGATTCCGGCCGGTCACGACGACCCGCGCCCCTTCCTCCGCCAGCATCCGGGCGGTTGCCAGACCGATGCCCCCGGTCGACCCGGTCACGACACAGACACGGTCGCGGAGGCCGAGGTCCATGGCCGAGTAGCGTACCGCCGTGACCACGATCCTCCTCGCACGCCACGGCGAGAGCGACTGGAACCGCGCGCAGCGCTGGCAGGGCCACGCAGACCGGCCGCTGACCGAGCGCGGCCGCGGGCAGGCGCGCGCGCTGGCCGAGCGACTCGCCGGCCTCGAGCTCGACGCCGTCTACTCGAGCGACCTCGTCCGCGCCCGCGAAACCGCGGAGATCGCCGCCGCGGCCCACGGGCTCCCGGTGCGCGAGCTGGAGGCGCTGCGCGAGGTGGATGTCGGCGCCTGGTCCGGCCTCACACGAGCGGAGGCCGAGCGGCTGTTTCCCGACGCGTACCGTCGCTGGGTCGCCGGCGACGAGGGCTGGGACGACGGCGAGACGTACGACCAGCTGGCCGACCGTGTGGTCGGGGCGGTCAAGGCGATCGCCGCCGCTCACCCTGGTCAGCGCATCCTCGTCGTCGCCCACGGCGGCCCGATCCGGGCAATCCACGCTGCCGCGCTCGGCGTCGACGTCCACACCTACCGCCGGGTCCACCGCGTCGAGCCAAACGCGACCCTGTCCGCCGTCTGCGTCGAGGAGGGTGTCCTGACCGAGCTCTGCCGCACCGAGGATCTAGACGACTTCGTTGTCGAGGACCAGCGCCGCCGCCGGGAGGCCGCTTCCCGACCGCCGACCCCGGCCGGGTGAGGCCGCCGATCTAGACTGAGCCCGCGCGTGGAGGACTACACGAGCAAGTACAAGGGTGAGCAGGTGGAGATCGCGCTCTTCGGCGGCGACTACCAGGAGGGCGTGCTCACCGCGTACTGCGCGGTCGACGACGTCCCGCACATCGAGCTCAACGGTCACATCCTCATCCCGCTCCAGAACATCGCCTCGCTGCACTGCACCAGCCGCTGCGACGCACCCGAGCCGGACTGGCCGCCCCGCGGGCTCACCGACGACGACCGCGACGACACCGCCTGAATCGTGAGCCGCCGGCTCGCCGCCGCGGTCAACCTCCTCAAGACCTGGGCGCTCCTCGTCGGCGCCGCCGCGCTCCTCGGAGGCGTCGGCTGGCTGATCGGCGGCTACCGGCCCTTCTCGATCGCGTTCTTCGCCGGACTGCTGGGCGGCATCGCGCTCTACTGGTACGCCGATCGGGCGATCCTCGGGATCGTGCGGGCGCGCGAGGTCCTGGAGACGGAGGCGGCGGCGCTCTTCACCGCCGCCGAGCGAATCGCGGCCCGGGCTCGGACCTCCCGTCCCCGGCTCTACGTCATCCAGGACGGGCACCCGCGTGTGCTTTCGGCGGGACGCGGCGGGAAGGGACACGCGCTCGTCTTCACGACGGGCCTGCTCGCGGCCGTTCAGCCGGCGGAGCTCGAAGGCCTGATCGCGCACGAGATTGCCCACTCGGCGCGCCGTGACCTCCTCACCCAGACCGTCGCCGCGGTCGTCGGCTCGACCCTGCTCGAGATCAGCCGAGCAGGAGGCTGGTTCCAGCGCGGCCTGCTCTTCGTGCTCGGCCCCATCGCATCGGCGATCGAGCACGCGCTGCTCTCCCCGCGCCGCGAGTTCACGGCCGATCGAGAGGCAGCGGAGCTCTGCGAGTCGCCGCACGGCCTCGCGGATGCGCTCCTTCGCCTCGACCAGGCGACCGAGCTCGTTGCGTTCGCGGGGAATCCTGCGCTCGAGCCGCTCTACGTCCTCAACCCGTTCGAGGAACGCGGGCTGGCAGCGCTCTTCGCGACCCACCCGTCGACGGCCGAGAGGATCGCGCGCCTTCGCGAGCTCGATCCTGACTGGAAGGAACGAGTACGGGCGGCATAGGACCACGAAAAGAAGGGCCCCCTCGGGGGCCCTTCGTTCGAAGCTAATTCGGCGGCGACCTACTCTCCCGGGAGGTTGCCCTCCGAGTACCATCGGCGCTGACGGGCTTAACTTCTCTGTTCGGAATGGGAAGAGGTGTACCCCCGTCGCTATGACCGCCGAAACTTGTCAAGCGCTGCGCGCCTAGGCACGCGCACCCTCAAAACTCCATAGCGGATTTGGGCAAGTGTTCAAAATCAAGACCTCGGGCAATTAGTACCGGTCCGCTTCACGCATCGCTGCGCTTCCACGGCCGGCCTATCAACGTGGTGGTCTCCCACGGCCCTTACTCCCTCGAGGGGATGGGAAGCCTCATCTCGAGGTGGGCTTCCCGCTTAGATGCTTTCAGCGGTTATCCCGTCCAGACGTAGCTAATCAGCAGCGCCGTTGGCACGACGACTGATACACCAGAGGTCTGTTCGTCCCGGTCCTCTCGTACTAGGGACGACTCCTCTCAAGCTTCCAGCGCCCATGGTGGATAGGGACCGAACTGTCTCACGACGTTCTGAACCCAGCTCGCGTACCGCTTTAATGGGCGAACAGCCCAACCCTTGGGACCTACTCCAGCCCCAGGATGCGACGAGCCGACATCGAGGTGCCAAACACTTCCGTCGATGTGAGCTCTTGGGAAGTATTAGCCTGTTATCCCCGGAGTACCTTTTATCCGTTGAGCGACGGCAATTCCACTCTCAACCGTCGGATCACTAACGCCTGCTTTCGCACCTGCTCGACTTGTCAGTCTCGCAGTCAAGCTCCCTTGTGCGTTTGCACTCTACGCACGATTTCCAACCGTGCTGAGGGAACCTTTGCGCGCCTCCGTTACATTTTAGGAGGCGACCGCCCCAGTCAAACTACCCACCTGACGCTGTTCCCGCCCCGGATCACGGCAGCGGGTTAGAAGCCCAGAACAC
>DASSSO010000205.1:0-20291 GCA_035776735.1 Gaiellaceae bacterium | reverse complement strand
GCGCTCGACGTTCAGGTGGCGCATCAGCTCGGTGATCTCGGCGGCGTTCTCGCTGTCGAGGTCGCCGGTCGGCTCGTCGGCCCAGACGATCGCGGGATCGTTCACGAGCGCGCGGGCGATCGTCGTCCGCTGGCGCTCGCCCCCGGACAGCTCGTCCGGCACGTGGCCGGCCCGTGGGCGGAGCCCGACGAGCTCGAGCGCGTCCAGGGCTTTCTCGCGCGCCTTCTTGGCCGGGACGCGGGAGACGAGGAGCGGCAGCTCGACGTTCTCCACCGCCGTCAGCACCGGCATCAGGTTGTAGAACTGGAACACGAAGCCCATGTGGGCCGCGCGGTAGTCGGTTCGCTCCCGGTCGGACATCTGCGCGAGCGAGACCCCTTCGATGAGGACGTCTCCGCCGTCGATCGCGTCGAGGCCCGAGAGGCAGTTCAGGAGCGTGGTCTTGCCGCAGCCGGACGGGCCCATGATCGAGACCATCTCCCCGCGGTTGATTGCGAGGTCGACGCCCTTGAGCGCGTGCACCTTGACTGCGCCGGTGTCGTAGGTCTTGACGAGCGCCTTCGCCTCGACGATCGACTCGTTCATCGGAAAGCTCCCTTCTCTTCGGGGTGCCTCACCCACCGTGACCCACTGCCGAACCTGCGCCATCGGCGAGCCTGCGGGTTCGGCTTGCGGGGAAACACGGAGGCTCGTCCGCGCCCTCGCCGATGGCCTGTGCGCGTACTCGTCGGAGACTGGGCACGTGAGCCCAGAGGCCACGGTCCCGACGGAGCGCATGTGCCTCCTCGCGGCGCGCGCGGGGCGGGCGGAGGTCTGCACCCAGGAATGCCCGCTCTGGGAGCACGGCCGGTGCCAGCTCGAGGCGATCCTCGACGCGAGCGCGGACCTGGACCAGGAGCAGGAGGCCGACGAGCCCGCCTAGGGCGGGCTCAGAACAGGGCGGCCGCCGTCTCGACCCGTGCCAGCACGGGCTCGAGCACATCCTCGAGCGTCGGCTTGCCGACCTCTCGGAGCTCGTAGGTGGCATGCATGATCGGGTGGCGCGAGTGGATCAGGCGCCCCAGGTCGATCGGCGTCCCGGTGACGACGACGTCGCACGGAACCGCGTTGATCGTGTCCTCGAGCTCCTTCAGCTGCTCCTCGCCGTAGCCCATCGCCGGCAGCACGTGCCCGATGTGCGGGAAACGGTCGTAGACCTCGGCGATCGAGCCGACGGCCCACGGCCGCGGGTCGATGATCTCCGAGGCGCCGGCCTTGCGCGCCGCGACCGTCCCGGCGCCGAACGCCATCCCGCCGTGCGTGATCGTCGATCCGTCGTCGACGACCAGGACCGACTTGCCGGCGAACGCCAGCGGGTCGGCGACCTCGACGGGCGACTCGGCCCTGACGATGGTCGCGTGCGGGTTCAGCGCCTCGATGTCGGCGAGCACCCGGGCGACCTGCTCGGGCTCGGCGGAGTCGAGCTTGTTCACGACGACCACGTCGGCCAGCCGGAGATTGGTCTCCCCCGGGTGGTACCGCAGCTCGTGCCCGGCCCGCAACGGGTCGACCACCACGACGAACAGGTCGGGGCGGAAGAACGGGAAGTCGTCGTTGCCGCCGTCCCAGATCACGACGTCGGCGTCCTGCTCGGCCTGGACGAGGATCTCGCCGTAGTCGACCCCCGCGTACATGACCATGCCGAGCTCGACCGGGCGCTCGGACTCCTCGCGCTCCTCGATCGTCGGATGCGACGCGTCGATGTCGACCTGGGACGCGAAGCGCTGCACGCGCCTCGCCTCGAGGTCGCCGTACGGCGTCGGGTGCCGGACGAGGGCCACACGGAGGCCGCGGTCGAGGAGGATCCGGCCGATCCGGCGGCTCGTCTGGCTCTTGCCCGCGCCGGTGCGGACCGCGCCGACGGCGACGACCGGCTTCGTGCTCTCCAGCATCGTCGCGTTCGGGCCGAGGAGGCGGAAGTCGGCTCCCGCGGCCAGGACGGTCGACGCCTTGTGCATGACCGTCTCGTGGGAGACGTCCGAGTAGGCGAAGACGACCTCGTCGACGTCGAGCGCCCGGATCAGCTCCGTGAGCTTCTCCTCCGGGTACACGGGGATGCCCGCCGGGTACAGGTCGCCGGCGAGGGAGGCGGGGTACCGCCGCTGGTCGATGCCGGGGATCTGCGTCGCCGTGAAGGCGACGACGTCCGTGTCCGGGTCGTTCCTGTAGGCCACGTTGAAGTTGTGGAAGTCGCGGCCGCCGGCTCCCATGATGATGACCTTCTTCATCGCTCCTCCTCTCGACGGCACGCCTGGAGCTTCCGGCCGGCCCCGGCCGCACGCATCCGCGCCGGCCCCGATCTCGGCTACGCCTTTTCCACGAGCGCGTCGCCGCACGCGCATCGCCGAGGGACCCTCGCGGCGGGTCCCGTGCGGCTCGGGTCCCCGCCGCGAGAGGTGACCCGCGCCCGGGGAAGGCCGCGGACCGCCTTCGTGCGGACCCGAGTCAGAGGGGTGAGCTTCGAGTCCTGACGGCAGCGCCGATGCTGCATGGTCGGCGCAGCTCGGCGCATGACCCAATTGCGTCAATCGTCGAGGATGCCTTCGGCGCGCGCCGTCGCGACGGCCTCGACGCGGGAATGGACGTCGAGCGCCTGCAGGAGCCCGCGCACGTGGTTCCGGACCGTCTCCCGGCTCAGATGGAGCTCGTCCGCGATCTGCTGCGTCGACGCACCCTGGGCGAGCATGCGGAGAACCTGGCGCTGGCGCGGCGTGAGCTTCGCGTGCGGGCGCGACGGCCTGGCCGGGGCCGGGGGCCGCGAGAGGAGCCCGAAGACTCCGACGACCTGCCGGCCGTCACGGAGCGGAACGGAGCTCACCTCCACGGAGAGCCGGTGGCCGTCGGGCGCGAGCAGCTCGACCTCGGCGTTCGTCACCTTCTCCTTGCCGACGATCTTGCGCGCGAACGTCTCCCGGGCGCGGGTCCGGTCGCCCGGGGCGACGACGTCCGTGAAGCGCCGCCCGCGCGCGTCGCCCACGATCTTCTCCGCGGCCGGGTTCAGCCACGCAATCGTGCCGCCCCGGTCGATGACGTACGAGGGCACGTGCACGTCGGTCAACGCGCGCTCGACGTCGGCTCCCAGGGTCTGCAGCAGTCGCGTCATCCACCGCGAGTGTCGCACGCGGGAGGCGCCGGGCAGCCGGCGCCTCCATGCGCGTCAATGCACCACGTGCGCGGTGGCTTGGCCCCCCCTCGCTACACGCCGGTGACGTCGGCGTTCATGTGGAAGCGCTCGGGCTCGGCACGCAGGGGCAGGCGGATCGTCAGCGTCCGGCCGTCGAGCGCGAGGGTCAGCCTCGGCTCCTCGGCGGGCAGCTCGATCTCGAACACCGTGTCCTCGTCGGTCTCGTAAGCGTGCACCGTCCGGAGCGGGACCTCGGTGAGTGCCTCCATCGCTCCTCCTTTCCGGTACGCCCGAATCGTCCGCCGGTGGTGCCGGCGGCGCATCGGCGGCACACCGGATCGCGCCTGTGGCGGACTACGGAGTGGCGACGGAGCGGCGGCGGGCCGGCGGGCCGCCGACCTCGAGCGCGCGCACGAGATCGGTGATCGAGAGCAGGCCGACCAGCCGTCCGTCCTCGAGCACGAGGCCGCGGCTCACCTCGGAGCCGGCCAGCCGCTCGAGCGCGCCCAGCAGGGGGTCGTCGGGGGCGAAGACGGGGGTGCGCTCGATCGGGACCATGCAGTCGCGGACCACCCGCTCGTCCCACTCGCCGCGTGGGACCTCGGCGACGCTGCGGAACGGCAGCAGCCCCACCGCGCGGCCGTCGTCGACGACGGGGTACGTCGTGAACCGGCGCGACCAGACGACGTTGTCGACGAAGTCGCCGAGTGGCACGTCCTCGCGGACGGTCGCCGGGTCGCGCACCATCAGGTCCGCCACCCGCAGGCCCCCGAGCGCCTGCTGGGCGGCCAGGTAGCGCGCCTCCGCCGAGGCCGCCTGGAGGAGGAACCAGCCGATGAACGCGAGCCAGACGCCGCCGAACGAGCCGAGCAGGACGAGCTCGGCCAGCCCGAGGACGATGAGCAGGTACGCGAAGCCCCTCCCGATGGAAGTCGCGGTCCGGGTCGCCTCCCCGAGGTCGCCCCGCCGGTACCAGAGCAGCGACCGGAGCACGCGCCCACCGTCCAGCGGGAGCGCCGGGATCATGTTGAACGCGAGCAGGAACAGGTTGATGAAGCCGAGCCACGCGGCCGGGCCGTCGACCTCCTGCGGGAGGCCGAGGCCCCAGGCGGCGACGACGAAGGCGAGGCCGAGCACGAGCGAGACGAGGGGCCCCGCGATCGCGATTCGGAGCTCGGCGAGCGCGCTCGGGAACTGGCCCTTGAACTGCGCGACGCCGCCGAAGAGCCAGAGGCTGATCCCCTCGATCTCGACGCCCTCGCGCCGGGCCTGGAGCGCGTGCCCGAGCTCGTGGAGGAGGAGGCAGGCGAAGAAGACGACCGAGGCGGCGAGGCCCATCGCGAGGTAGGTGCCGTCGGAGAGGCCGGGGTTCTGGTCGGGGAAGATCGAGCCTGCGAGCGTCCAGGTGATCAGGACGAAGACGACGATCCAACTCCAGTGGATCGAGATCCGGATGCCGGCGATCCGGGCGATCTGGAAGCCCTGGTTCATGCCGCGGGCGCCCTGCCCTCGCCGGCGAAGATCACGAGCACGCTGAGGCCCTCGTAGCCGGTGAAGCCATGGTCGACTTCGGCCGGGACGAAGGCGGCGTCGCCCCGGGTGAGCTCGACGGTCTCGTCCCCGATCCTCAACGTGCCGCGCCCGTCGAGGACGACGTAGACCTCGTCTCGGTCGTGGGGCTGCTGGCGGTCCGGCTCCGGGGCCACGAGCACGTAGACGCCGATCTCGAGGCTCTCCGACTCGTGGACGATCTCGTAGCCGCCGTCGCCGCGCTCGAGCCGGCGCTGCACTTCCGAGACGCGGATCGGGTCCACGGACACGAGCCTACTCCGCCGCGACGTGCGCCCTTCCGGGCGCGAAGCGCGGATCGGCGAGCCAGAGGCCGGTGAGCACCATCGCCGAGCCGCCCGCGGCGGTCGCGAGCATCGCCGCGGAGGGCCAGACGAGCGCGAAGAACTCCCGCGACCACGGCCAGGCGAGCACGAGCGCGTAGCCCGCGGCCAGCGCGAGCACGAGCGTCGACACGGCGGCGCCGCGCCTCCGTCCCGATGCCTCCAGCACGAGCACGAAGTAGAGCCCGATCGCGATCAGCGCCGTGGTGGCGACGGTTCGCGCCTCGTCGACGGGCAGGTCGAGCACGTACAGGGCGAACCAGTAACTGGAGAGGACGCCGAGCCCGGCCGCCGTCCCCGCCGGAAGCGCGAAGGCCGACACGTCGCGGAGGAACTGGGGCCCGCGGAACGCACCGCGGCTCGGCGCCAACGCGAGGAAGAAGGCCGGGATCCCGATCGTCAGCGCCGCGGCGATCGTCAGGTGGCGCGGCAGGAGGGGATAGGCGGCCGGCGTCAGGCCCGCCGAGAGGATCAGGAAGGCCGCGAACGCCGACTTGGTCACGAAGAGCCGGGCGACGCGCTGCAGGTTCCGGAGGATCTGGCGTCCCTCGCGCACCATCGCCGGGACGGCGGCGAAGTCGCCCCGGACGAGTACGAGGTCGGCGACGCTCTTCGCCATCTGCGTCCCGGCGCCCTGCGCGATCGCCAGGCGGGACGCCTTGAGCGCCGGCACGTCGTTCACGCCGTCACCCACCATCGCGACGTAGTGGCCGTCGGCGGCCAGCGCCTCGACGACGCGCCGCTTGTCCTCCGGGGAGATGCGCCCGACGACGCTCGTCTCCCTCAGCGCGCGCGCCAGCGCGCGGCTGTCGGACGGCAGGCGCGTGCCGTCGAGCGGCTCGGTCACGGGAATCCCGGCGTCCCGCGCAATCGCTGCCACGGTCTCGGGCCGGTCGCCCGAGATGACCTTCAGCGCCACGCCCTCGCTGCGGAAGTACTCCACCGTCGCGCGCGCCTCGGGCCGGAGGCGCTCCGAGATGACCACGATCGCTGCCGCCTCGAACCGCGGCGGGGGCCCGGCGGCGGGATCGAGGCCGTCGAGCGGCTCGGGGCTCGTCCCGAACGCGACGACGCGGCGTCCGCCGGCGGCCTCGGCGGCGGTGCGCTCCTCGAGCGGCCCGAGCTCGAACAGCTCCGGCGCGCCGAGGACGAGGTCCCGCCCGTGGATCCGCAGGCCGCTCCAGCGCCAGCGCGAGGAGAAGGGCACCACGTGCTCCGGCTCCTCCGCCTCCGCCGGGTAGGCGGCCGCGACCGCCGCCAGTGTGTCGTTCTTCACCGGGAAGCTCGCGGCGAAGACGCCGAGGTCGGCGGCGACCGCGCCGTCGCGCTCGACCAGGTCGACGACGCGCAGCGCGTTCTCCGTCAGCGTGCCGGTCTTGTCCAGGCAGAGGACGTCGACCGAGGCGAGCGACTCGACCGCGTTCAGCTGCTGAACGAGGGCGCCGCGCCGGGCCATGCGCAGGGCCGCGACCGCGTAGGTCAGCCCGGCGAGCAGGATCAGCCCCTCGGGCACGAGGCTGACGACCGCCGCGACCGAGGTCGGCACGGCCTCGTCGAACGGCGTCCGGCGCTCCCAGAGTGCGGTGCCGAGCAGGACGCCGAGCGGGACCATCACCAGCACGAGGGTCAGGAGCAGCCGGTTGAGCGCACGCTCGAGCGGCGAGCGCGGATGGCGGAACCTCCGCGCCTCGCCCGCGATCCGGACGGCGTAGCTGTCCTCGCCCACGGCCGTGACGCCGTAGGCGCCGGCGCCCTCGACGGCGAACGACCCCGAGCGCACCTCCGCGCCAGAGCGCCGCTCCACCGCCTGCGACTCCCCGGTCAGGATCGACTCGTCGAGCGTCAGCGCCGCGGCGTCGACGAGGACGCCGTCGGCGACGACCTGGTCGCCCGGCGCCAGGCGGACGAGATCTCCGACGACGAGCTCGTCCACCTGCGCCTTCCTGGCATTCCCGTCGCGGACGACCGTCGCAGTCGGCTGGACGAGAGCCGCGAGCCGGTCGAGGGCGCGCTTCGCGCGCACCTCCTGGGTGATCCCGATCGCGGAGTTCGCGACGAGGACGCCGAGGAAGAGCGCGTCACGCCAGTCGGCGAAGACGAGCGTCAGCGTCCCAAAGACGAGCAGGATGAGGTTGAAGACCGTGAAGACGTTCGCGCGGACGATGCTCTGGTACGAACGGCTCGTCTGCGGCGGCGGCGCCGGGCCGCGCGCGGCGAGACGCTTCCGCGCCTCGGCCTCCGAGAGCCCGGAAGGCGAGGGAGCGCCCGTCCAGGCCGGGCGCTCCCCCTGTGCGCTCACGGCCTCCGGCGAACGACCAGGACGGAGGATGCCGCCTGGTGGGCGACGCGTTCGGACACCGAGCCGAGCGCCTTGACGCCTTTCAGCCCGCGGCTGCCGACGACGACCAGGTCGGCGTCGGCGGAGAGGGAGACGAGCGCGGACACGGGCAGGTCGGAGATCCTGCGGACATTCTCGCCGACGGCGCGCTCGATTGCCTCGAGGTCGAGGTCGTCCTCGTCGGCGACCGCGACGACCGGCTCGAGCTCGGCGTCGAAGCGCTCCGCGATCGCCTTCGCCGTCCGGTACGCGTCCAGAGCCTCCTCGGAGCCGTCCAGGCCGACGACGATCCTGCTCGGGAAGTCGCCGAGCCCGGTGCGGGCGATCAGCACGGAGCACGGAGCCTTGTGGATCAGCTCGGTCGCCGTCGAGCCGACGACGATCCCGAGCGCCCGGCCGGTGCCGTGCGAGCCGACGGCGACCAGCGTGTCGTCCCAGCGGTCGATCTCGTGCAGGAGGGCCTCCCACGGTCGGCCGCTGGCGATCCGGCCGGTCACCGGCTTGTCGCCGATCTCCGCCTCGGCGGCCTCGACCGCGTGCTCGGCGCTCTTCTTCAGCGGCTCCTCGTCGAGATACGCCGGCACGGCCGGGCCCGTCCCGCCGACGAGTCCGGCGGCGAGGTCGTAGGACGAGAGCAGGGTGATCGGACCCTCCGCGAGGGTCGCTGCCTGCCGGGCGGCCTCGAGCGACTCCTGCGAGGCGTCGACGCCGACGAGGACGCGCCGGAAGGTCGGGACGGCGGTACTCGGTGCGTTGTGATCCTCTCGCGTCTCCATGAAGGCCTCCTTCAGATCGTGTGAGCCGGGGGATGGCGGACGACGAGCACCGAGCAGCCGGCTCGGTGGGCGACGCGCTCGCTGACGCTTCCGAGCGAGGCGAGGCCGTGCAGGCCACGGCTGCCGACGAGCAGCAGGTCGGCCTCGGCGGAGAGGTCCACCAGTGCGTCCACGGGCCTCCGCTCGTCGAAGACGACCGTCGGGACCGCCTCCTCGATCGGAGCGCTGTCGACGTCCTTGCCGCCCGTGGCCGCGACGGCGACGAGCTCGCTGTCGAAACGCTCGGCGACCGAACGCGCGACCGCGGCGGCCGTCAGCGACTCGGGAGAGCCGTCGATGCCGACAAGAATGCTCTCCGGGAAGCTGCCGTGGCGGCGCCTGCGTGCGAGCAGGACCGAGCACGGCGCCTCGTGCAGGAGCGAGGCCGAGACCCCGCCCATGAGCACGCCGAGCACGCGGCTGTGGCCGTGCGGACCGGCGGCGACGAGGGTCGCGTCCGAGCGCTCGATCTCATCGAGGAGGCACGGGACCGGGTCGCCGGCGAGCAGGTGCGTGCTTCCCGGGTGCACGGTGTCGATCGCGGTGTGCAGGGCTGCGCGGGCCGATGCGTCCAGCTCCTCGAGCACGTGGCTCATGGCGTAGCCGGCGTGGACCGCGACGTTGACCTCGGCGACCGCGGCGAGGCGGAGCAAGCCGCCCGGTGAGCGGAGCCGCTCGGCCTGCCGGGCGGCCTCGAGGGCCTCGGGCGAGGCGTCGACGCCGCAGAGGATTCGATCGAAGACGGCCAGGTCGGTGGCGGTTCCGACGCTCATCGCTGCTCCACCCTGCGGGCGAAGACGACGAAGACGACGACGAGCGCGGCCACGAACGCCGTGATCGCGAGGCCGGCGAGGAACCAGGTCGTGCCGTCGGTGAAGTCGAGCATCTCGGACCTCCTTCTCGCCCTGATGCTCGCCCGGCGCGCTGCGCCCGGAATCCGGGCAGGCGCGGAACCCTGCTGCGGAAAAGCCGCTAGGAACCCTCCTACGAGGCAGGCTCGAGGAGGAGCAGCGCCAGCAGCGCGGCACGCTCCGGCATCGCGTGCAGGACGACGTGCTCGTCTGCGGCGTGCGCGCCGTCTCCGAGCGCGCCGAGCCCGTCGAGCGTCGCCGTCAGCTCGCTGGTGAAGTTCGCGTCCGATGCGCCGCCGACGAGGCCCGCTTCCCCCACGTCCATTCCGAGCCCGCGCGCGAGCACGCGCGCCCGGTCGCAGAGCGCCCGGTTGCGCGCCGTCGCGATCATCGGCGGACGCCCGAAGCCTCCCTCGACGGAGATCTTCAGCCCGGGCGGCAGCGACCCGGGCGAGCGGATCGCGTCCTCGACCTCCACCGCCGCCTTGCGGGTCGGTGCGCGGACGTCGACGAGCGCCGTCGCCTCGGGGGCGATCACGTTCGGCCGGAGCCCGCCGTCGATGGTGCCGACGTTGACGGTGACGCCGTGCTCCGGGTCGTTGAGCGCGAAGAGGCGCTCGACCTGGCGGGCGAGCTCGAGGATCGCGCTGATGCCCTCCTCGGGGCTCGACCCGGCGTGCGCGGCCCGTCCCTCCACCGTGATCCGGAACCGCCCCACGCCCTTGCGCCGCATCTTCAGGTCGCCGTTCGAGCCCGCCGGAGGCTCGAGCACGAACGCCCGGACGGCGCCGCGAGCGAGCAGCCGGATCCAGCGGACCGAGTCCCCGCTGCCGATCTCCTCGTCGGAGTTGACCAGCACGACCGGCGTGACCTCGGGCACCCGGCCCAGGTCGTGGAGCGCCCGCAGCGCGAAGAGCAGCTGGACGAGCCCGCCCTTCATGTCGTAGACGCCCGGCCCGTAGAGCCGGTCGTCCTCGACCCGCGGTCGCATCTCGGCGACCGTGCCGAACGGCCAGACCGTGTCCACGTGGCCGACGACGAGCTGGTACGGCGCGCCCCGCCGGCGGGGCGACGGGTGCGCGTAGAGGTGGTCGCCTCCCCTCCAGCCGCCCACGAGCCGCGGCCAGTACCCCGCCCTGCGGAGCTCGGCCGCCATCAGCGTGAGCGCGCGATGCTCGGCGTGCGGCTCGGCCGAGGGCGACTCAGCGGCGGCAAGGGCCGTCAGCAGTTCAGCCATCTCGCCCTTCCGTGCGCGGAGCCAGTCGAGAAGCTCGGTCTCCATGGTCAGCGGCTGAAGTCGGCCGGGAAGGGGAAGGAGAGCGTGTCCGAGACGGCGCTGAACCGGCCGGGGCTGACGTAGGCGAGCGGGGCGAGCCGCCGCAGGATCTCCGTGTCGTCGCGGTCCGGGTCCCGGAGCGCCTCCTCGCGCGCGGCGGCTGCGACGATGCGCCCGACGATCAGCGACTCGTCGCCGAACCGGACGAGCTGCTCGAGCTCGCACTCGAGGAACAGGTAGCAGCCGTGGACGAGCACCCCGTCGATCTTCCGGGCCGGGAAGGTCGGCAGCGCCTCGAGGCTCGGCTTCGTGCCGTCCGGCTCGCGCCTCGTCGCGGCGAGCGCAGCCTGCACGACCTGGAACCTGTGCGGGAAGCTGACCGTGAAGACACCCTCCCGCTCCACGTTCGCGTGCGTCGCGTGGCGCGGCGTGCAGACGAAGCAGTACAGGTCGCCCCACCCGAGCGGCATGGCCATGTGCTTCGGAGCGATGTCGTACCGGCCGTTCGGCTCCTTCGTGGCGACGAGGACGAGCGGGGCGACGGCGAACACGCGCTCCCGGATGCTCCCGGGCTCCAGCGCGACGACCTTGGTCTCCTGCGCCGGCTCCTCGGGGTCGAACAGTCGGTTCGGAGCCGTCATGCCGCCACCTCGGAAGGAACGATGTGCAGCGCCCGGGCCGCGTCGCGGTACACGTCGCCGCCGGGCAGGCTGTACACCTCGTCGAACTCGACGGCGCCGTTCAGCTCCAGCACGAGGTGGCCGGCGTCGGCGGGGATGAGGTCGACGCCGATGAAGTCCGCGCCGATCGCGGCCGCGGCGGCGAGCCCGAGCCGGGCCGCCTCCTCCGGCGCGTCGGCCTGCCTGCGGACGCCGCCGAGCGAGACGTTCGTCCGCCACTCCCCGGGAGCGGCCACCCGCTCGGCCGAGCCTACGACCCGGTCGTCGGCGACGAGCAGCCTGAGGTCGTAGCCGCGGGGAGTAATGAGCTCCTGCCCGATCGCGCCCTGGCTTCGGAACCAGTGGCGCGTCCGGAGGAGCTCGAGCGTGGGCGCCACGTCGGCCTCCGAGTCGCAGCGGTGGACGTCCTTGCCCCAGCTGCCGTACCGGGGCTTGAGGACCAGCGGCGGAGGCAGCGGGACGGTCGTCGCGTCAGGCCGAACGAAGACGGTCTTCGGCGTCGGGACGCCGGCCAGGGCGAGCCGTCGCGCAGTCAGGAGCTTGTCGTGGGCGTTGAGGAGCGCGGTCGCGCGATTCAGGACCCGGGCACCCCGCTGCTCCACGTAGCCGAGCACGTCAAGACCGGGCTCGACGCCGTCCAGGGAGCCCGCCACGTCCAGCCGGCCGACCGCGACGTCTCCTCTGCCGAGGACGTGCAGCGCCTCGGGCGGCGCGAGCAGCGCCGCCGGGAGACCGAGCGCGCGCCAAGCCTCGACGAGCTCCTGGTTCGTCTCCTGTTCCCAGCCGACGACGCCGATCTGCACCATCGAGGACATCGTCCGGCCGCGTGACCCGCAGGGCATCCGCGTCCGCGCCGATCCTCCTGCGGGAAACCCGCGTCGCCGCGACGGCCAGGGAAAACCCGCAGCAGGAATCCGCGCGTCCGCCGATTGCCGGACGTCCGCCCGTGCAGGAAACTGGCCTCGATGGCCCGGACGCTGACCGAACCGCTACGGAAACGGCACGACGAGCTGCGGCCGCGCATCGAGCAGATCGGCTCCACCGCGCGGCTCGTCCCGGAGCTGGACCCGGCCGCGCGCCTGGCGGCCGTCGCGCCGATCGTCTCGTTCCTGCGCGGCGACCTCTGGCGGCACGCCGAGGCCGAGGAGCGCTGGCTCTACCCGGAGATCGCGCACCGCCTCCGCCACCCGCTCGCGACCGCGACGATGAAGCTCGACCACACGATCCTCCGCGAGTCGATCGACCGGCTAGCGGCCGACGACGGCCGCGACGCGGACGGGCTCCAGGCGAGGCTCTACGGCGTCGAGGCCCTGCTCCTGGCGCATCTGCGCAAGGAGGAGGAGCTCTATCTGCCCCAGCTCGAGAACGACGAGGACCAGGAGACGGTTGCCGCGATCCGAGAGGCGATGGAGCGCCACGAGGCCGGCGAGCCCGAGCTCAGGGCCGTCGACCCGCTCGACGTCGACCGCGAGGAGTTCCCGTTCAGCGGCTCGGAGCTCGCGCGCCTGGTCTTCCTCCTCCGGTATGCCGTCCTCGCCCCGTCGAGCCACAACACGCAGCCCTGGCGCGTCCGCCCCGACGCGAACGCGCTCCTCGTCTACGCAGACCGGTCCCGCGCCCTCCCGGTCGTCGACCCCGACGACCGCGAGCTCGAGATCAGCTGCGGGGCGTTCCTCCACCACCTGCGCATGGGGATCCGCCAGCACGGGTATGAGGGCGAGGTCGCGGTGCTCCCGGATCCCGGCGACCCCGACCTGCTGGCGCGGGTGAAGCTCGGCGCCGAGCGCCGGCCGGACTACGAGGACCGGCTCCTGTTCTGGTCGATCGTGAAGCGCCACACGAACCGCCGCCCGTTCCTGCCCAAGGCCGTTCCTCCGGAGCTCGTGCGCGAGCTCGTGGAGGCGGCCGAGGCCGAGGGCGCATGGCTCGCGCCGCTCGAGGGAGACGACCGGGCGAGGTTCGCCGGGCTCATCGCGGAGGCGGATCGCGTCCAGATGGCCGACCAGAGCTTCAGACGGGAGCTCGCGGCCTGGGTGCACAGAGACGGCAACCGGAACGACGGAATGCCGGGTCACGCCATGGGGATGTCGAAGGTGCGCTCTTCCCTCAACCCGCTTGCGATGCGGACGTTCGACGCCGGCAAGGGTGCGGCGGCGCACCACGAGAAGCTCCTCGAAGCCTCGCCGCTCCTCGTCGTGCTGAGCACGGACGGCGATACGACGAGCGACCGCCTCGCGGCCGGCCAGGCACTGTCGCACGTGCTCCTCCGGGCGACGCAGGACGGCCTCGCGGCGTCGTTCCTCAACCAGCCCGTCGAGGTTCCAGAGCTGCATTCGAAGGTCGCCGAGCTCGCCGGCCACCCGGGCGCGCCGCAGGTCGTGCTCCGGCTCGGGTACGGCCCGGACGCGCGACCGACGCCTCGCCGCCCGGTAGGCGACATCCTCCTCGCCGACTAGGCGAGCGCGGCGGGCGCCGACGCGCGGTTCGCGAGCGCCAGCATCCGGCGTGTGTAGCGAGCGAGCGTCCGCGCCTGCGCAGGCTCGAGCCGGTCGCAGACCCAGTCCCAGTGCAGCGAGACCCAGTCGCCGGGGCGGAGGTCGGTCAGGAACCCGAGGCCGTCGCGGCGCCAGGCCGCGCGCCGCACGGCCGGGATCCCCAGTTGCAGGCGCCGGCCGTCCCAGAGGAGCGGCTCGGCGAGCATGGTGGCCTCCTCCCCCTCGACGGCGAGCACCCGGCCGGGGGTGATCCGGCAGCTCTCGAGCACGCGCAGCGGCTCCGTCGCGTCGCCCGAGCGGAGCAGGCCGACCCAGGGGTAGACGCCGAAGACGTGGAAGTCGTGGTGCGGGACGCCGCCGTCCGGGATCGACGTGGCCAGCAGGTCCCAGGCCCGCCCCGCCCGCCTGCGGAAGCGATCGTCGAGGTGCGACGCGAGGCTGCTCCCGCCGACGCGCTCCAGCATGGGACTCCCGACCCAGTAGGCCTCCACGACGCGAGGGTCGAGCGGATCGTCGATCCCGTTCGCGCCCGCGATCAGCTCGAGGTACGGCCAGGCGCCCTCGAAGCTCTGCGCCAGCCGGACGAGGCCACCGTCCGACTCGCCGGCCTCCCCGTACTCGAGCAGGGTCCTGTTCTCGTCGGCGCCGCAGTAGCCGAGCGCGTTCGGCGGATAGGCGTAGCGGGCGAAGAGGAGCGCGCCGGCGCTCACGCGGTGACCGGGCGACGCGCCGGGTAGAGGACGCGGAGCGCCGCGATCGCGCCGCCGACGGCGATCAGCCCGACGCCGACGACGTCGAACGGAGCGCCCTCGATCCCGCGGTCGAGCAGCGCGGTCACCACCGCGCCGAGGACGAGCACCGCGGTCACGTCCACGGCCTGCGCCCGCGCGAGCGCCGCGTACCAGGTGGCGACGTAGCCCGCGAGGACGACCCCGGTCAGGAGCGCCCAGGCCCACTGGGCCGAGCCCAGGGCGGCGAGCTCGCTCCAGCGACCGGACAGCGCGACGAAGGCGAGCAGCAGGAGCGTGCCGATCCCTAGCCGCGCCGCAGCGAGCGTCGGAGCGGCGAGCGACCTGAGCAGGTGCTTGACGAACACCACCTCGACCGCCCAGAGCAGCGTCGCCGCGAAGATCATCAGCTCCCCGGTGCCGAGGGCGACCGTGCCGGCCTCGCCGGCGAGAGCCACCTGCCCGGCGAGGAGCAGCCCGATCGCGGCGTAGTGCGCCCACGACAGCCGCTCCTTGAGCAGCGGCACGGCGAGGAGCGCGACCCAGATCACGAGCGTCTTGTGGATGAAGGCGGCCTGGGTCGAGGACGCCCGCGCGAGCCCTTCGAAGAAGAGGACGAAGGGGACGCTGCCGCCGACGACGGCCACGCCGAGGAGCGCGGCCCGCTGGGCCCCAGACCGCGGTCTCGGCGCCGGCTCGGTCGCGGTTCGCCCCGCCCGTAGCAGCGGTAGGGCGAGCAGCACGAGCAGCATCCCGGCGACGCCGTTCTTGGCGGTCGTGTACACGGTGGCGTCGTCGAAGCGCTTCACGGCGTAGCCGTTCAGGAACACGGCGAAGCCGCTGATCGTCGCGGTGACGAGCGCGAGCGCGACGCCGGTCTGGCGCGTGCTCACGCCTGCATCGCCTCCCTGAGCGCCTCGGCGTCCTCGGCCGAGCCGGGGTCGAGCACGCGTACGGCGACCCCGGCGTGCGCCACCACGTGAGAGCCGACCTCCGCATCGGGCGCGAAGGCCAGCGAGAGCACGACACCGCACTCCGAGCGGGCGACCCGAGTGCCGCCGTCCTCCCAGATCTCGGCGAGCCGCTCGATCTTTCCCAAGCACATCTCGCAAGTCAGCCTGCCCTGTTCGGAAGCGCTTCGCAACCGGATGTTTCCGCGATACGCTCGGCGGGATTCCACGGATGGCCCGTGCAGGGGCCGCCCGTAGATTGACCATGAGGTGAAGCTCCTCGAGCAACCGGCGCTGGAAGGCCTCCTGGAGGCGCTGGTCGAGCGCGGCTTCCGGCTCGTCGGCCCGACGGTGGCGGACGGCGCCATCGTCTACGACGAGATCCGCTCCGCCGCCGACCTGCCGGCCGGCTGGACGGACGAGCAGGACGCGGGCACCTACCGCCTCAAGCGGCGCGACGACGACGCGCTTTTCGGCTACGCGGTCGGGCCGCAGTCCTGGAAGCGCCTGCTCCACCCGCCGTCGGTCACGCTCTTCCGGGCGCGCCGGAACGGCGAGGCCGAGCTGGAGGTGCTGCCCGAGCCGGAGGAGGAGCCGCGGCCGGTGGCGTTCGTCGGCGTCCGCTCCTGCGACCTGCACGCGATCGCCAAGCTCGACCGCGTCTTCCTCGGGGGGCGCTACGTCAACCCCGCCTACGAGGCGCGGCGCGGCCGGGTCTTCGTGGTCGCCGTGAACTGCGGCGTCGCCGGCGGCACCTGCTTCTGCGTCTCGATGGGAACCGGCCCGCGCGCGACCTTCGGCTACGACGTCGTCCTGACCGAGCTCGTCGAGGACGGCCGGCGCGGCTACCTCGCCGACGCCGGCTCCGAGCGGGGCGCCGAGCTGCTCGCCGGCCTGGCCGCGCGCGAAGCGTCCGCCGAGGAGGAGGCCGAGGGCGAGCGGATCGTCGAGCGCACGGCCGCCTCGATGGGCCGTCGGCTCGAGACGGCCGGCCTGCCCGAGCTGCTGGCACGCAACCGCGACCATCCTCGCTGGGACGATGTCGCCGAGCGCTGCCTCACCTGCGGGAACTGCACGATGGTCTGCCCGACCTGCTTCTGCACGACGGTCGAGGACGTCACCGACCTGACCGGCGTCGAGGCCGAGCGGCGCCAGGTCTGGGACTCCTGCTTCACGCTCGACTTCTCGTACCTGCACGGCGGCGGCGTCCGCACGACGCCGAAGGCGCGGTACCGGCAGTGGCTGACGCACAAGCTCGGCACCTGGCACGCCCAGTTCGGCGAGTCCGGCTGCGTCGGCTGCGGCCGCTGCATCACCTGGTGCCCCGCCCGCATCGACATCACCGAGGAGGCAGCCGCCTTGAGGGAGGACGCACGATGAGAATCCGGACGATCGAAGAGCTGCTCGTCGAGACGCGGCTGTTCGCCGACCTCGCCGAGGAGCACCTGGCCACGATCGCGGGCTGCGGGACGACCGCGCAGTTCGGCGAGGGGGAGTACCTCTTCCGCGAGGGCGACGCCGCGGACACCTTCTACGTCATCCGCAGCGGCAGCGTCGCGCTGGAGACACACGTCCCGGGGCGCGGGCCCGCGCGGCTGACGACCCTCCACGACGAGGACGTGCTCGGCTGGTCGTGGCTCTTCTCGCCCTACCGCTGGCACTTCGACGCCCGCGCGCTCCAGCCGGTCCGCGCGCTCGCCTTCGACGGCGCCTGCCTGCGGCAGAAGGCCGCCGACGACCACGACCTCGGTTACGAGCTGATGCGCCGCTTCGCCGAGGTGATCGTCAGCCGGCTGCAGGCGACCCGCATGCAGCTGCTCGACGTCTACCACCACCCTCAGGATGGCTGAGCCCGCCGTCGCCTCCCCGTACCTGCCGGAGCCCTTCCGGATCCGCCGCCGGCGCCGCGAGACCGCCGACACGTGGACGCTCGAGCTGGAGCCGGCGGCCGGCGGCGACGTCTTCGCCTTCGAGCCGGGCCAGTTCACGATGGTCTACGCCTTCGGCGCGGGCGAGGTACCGATCTCCATCAGCGGCGACCCGGGGCGACGTGACCGCCTGGTCCACACGGTTCGCATCGCCGGCGCGACGACGCGGGCGATCTGCAGCCTCAGGCGCGGCGGCACGCTCGGGATCCGCGGGCCCTACGGGACGGCGTGGCCGGTCCGGCGCGCCGAGGGCGGCGACCTCGTGATCGCCGCCGGCGGCATCGGGCTCGCCCCGCTCCGCCCTGCGATCTACGCGGCGCTCGCCCGCCGGGAGGCGTTCGACCGCGTCGTCCTCCTCTACGGCAGCCGCTCGCCCGACCAGCTGCTCTACCCCGGCGAGCTCGAGCGCCTGCGCGCGAGGAGCGTCGACGTCCACGTGACCGTCGACCGGGCCGACGAGAGCTGGAACGGCCCCGTCGGCGTCGTGACGACCCTGATCGAGCGCGCGAGGTTCGACCCGGAGCGCGCAACGGCGCTCGTCTGCGGGCCCGAGGTGATGATGCGGTTCACGGCCGCCGGCCTCGCCGCCGCCGGGATCAGCACGAACCGCGTCTTCCTCTCCCTCGAGCGGAACATGAAGTGCGCGCTCGGACAGTGCGGCCGGTGCCAGTTCGGCCCGGTCTTCGTCTGCGGCGACGGCCCGGTCTTCCCCTACGCGGCGGTCGAGCGGCTGCTGACCGTCCCGGAGCTTTAGTGCCCCTCCACGCAACACACGCCGGCTTCTGGCCCGCGATCACGCGGCGCCAGAGCCCGCCCTCCTCCTCACCAAGGCTGTCCAGCCTTGCCTCGTCGGAGTGCGAACTCTGGCTTGGTGCTCGCGACCCCGACGCGGGGCAGCGTTACGTGAAGGGGCACTAGATGGCCCGGCGCAAGAAGCTCGCGGTCTGGAAGTTCGCCTCGTGCGACGGCTGCCAGTTGAGCCTGCTCGACTGCGAGGACGAGCTGCTCGCGCTCGCCGGAGAGGTGGAGATCGCCCACTTCCTCGAGGCCTCGAGCGCGGTGCGCGGCGGCCCCTACGACGTCTCGCTCGTCGAGGGCTCGATCACGACCCCCGAGGACGCCGAGCGGATCCAGCGGGTGCGGAGGCTCTCGCGCCGCCTGGTCACGATCGGCGCGTGCGCAACGGCCGGCGGGATCCAGGCGCTGCGGAACTTCGCCGACGTCCGCGAGTTCACCTCGGTCGTGTACGCGACGCCGGACTACATCTCCACGCTCGCGACCTCGACGCCGATCAGCTCGCACGTCACCGTCGACTTCGAGCTCCACGGCTGCCCCGTGAACAAGCACCAGCTGCTCGAGGTGCTGAGCGCGTTCCTGAACGAGCGGCGCCCGGCGATCCCCGCCTACAGCGTCTGCGTCGAGTGCAAGCGCCGCGGCAACGTCTGCGTCATGGTCGCCCACGGGACGCCCTGCCTCGGCCCGGTCACGCACGCCGGCTGCGGCGCGCTCTGCCCGTCCTACCACCGAGGCTGCTACGGCTGCTTCGGGCCGATGGAGAGCCCGAACACCGTCTCCCTGACGCGCGAGTGGCTGAAGCTCGGCGCGGACGGACGCGACACCCGCCGCGCCTTCCGCACCTTCCACGCGGCCGCGGAGCCGTTCCGCGCCGCGGGTGACTCCCATGGCTGAGCGGCGCACGATCAGGACCGACTTCCTCGCCCGTGTCGAGGGGGAGGGCGCAATGCGGGTGGTGATCCGCGACCGGCAGGTGGCGGACATCGAGCTGCGGATCTACGAGCCGCCCCGGTTCTTCGAGGCGTTCCTCCGCGGCCGCTCGTACCTCGAGGCGCCCGACATCACCGCCCGGATCTGCGGGATCTGCCCGGTCGCGTACCAGATGAGCGCCTGTCACGCGATGGAGGACGCCTGCGGCGTGACGGTCGACGAGCCGATCCGCAACCTGCGCCGCCTCCTCTACTGCGGCGAGTGGATCGAGAGCCACGCGCTCCACGTCTTCCTCCTCCACGCCCCCGACTTCCTCGGCTACGACGGCGCCCCCGCGATGGCGCGGGACCTCCCCAAGGTCGTGGAGGACGGCCTGGCGCTGAAGAAGGCCGGGAATGAGGTGATGCGCGTCGTCGGCGGCCGGGAGATCCATCCGATCAACGTGCGCGTCGGCGGCTTCTACCGGGCGCCTTCCCGCCGCGAGCTCGACGCGCTCGTCGAGCCCCTCGAACGGGCGCGGGAGATCGCGCTCGAGACCGTGCGGCTGACGGCGTCGCTCCCGATGCCGGAGCTCGAGTTCGAGCACGAGCTGCTTGCGGTCTCCTCGCCCGGCGAGTATCCGATCGACCAGGGGCGGCTCGCCTCCTCGGGTGGGCTCGACTTCGGCCCGGCCGAGTTCCAGCAGCACGTCGTCGAGGAGCACGTCGAGCGCTCGAACGCGCTCCATGCGACCCTCGACGGCGGCGTCTACCTCACCGGGCCGATCGCCCGCTTCAACCTCGCATTCGACGAGCTCTCGCCGCTCGCGCGGGAGGCGGCAGCTGAGGTGGGGCTGGCGCCGCCGAGCCGCAACCCGTTCCGCAGCATCGTCATCCGCAGCGTGGAGATGGTCTACGCGTGCGACGAGGCGCTCCGGCTGCTCGCGGACTACGTCGAGCCCGAGCGGCCGTACGTGGACGTTCCGCCCCGGGCGGGCGTCGGCTTCGGCGTCACCGAGGCGCCGCGCGGCGCCCTCTGGCACCGCTACGAGCTCGCCGACGACGGGACGATCCTGGACGCGAAGATCGTCCCGCCGACGTCCCAGAACCAGAAGGCGATCGAGGGTGACCTCTACCGGTTCGTCGAGCGGCACGTGGACCTGCCGGACGACGAGCTCGGCCTCCGGTGCGAGCAGGCGATCCGCAACCACGATCCCTGCATCTCGTGTGCCGCGCATTTCCTCGAGTTCCGGAGAACGAACCGATGAGCCGCACGATCGTCCTCTGCATCGCCAACCCGTTCCGCCACGACGATGGGGTGGCCTCGGCCGTAGCTGAGCTCGCCCGCCGAACGCTGCCTTCGGATGTGCAGGTGCTCGAGCTCGACGGCGAACCCGCACGGATCGTCGACGCGTGGGCCGGCTCCGATCTGGCGATCGTGATCGATGCCGCGCGCTCGAATGCTCCCGCGG
>DASSSO010000187.1:0-23648 GCA_035776735.1 Gaiellaceae bacterium | reverse complement strand
CCGTTCTGTTACCTTCGCCCCGGCACGGTTCTCGAGGCGGGCTCGAAGGCGGGCACATTCGTGGAGATCAAGAACTCGCGTGTGGGCGAGGGGACGAAGGTGCCCCACTTGTCCTACATCGGCGACGCGGACATCGGCGAGGGGACCAACATCGCGGCCGGGAACATCACGGTCAACTACCCGCATCAGCCGGGACAGCCGAAGAGCCGGACGACGATCGGCAGGAACGTCAGGACCGGCGTCCAGAATGCGTTTGTTGCTCCGGTCGAGATTGGCGAGGGTGCTTGGGTTGCGGCGGGATCCGTCATCACCAAGGACGTCCCGCCCGGCGCGCTCGCCGTCGCGCGTGCGCGCCAGGAGAACAAGGAGGGCTATGCCGCCGGTGGAGCCGACGGAACCGAAGGAGTCGAAGGTGACGACGACTGAGGTCGCGCCGCTGCCGGGCCTCGAGGCGCCGGTGACGCAGGCGCAGCCGAAGCCGCAGAACTGGCTCGAGCGCGGGCCCTCCAAGCGGTTGATGCTCGTCTCCGGCCGCTCGCACCCGGACCTGGCGGAGGACATCGCCGCGAAGCTGGGCGTCTCGCTGAGCCCCGTCGACCTGAAGACGTTCGCGAACGGCGAGGTCTACTGCCGCTACGAGGAGTCCGTCCGGGGCGCCGACCTCTTCATCGTCCAGTCCTGCGCCGGCGTGGGGAAGGTGAACGCCTATCTCTGGGAGCTCCTGGAGATGATCAACGCCGCGAAGCTCGCCTCCGCGAAGCGTGTCACCGCCGTCATGCCGTGGTTCCCGTATTCGCGCCAGGACAAGAAGTCAGCGCCGCGCGAGCCGATCTCGGCGCGGCTCATCGCCGACACGCTGGAGAAGGCCGCGGGTGTCGACCGGGTGCTGACGATGGACCTCCACACCGGCCAGATCCAGGGCTTCTTCACGATCCCGGTGGACCACATGACGGCGCTGCCGCTCTTCGCGCAGTACTTCCGCGACAAGGGCCTGTCCGGGGACAAGGTCGTCTCGGTCTCGCCGGACGCCGGCCGCGCCAAGCTCGCACGGCGCTTCGGCCAGATGCTCGACGCAGACCTCGCGATCATGAACAAGACGAGGCCGGCCCACGATCAGGCATCGATCACTGAGGTCATCGGCGACGTCAAGGGGAAGATCGCGCTGATGGGCGACGACATGATCCTCACCGGCGGCACCCTGCTCGCGGGCGCGAAGGCGCTGCGCGAGTCGGAGGCCAGGGAGGTGTACGTCTTCGCCACCCACGGCCACTTCGTCGGAGACGCGCTCGAGAAGCTGACCGACGCCGACGTCACCGAGATCGTGGTGACCGACACCGTGCCGCTCAGCCCGCTCGGCCGGCCGGACAAGCTGACCGTCCTGCCGGTCTCGAACCTCCTCGCCGACACGATCATGAACGTCTTCGCCGACGAGTCGGTCTCGGCGGTCTTCCAGGGCGCGAATCAGCTCTTCTAGGAGGGCCCGGCTCCTCACCGGCGGGGCGATCGCCGCGCTCTGCGGGCTCCTGCTGTACCGGATTGCGCCCGACGTGGGCGGCAAGCCGCTCTACGAGGACGAGGCGGTGGCGGGCCTGATCTCCATGCGCCCGCTCGGCGAGGTGCTCGACACGGTGATGGCCGACCGGGGCGGCGCGCCGCTCCACTTCGTCCTCGCGCACGCCGTCTTCTGGATCGACACGAGCGCCGAGGCGCTTCGATGGCTCTCGGTCGTCGCCGCAGTTGCCGCCGTACCGCTGTGCTTCGACCTCGGTCGCCGGCTCGGAGGGACGGCGGCCGGGCTGGTCGCCGCCGCGGTCGCCGCGTCGTCGACTGCGCTCGCCGTCTACGGGAGCTTCGGCCGGATGTACGCGCTGTACGTGCTCGTCGCCGCGCTTGCCGCCGACCTCTTCGTCCGGGCGGTGCACCTGCGGACGCAGCGAGCGGTGGCGGCGGCGGCCGCGGGCGCCTGGCTGCTCCCCGCCGTGCACCCGTACGGGCTGATTCCCGCCGTGGCGATGCTCCTCGTCGCAGCCGTGCTCTGGCGCCGGCGGTCGGCCCGCGACGCGTTTCCGGCCGTGGTCGCCGCGCTGGCGGCGATTCCGTTCGTCCTCGCCGACCTTCGGCTCGCCGGCCGGTCGGGCGTGGGGGAGGGCGGCGAGGCCCTCGCCTCCGCCGGCGACGCGTGGGGCGAGCTCGTCGCAGCGGTCTCCTCCTTCGCTGGCGGGGACGGGCTCGCACTCGTCGCGCTGTCGGCGCTCGCCGTGACCGGGCTGCTCGTAATCGCCCGGCGGGAGCCGGCCGTGGCGGCGGTCGCGGCGTCCCTGTTCGTGCCGCCCGTGCTGTTCGTGCTCGTGCCGGCCGGCTCGCAGCCGGACCTCTCGCCCCGCCACCTGTTCTACGGGCTGCCGCTATGGGCCGCGGCGATCGGCGTCGGCGTCGCCTGGCTGGGGGAGCGGCTGCCGGCCCGAGCCGGGCCTGTACTCGCGGCCGCCGTGATCGCCCTGGCCGCGCTCGCACCGGCGAGCGCGCTCCGCGACCCGCGAGAGCTGGGCCTCCTGCCGACCGAGACCCCGGCCGCCGTCCGTGCGGGCTCCGGCGACGTGCTGATTCCGTACGCGGTCCCGTTCCTGGCCGAGCTCGGGAACGTGCGGGAGGCGCTTGCGCTCCCACAGGGCCCCGGCGATGAGATTCTCGAGACGATCGAGCATGCCGACGAGCCGATCGACGCCGTTCACGTTGCGTTGCCGCGCGACGAGTGGACGGTTGTGACCTTGCGGGGGCCGTTCGAGGCGGAGAGCGCCCTGCTCGCCGCCGCAGAAGCGATCGCAAAGGCCCCGCATCCGCCGGAGCTCGACTGGTGGTACCAGCTCGTGGAGCAGGGTCTTCGCGACGCCTTGCCAGCTACACTGCCGCGCCGTGGCAGGTGAACGAATCAAGCTCGAGGTGGCCGAGCGCGAGTCGCGCGGGTCGGCTGACGCGCGGCGGCTGCGCAGGCAGGGGCTCATTCCCGGCGTGCTCTACGGACGTGGGAAGACCCCGCACGCGATCTGCGTCTCCGAGCGCGAGCTGCGCCGTGTCCTGACCGGCCCGTCGGGGCTCCACGCGATCCTCGACGTCGTGCTGGAGGGCCAGAAGACGGCCCATGCGTCGATCCTCAAGGACTACCAGCAGGACGTGATTACCGGCCGGATCGCCCACATCGACCTCCAGGAGGTTCGCCTCGACCAGCCGATCCAGGCGCAGGTCGTGATCGAGCTCGTCGGCGAGTCCGCGGGCGCCAAGGAGGGCGGCGTGCTCTCGCAGGTCACCCGCGAGATCAACGTCGAGGCGCTGCCGATGGAGATCCCCGAGCGGATCGAGGTCGACATCTCCGAGATGCAGATGGGCGACACGCTCCGGCTCGCGGACGTCGCGAAGCTGGACGGCGTTACCTTCCTCGACGATCCCGAGGAGACCGTCCTCGCGACCGTGACGGTGCCGACGCGCGTCGAGGAGCCCGAGGTCGAGGTTCCCGAGGAGGAGCTCGAGGAGGGCGTCGAGCTGGCCGAGGGCGAGGAAGCGCCCGAGGGCGCAGCCGAGGGCGAGGCACCGGCCGGCGAGGCCGAGGCGGCCGAAGAATCCTCCGAGGGCTAGTTGCGGCTCTTCGGTCGAGGCGAGCGCGCCTCGACGCTCGATCTGCTCGTCGCCGGGCTCGGAAACCCGGGCCGCGAGTACGAGCGCACGCGGCACAACGCCGGCTGGCTGGTCCTGGACGAGCTGGCGCGGCGGCACGGCGGCTCCTTCCGGGGGAAGTTCTCCGGGCAGTTGTCGGAGGTGCGGCTGGACGACCTCAAGCTCGCCCTGCTGAAGCCCGAGACGTACATGAACGTCTCCGGCCGCTCGATCGGCGCGGCGCGCAAGTTCTTCAAGGTGGATCCGGCCGACCTGCTCGTCGTCCACGACGACGTCGACCTCGAGCCGGGGCGCCTCCAGGCGCGGTTCGGCGGCGGGTTGGCCGGCCACAACGGGCTGCGCTCGATCGCGCAGGCGCTCGGGACCAACGACTTCCTCCGCCTGCGGGTCGGCGTCGGCCGCCCGGGTCGCGGCGACCGCCGCAGCGTCGCCGACTACGTCCTGGGCGAGTTCGAGCCGGAGATCGACGTCGAGGAGCTGATCGGGCGATCGGCGGATGCGGTCGAGACGATGGCCCGCGACGGGCTCGAGGAGGCGCAGCGCCGGTACAACTAGGGCGTGGGCGACCGTGTCTTCATCTCGGCAGGTGACGGCGCCGGCCCGCGCCGCCGCGAGGGCGCAGCGCCCGATCCGCGCCGGGGTCGCACCTGGTGGGAGGTCATGCACCCAGAGGGCTCCGAGGGCACCTGGCGCGACCTGCCCGAGCTGCTCGGCGACTCGCTTCGCCTCGTGTGGGCCGCCGGGCGGAACATCTTCCTGCTCACGTCGGTGTTGCAGGTCGTCGCCGCCCTGGGCATCGCCGTCCAGCTCTTCGTCGCCAAGGAGGTGTTCGACGCGGTGCTCGGCGCGGGCGGCGAGCTCGAGTTCGGCGAGCTGGCGCCCTGGCTCGTGGCGCTCGTGGGGATCACGGTCGCCCTCGACCTCGCGCAGGCGATCCAGTCAGAGCAGAGCCGCGTGCTCGGCGAGCTGGTGGGGCGGAGGGCGATTGACCGGGTCATGGACGTCTCGACCCGCATCGACCTGCTCGCTTTCGAGTCGCCGGACTTCTACGACCGGTTGCAGCGCGCACGGGCCCAGGGGCAGTTCCGGGCGGTGCAGACGGTGCAGAGCCTCGTCGGCATCGTCGGCGCGCTCGTCAGCTCGACCGGAATCATTCTCGCCCTGGCCGCGCTCCAGCCGCTGCTCTTGCCGTTCGTCCTCATCGGCTACATCCCGCTCTGGATCGTCGCGTCGCTGAACACCCGCGACCTCTACCACTTCAGCCGCGGCATGACCCCGGGGGACAGGCAGCGCAGCTACCTCCAGAACGTACTTATGGGGCGGAACGCGGCCAAGGAGGTTCGGGCGTTCAACCTCGCGAGCTTCCTGCGGCAGCGGTACGACCGGCTCTACGACGAGCGGATCGACGAGCTTCGGAAGCTCGCGCGACGCCGGACCGGCCGCTCACTGCTGGGCTCGCTGACCGCGTCCGGGGTCACCGTGGCGACGATCGGAATGCTCTCCTGGCTCTACGTCAGCGACCGGATGAGCCTCGCTGCGGCCGGCGCCTCCATCTTCGGCCTCTACCAGCTCGCGAGCCGGCTGCAAACGCTCCACTTCAGCGCCACCGGGCTCTACGAGGCGACGCTCTTCATCCGGGACTACTCGTCGTTCCTGACACTCGAGCCGGTCGTCGAGGCCGCGGAGGGCACGCTCCCGGCGCCCGAGGGCTTCGACCGCCTGTCCGTCGAGAACGTGTCCTTCACGTATCCGGAGTCGGACCGGCCCGCCGTGGACGGCGTCTCGCTGGAGATCGGCAAGGGAGAGATCATCGCGCTGGTCGGTGAGAACGGCTCGGGGAAGACGACCCTGGCCAAGATGCTCGCCGGTCTCTACCGGCCCGAGTCCGGCCGGATCCGCTGGGACGACGTGGACGTGTCCGGGGTCGACACGGACGAGCTGCGCCGGGCGGTCGCGGTGATCTTCCAGGACTTCGAGCGCTACCTCCTGCCGGCGCGGGAGAACGTCGGCCTCGGCCGCAAAGAGCGGATCGAGGAGCTCGAGGCGATCATCGCCGCCGCCACGCGCGCCGATGCCCACGAGTTCCTCACCGGCCTGCCGGAGGGGTACGAGACGATGCTCGGGCGCGAGTTCTCCGGCGGCTTCGACCTCTCGATCGGACAGTGGCAACGGGTCGCGCTGGCGCGGGCCTTCTTCCGGGACGCGCCGTTCGTGATCTTGGACGAGCCGACGGCCTCGCTCGACGCGCGGGCGGAGAGCAACCTCTTCGAACGGATGCGCGAGCTCCTGCACGGGCGTTCGGTCGTGCTGATCTCGCACCGGTTCTCGAGCGTCAGGTCGGCGGACCGCATCTACGTCATGCACGAGGGCCGGGTCGTCGAGGAGGGCTCGCACGAGGAGCTGATGGAGCGCGACGGGCTCTACGCGGAGCTCTTCACGCTGCAGGCGAGGGCCTACGTCGACCGGCCCGAGCCCGTCGCAGAGGAGGACGAGCCGCCGGAGGAGCCGGTCGAGCGCGTGGTCTTCGGCACACCTTGACCCACTCTCGGCGCACGGTCGGCACGGTCGCGTCGAAGGCGGGCGGCTAGCCTCGCCCCTCATCCCCTTGGGTGGGTGGGGGTTAGGGACGGGTCCGCGCCCCGGCGAGCCGAAGCGCATACCGAAGCACCGGCGGGTACGGCGGGTAGTCCGCGCGCCGGCGCTCGCCGTCGCGGCGCCAGCCCCGCGCTTCGTAGAACCGCCTCGCCCGCTCGTTCTCCTCCAGCACCCAGAGCCGGGCGAGCTCTCCGTGGCCGCGCAGCAACTCGACGGCCTCGTCGTGCAGCACCCCACCCGTCCCCCGGCCCCACTCGGCCGGCCGCACGAACAGATGCTTCAGCCAGCCGGGCGAGACCATGACGAACCCGATCGGGCTCCCGGACCGCTCGGCGATCAGCACGTCGCGATCCTCCTCGGCGAGCGAATCGACCCAGTGAGCCCGCATCTCCCGGTCGGGAAACGGATAGCGGTCGGGCGGGAAGATGTGGACGTACGCCCGGAGAACGCTCTCGCGATGGATCGTGTAGAGCGTTCCGGCGTCCTCGGGCGTCGCCGGGCGAATGGACAGCCGCTCCATCCCGGGATTGTCGCCGCGCGTACCATGAACGCCCCCGGAACCTGACCGTTCCGGCGTTCGTCGTGGACCGGCCGGTGCTACACGTCGTCGCCCAGGAGCTCGCCGAAAGCGAGCGCCTCGACGCCTTTGCCGACGAGATCGAGGAGACGCACAAGGGGCTCGCCGTCGAGGCGTCCGAACGCAGGGGCCCGCGCGCCCGCGTCTCCGAGCCCGCGCTGCCCCTCCTGCTCGCCGCCCTGCACCTCCGGCTCGAGCGCGGCCTCGTCGTCGTGCTTCCGGAGGACTCCGACGCCCGCGATGCCGCGGAAGCGGCGGCGTGGTTCCTCGGCGACGAGCGGGTCGCGCTCCTCCCGAGTCGCGGCGTGCGCTGGGGATCGGGCCTCGAGCCTGCGCCGCACCTCGTCGGCGAGCGCGCGAGGGCGCTCGAAGTGCTCGCCACCGGCGGGCTGGTCGCCGCCTCCGCCGCGGCGATCGCGGAAGGGATGCCGCCGCCCGGTAAGCGCGCCGAGCCGATCCGGCTGCCCGAGGGGGCGGGCGACGAGCTGACCGAACGGCTCGCGCTCGCCGGCTACGAGCGCGTCGAGCGGGCGGAGGAGCGCGGTCAGTTCGCCGTCCGAGGCGGGATCGTCGACGTCTTTCCCACGACCGGCCGTGAGCCGCTCCGCATCGAGCTCTTCGGGGACGAGATCGAGTCGATGCGGGCGTACTCGCCGTTCACGCAGCGGACGCTTCACCCGGTCGACGAGGCGATCATCTACCCAGCCGCGGAGCGGCTCGTTCGCGATAGCGAACAAGTGGAGGGGGTCTGGGGGAACCGGGAGGTTCCCCCAGACGTCCCGGAGGACCTCGTTTCCCCGCTGGCGCGGCCGCCCGACCTTGTCTGGCAGCCGGACGAGGTCCGGTCGGTGTGGGCGGAGGAGGAGCTGCCGCCGCAGCCGCTCGACGGCGCCGCCGAGCTCGACCCGTTCCCGACCGGACAACCCACCTCGTTCGAAGCGCAGCGGCCCGCGATCGCCGCCCGGGGGCTCGCCGAGGCCGAGCAGGAGCTGGCATCCCTCGTCCGCGGCGGCCTGCGCACGATCGTCGCCTTCGCCCACCGCGGCGAGGCGTTGCGCAACCAGAACCTGCTCCGCCGGGTCGACGCCCGCCTGCTCGAGCCGGGGGAGGAGCTTCCCGCCGAGGCCGAGCTCCTCTACGCCGTCTCACCGGCCCGGCGCGGGTTCGTCTGGCGCGAGCTCGGGCTCGCCGTTCTCCCCGACACCCAGGTCTTCCGCCGCAAGCCCCGTGCCGAGCACCGCGTCGGGCGGGCGCTCCAGTCCTTCGCCGACCTCCGCACCGGCGACCACGTCGTCCACGAGGACCACGGAGTCGGCAAGCTCCTCGGCTTCGAGACGAAGGAGGTGGCCGGCGTCACGCGCGACTACCTCCTGCTCGCCTTCCGCGGCGACGACCGCCTGTACGTCCCGCACGAGCAGCTCGGGAAGGTTTCGCGGTACATCGGCGCGAACGGCGGCGCCCCCGCGCTGTCGAAGCTCGGCGGCAAGGCCTGGCAGCTGCTCAAGAGCCGGGCGCGGGAGGGGATCCGCGAGCTCGCCTCGGAGCTGCTCCGGCTGTACGCCCAGCGCCAGCAGGCGCCCGGCGTCGCGTTCGACCTCGAGCACGAGTACATGGACCAGCTCGAGACGAGCTTCCCGTACCAGGAGACGGACGACCAGCGGGCCGCCATCGAGGCGGTGAAGCAGGACCTCGAGGAGCCCAGGCCGATGGACCGACTCGTCTGCGGGGACGTCGGCTTCGGCAAGACCGAGGTTGCGCTGCGGGCGGCCTTCGCGGTGGCGCTCAACGGCAGGCAGACGCTGATGCTCGTCCCGACGACGGTGCTCGCGCAGCAGCACTGGAACACCTTCCGCGAGCGGTACCGCGACTTCCCGCTCCGCGTCGAGATGATCTCGCGCTTCCGCAGCGCGAAGGACACGAAGCAGGTGCTCGCCGACTTCGCGGCGGGAAGGGTGGACGTCCTCATCGGCACGCACCGGGTGCTCTCCCGCGACGTGATCCCGAAGGAGCTCGGCCTCGTGATCGTCGACGAGGAGCAGCGCTTCGGCGTCGCGCAGAAGGAGCTGCTTCGCCAGCTCCGCCTCGAGGTCGACGTGCTCGCGCTGACCGCGACCCCGATCCCGCGCACGCTGCACATGTCGCTCTCCGGCCTGCGCGACATCTCGATCATCGAGACCCCGCCCGAGGGTCGGCGGCCGATCAGGACGCACGTCGGCGAGTTCGACGAGGAGCTCGTCAAGCAGGCGCTCGAGCGGGAGGTCGCACGCGGCGGCCAGGCCTTCTTCCTGCACAACCGGGTCGAGACGATCGAGGAGCGGGCCGCCTGGCTCCAGGCGCTCGTTCCGAACGTCCGCATCACGGTCGGCCACGGCCAGATGCGAGAAAAGGAGCTCGAGCAGCGGATGCTCTCGTTCCTGCGCGGGGACGCCGACGTGCTCGTCTCGACCACGATCATCGAGTCGGGCCTCGACATCCCGCAGTCGAACACCCTGATCGTCGAGCGCGCCGACGCGCTCGGCCTCGCCCAGCTCTACCAGATCCGCGGACGGGTGGGCCGCTCCGACCAGCTCGCCCACGCGTACCTCTTCTATCCGGACGCATCCGAGCTGACGCCGGAGGCGCGGGCCCGGCTCGCCACCCTCGCCGACCACACCGAGCTCGGGGCGGGCTTCGCGATCGCGATGCGCGACCTCGAGATCCGCGGTGCCGGCGACCTGCTCGGCGCGGAGCAGTCGGGCCACGTCGCGGCCCTCGGCTTCGAGCTCTACGTCGAGCTGCTGGGCGAGGCGGTCGCCGAGCTCTCCGGCGAGCGGCGCCCCACCGCGCGCCCGGTGCGCGTGGACGCGCGGGTGGACGCCTACGTGCCGAAGACGTACGTCGACTCCGAGGCGATGCGGATCGACCTCCATCGCCGGCTCGCCCTCGTCGAGACGGAGGACGAGCTCCGCGAGCTCGAGGCGTCGACGATCGACCGGTTCGGGCCGCTGCCGGAGCCGGTCGAGAACCTTTTCGCGATCCAGGAAGTCCGGATCAAGGTCGCGAAGCTCGGTGCCGATTACCTGGTCTTCAGAAGCGGCCGGGCGACCGTCGGACCACTCGTGCTGGGGTCGGGCGAGCTCCGCGAGTTGCGCCGGCGAATCGACACCGCGGTCTACACGACGGACCGGAAGGAAGTCTCGTTAAGAAACGATGTTTTTACAGGGGCGATCCAATTAGTCGATGCTATTCTCGACGGGCGTCGCGCAGCGTAAGCGGGCGCTTTTCTATGAGACGGGTCTTCTCGACAGTGTTCCTCGCCCTTGGGCTCGCCGTGTTCGCGGTGGCCTGCGGCAGCGACGACGGCACCGAGGCCGTTCCGCCGGACTCGGTCGCGATCGTCGGCGACCAGTCGATCCCGAAGTCCGAGTTCGACGACCTGATCACATACGCGAAGCGCAGCTACGACGCCCAGAAGCGGCCCTTCCCGAAGGTCGGCACCCCCGAATACGTTCAGCTCCGCGACCAGGCGATGCGCTTCCTCGTGCAGCGCACCCAGTTCGAGGTCAAGGCGGACGACCTGGACATCGACGTCAGCGACGAGGCGGTCCAGAAGCGGATCGACCAGTACGTCAAGGAGCGCCACCAGGGCGACAAGAAGAAGTTCGACGCCGAGCTCGAGGCCCAGGGCCTCAGCCCCGATCAGGCGAGCGACATCATCCGCGCGAACCTCGTCCAGGAGGCGATCTTCAACAAGGTCACGAAGGACGTGAAGGTCAACGACGACGAGCTCAAGAAGTACTACGACAAGAACAAGGCGCAGTACGGCACGCCCGAGACGCGCAAGGTCCGCCACGTCCTCGTCAAGCAGAAGGCGCAGGCCGACCAGCTCTACGAGCAGCTGAAGGCCGGCGGCGACTGGAAGGCGATCGCGAAGAAGTACTCACAGGACCCGGCCTCGAAGAACCAGGGCGGGCAGATGACCGCGACCAAGGGCCAGCTCGTCCCCGAGTTCGAGCAGACCGCCTTCACGATCGGCGACAACGGGATCTCCAAGCCGGTGAAGACCCAGTACGGCTGGCACATCATCCAGGCCCTCGGCCCGGTGAAGGAGAGTCAGTCGACGCCGTACAACCAGGTCAAGGAAGCGATCCGGCAACAGCTCCTCCAGGAGAAGCGCAACAAGGAGATGGAGACGTGGGTCGCCGACATGCGCAAGGACCTGGAGGGCGAGACCGCGTACCAGGTCGGCTACAAGCCGAAGGAAACGGACGAAGCGGCCACTGGCTGAGCCGCAGCTCGCCGACGCACTCCTCGATCTCCAGCGCCTGACCGAGCGCCTCCGGCGCGACTGCCCCTGGGACCGCGAGCAGACGGCCCGAACGATCGTGCCGCACACGGTGGAGGAGGCCTACGAGGTCGCCGACGCCGCGCTGGCCGGTGACGACGCCAAGCTCCGGGACGAGCTCGGCGATCTCCTCTTCCAGACCTACTTCCTCGCACTGCTCCTCGAGGAGCGGGAGGCCGGCTCGCTCGAGTCCGTCGCCCGGGGGATCCACGAGAAGCTCGTCCGACGCCATCCGCACGTGTTCGGCGAGGTCGACGCCCAGACGCCCGGGCGGGTGCGTGAGAACTGGGAGCGGATCAAGGCCGAGCAGGAGGAGCGGGAGGGGATCTTCCACCACGTGCCCGAGACGCTGCCGGCGCTGCTCTACGCGAGGAAGCTCCAGCGCCGCGCGGCGGCGATCGAGTTCGAGTACCCCGACGCGGCGGGCGCGCTGGCGGATCTCGACGACGAGCTGCGCGAGCTCCGCGAGGCGCTCGCCGAGGCGGGCGAGCCGGCGCCGGAGGCGGAGCCAGACCCGGCTCTCTTCGAGGAGCTGGGCGACGTCCTCTTCGCGACGGTCAACGTTGCGCGCCGGCTGAACGTCGACCCGGAGCTCGCCCTCCGTGCGATGGCCCGGCGTTTCGCCGACCGCGTCGAGCGGGCGGAGGAGCTCGCGGCGGCGGACGGCAAGGCGTTCACCGGCCTCACGCTCGAGGAGAAAGACCGATACTTCGACGCCGCGAAGGAGGAGAGCCGCTGAGCGCCGTTGCAGACGTCAGAGCACGCATGATCCTCGACTCCCGGGGCAACCCGACCGTCGAGGTCGAGGTCGCCCTCGATTCGGGCGCCTTCGGGCGCGCCGCGGTCCCATCAGGCGCTTCGACCGGCAAGTTCGAGGCCGTCGAGCTCCGGGACGGCGACGCCGGCGCCTGGCTCGGCAAGGGCGTGTCCACCGCGGTCGCCAACGTCGTCGGCGAGATCGGGCCGGCGATCCGCGGCATGGACGCGGCGGACCAGGCCGGCATCGACTCGGCCCTCGTCATGCTCGACGGCACCGACAACAAGGGCCGGCTCGGGGCGAACGCGATCCTCGGCGTCTCGCTCGCCGTCGCCAAGGCGGCCGCGTCCGAGGCCGGGGTGCCGCTCTACCGCTGGATCGGAGGCCCCGACGCCCACGTCCTGCCCGTGCCGATGATGAACGTCGTCAACGGCGGCGCCCATGCGAACAACGCGATCGACGTGCAGGAGTTCATGGTCGTGCCCGCCGGGTGCGAGACCTTCGCCGAGGCGCTGCGCGTCGGCGCAGAGGTCTTCCACCACCTGAAGAAGCTGCTCGACGAGCAGGGGCTGACGACGGCGGTCGGCGACGAGGGCGGCTTCGCGCCGGACCTCCCGTCCACCGAGGCCGCGGTCGAGGTCGTGCTCGAGGCCGCCGAGCGGGCGGGCCACCGCGACCGGGTCGGGATCGCGCTCGACGTCGCCGCGACCGAGCTCTTCTCCGCCGGTGCCTACCGCTTCGAGGGCGAGGGGCTCACCCGCGACACCGACGCGATGATCCAGCTCTACCGGTCGCTCGCCGAGGAGCAGCCGCTGCTGTCGCTCGAGGACCCGCTCTCCGAGGAGGAGTGGGACGGCTGGGCCAAGCTCACGCAGGAGCTCGCGCAGCACCTCCAGCTCGTCGGCGACGACCTCTTCGTCACCAACACCGACCGGCTCCGCCGCGGGATCGAGTCGAGCGTCGCCAACGCGATTCTCGTCAAGGTCAACCAGATCGGGACGCTGACGGAGACGCTGGAGACGATCGCGCTCGCGCGATCCGCCGGCTACGGCGTCGTGATCTCGCACCGCTCGGGCGAGACGGAGGACACGACGATCGCGGACCTCGCAGTCGCCACCAACGCCGGCCAGATCAAGACGGGTGCGCCGTCCCGCTCCGACCGCACGGCCAAGTACAACCAGCTGCTCCGGATCGAAGAGGAGCTGGGGGCCGATGCCGAATACCCGGGGTGGAATGCGTTCCCGAGGCGCCCTTAGCCTGCTCGCGGCCGCACTGCTCCTCGCCGGCTGCGGCGGGGAAGGGACCACGACGGTCACCGTCCGCGAGACGGTGACCGAGACGGCGGCCTCGACCGTCCCCGGCGAGGCGCCGGCGCAGGTGGCGCTCTACTTCCTCGAGGACGGGAAGGTGGCGCCGGAGGTGCGCGGCATCGTCACCGGCGCCAACATCGCGACCGTCACGATCAACGAGTTGCTCGAGGGCCCCGAGGGCGGGCTCGAGACCGCGATTCCCTCCGGGACGGAGCTCCGGAGCCTGGCGATCGACGGCGGCGTCGCCTCGATCGAGCTGGCGCCGGCGCTCACCGACCGGGAGGCGCAGGCGCAGGTCGCCTACACGCTGACCCAGTTCGACACCGTGAAGCGGGTCGCGTTCGACGGCGGGCGGCCGGTGGGGCGGGCCGCGTTCGAGGCGCAGACGCCGGCGATCCTCGTCGAGTCTCCGTTGCCCGGCGAGGAGGTGGAGCCCGGGTTCGAGGCGACCGGCACCGCGAACACGTTCGAGGCGACGTTCCAGTACGAGCTCCGCGACTCGGCCGGCAAGGTCCTGAGCAAGGACTTCGTCACCGCGACCTCGGGCAGCGGCACGCGCGGGACCTTCAGCTTCGAGGTGTCGTACGAGGTGCCGAGCCCGCAGCAGGGCCGCCTAGTCGTCTTCGAGATCTCTGCCGCGGACGGCTCGAGGACGAACGAACGGTCGATCCCCGTCCAGCTAGGCTGACGCCGTGTCACAGGTGCCGCGCCGCACCAAGATCGTGGCCACGCTGGGCCCGTCGTGCGCGACCGAGGAGCGCGTGACCGCTCTGGCCCAGGCCGGCATGAACGGCGCCCGGCTCAACTTCTCGCACGGAACCCACGAGCAGCATGCGGAGTACGCACGGCTCGTGCAGGTGGCGCAGGAGGCGGTCGGCGAGCCGATCGCGCTGATCGCCGACCTGCAGGGGCCGAAGCTCCGCGTCGGCGAGCTCGAGGGCCCCATGCGGCTCGACGCGGGCTCCGAGATCGTCGTCACCGGCGGGGAGGACGGCAGCAGGGACGGCGAGCTCCCGGTGCTCCCGGCCGTGATCGGCCAGGTGCTGCAGCCCGGGCACGACGTCCTGATCGACGACGGTCTCGTCAGGCTCCGCGTCGAGGCCGTCGCGTCGGGCCGCGCGCGCTGCGAGGTCGTGGTCGGCGGCGTCGTCTCCTCGCACAAGGGGGTGAACGTCCCCGGCGTCCCCGTGCCGATCCCGGCGCTGACCAGGAAGGACGCGGAGGACCTCGAGTTCGCGCTCGAGCTCGGCGTGCACTTCGTCGCACTTTCGTTCGTCCGCTCCGCCGCGGACGTCCGCGACCTCAAGGGGCTGATCAGGCAGGCGGGCTCGCAGGCGCACGTGATCGCGAAGATCGAGAAGGCCGAGGCGATCGACGCGCTGCCGGCGATCCTCGAGGAGTCGGACGCGCTGATGGTCGCGCGCGGCGACCTCGGCGTCGAGATCGGGGTCGAGGTCGTCCCACTCCTGCAGAAGCGGATCATCCTGGCCGCGCTCGAGCGCGGGAAGCCGGTGATCACGGCCACACAGATGCTCGAGTCGATGGTCAACCAGCCCGAGCCGACGCGGGCCGAAGCGAGCGACATCGCGAACGCGATCCTCGACGGGACGTCGGCGCTGATGCTCTCCGAGGAGACGGCGGTCGGCAACCACCCGCTCGAGGCCGTCCGCACGATGGAGCGGATCGCACGGACGATCGAGCCGAGCATCGAGTACCGCCACCAGTTTCCGCAGCCGGGCGACGAGCCGACGGTCGGGCAGGCGATGTCGAACGCGGCCTGCGACCTGGCGGAGACCCTCGGGGCGAAGGCGATCCTCGTGCCGACGTTCACGGGACGCACCGCGTCGGTGGTCGCGCGGCTCCGTCCGCGACGCCCGATCATCGGCCTCTCGCATCACAGTCACGCCCTCCATCACATGGCGCTCGAGTGGGGCGTGACGCCGATGGAGATGGCCGAGGCGGTCGACGTCGAGGAGCTCTGGCAGCGCTCGCTCAACGCGGGCCGGGAGTCCGGCCTCCTCGACGAGGGCGACCTGGTCGTGCTGACGGCGGGAACCGCGGTCAACCTCCCCGGCACGACCGACATGATCAAGCTCAGCTACGTGTAGGAGGAGCGCGGCCGGCGCCGAACCGCCAGGGACCATGCCGTCCCGGTCCCGACGGAAACGATCTGTACGTCGCGCGCGGCGCAGGGCGCCGCTCACGCGGTGGCTCGCCGTCGCGACGATCCTCGTCGTCGGGCTCCTCTACTACCGGCCGCTGAAGAGCTACCTCGAGACGCGCTCCTCGCTGGAGGAGCGGGCGGCGCAGGTCCGGTCGCTTCGAGCCGAGCGGGACGAGCTCGCCCGCAGGGTCGCCGAGTCCGACACGCCGGAGGCGCTCGCCCAGCGGGCCCGGCGGCTGGGGCTCGTCAGGCCGGGCGAGCGGCTCTTCATCGTCAAGGGAATCGACGAGTGGAAGGCCCGGCGGAAAACTAGGATCGGAGGCGGTGGATGACCGCGCGATCGTCGAGCGCCAGCTGGGGCGGGAGCCGCGCGCCTTCCTGCGCGTCGCCGTCCGCTGCCCGTTCGGTGCGCCGGCGGTAACGCTCCAGTCGCCGTACGACAGCGCGGGCGACCCGTTCCCGACGACCTTCTACCTGACCTGCCGCTACCTCGTCGCGGCCGTCGCGCGCATCGAGGCCGCGGGCGGCATCGAGCGCTGGAGCGAGCGCGTGGACTCGGACGACGGGCTCGCGCGGAGCCTCGAGGAGGCGACGGCCGAGCAGCGCGCCCTTCGCCGCGAGCTGGCCGACGGCCGCGTCGGGCGGGAGGACGGTGCCTCGCTCGACCTCGGCATCGGCGGCACCGCGAACCCCCGGCGGCTCAAGTGCCTCCACGCCCACGTGGCCTTCGCGCTCGCGCGTCCGGGGTACGAGCTCGGCGAGCGCATCCACGCGGAGATCGAGCCGGCCTGGCCGGCGACGTGCTGCACTCCCGGCGCCGCAGGGTAGGAGGTGACCGTGGCCGACTACGTCGAGACTGCGCGGCACCAGTGGGAGGAGGGGAGCCGGCGGCTGTCGGCTGCCGCGTCCGATCCGGACGCGTACGAGGCGCTCATGGCCCAGGTGGATGCGGTGACCGAGGCGCTTCGCCGGCGGATCGGGGAGCGCTTCACGCTCGCCGAGCTGGCGGACGTGTACGCCGGGGACGATGCATGGGTCTACGACGCCGTCGGGGAGCGGGCAGCGCGCCCCGGGTGGATAGCGAAGGTCTCCGTCGCCCAGGACGCGGCGTTCCACCTCTACGCGCGGGGGGCGACCGACTTCTCGCCGTGACGACGGGCGTCCCCAACCGGAGGCGCCGCCGCCGCCGCGCCGGTGTCCTCCGCTGGCTGATCCGGCTGGTCGCGGTCGCCGTCGTCTTCGGGCTCGGCGTGGCGGTCGGGCAGGCACTCGAGGACCGGCCCGAGGCCGGCCAGCCGGTGACGAGCTTCCGGACGATCCAGCCCTGGACGCAGACGAACCCGGTGACCGAGACCCGGACGGTGACCGTGACCCCCTGACCCAGACGCGTTCTGGCGAAGAAAGTGCAGGTTTGTTTAGATTCGTTGCGTGGCCGAGGTAGGGGGCAGAGCCCGGCGGCAGCCGGGCAACGACGCGACCGACTGGCTGACCCTCGGCCAGGCGGCGAAGTACCTCGGTGTCGCCCAGAGCACGATCCGGAAATGGTCCGACCAGGGGCGGCTGCCGGCGTTCTACACCCCGGGCGGCCATCGCCGTTATCGCCGGCGGGATCTGGACGCGTTCGTCTCGCGAAGCGGCACGGGCGCACGCATGCGGGGAAACCCGCTCGTCCTGATCGTCGACGACGACGCGCGGATCCGCGAGTTCGTCCGCGTGAACCTCGAGATGGACGGGTACGTCGTCCGCGAGGCCGCCAACGCCGAGGAGGGCCTCGCCGCGCTCGAGGTGGAGCCGCCGGACCTGATTTTGCTCGACGTGATGATGCCCGGCGTCGACGGCTGGGAGATGCTCCGCCGGATGCAAGAGCGCCACGGCATGGGCTCGATTCCGGTGATCATGTTCAGCGGCCAGGTCGAGAGCTCCACCGAAGACGCGGTCGCCCGCGGCGCGCAAGGCTTTCTTGGCAAGCCCTTCAATCCTCAGGACCTGATCACGCGCACGAAGGAACTCCTCAGAGCCTGATCCGCCGAGGAACCGGCTTAGCCGGTTCCGACGACGCGGCCGAGGGTGGAGGAGGCTCCCCGCCGCAACTCGGCCGCGCGCCGACGAAGTCGGCGCCATACGGTCGCTGAAAGTCGTGAGACTTTCAGCGAAGCGGCCGCGCCTACAGCTCCTCCGAGGCTCGAAGCAAGCCTGCGACGATCACTGCGACGGCCGCTATAAGCGAGATCCAGATGCCGATGCCGCGGCTCGCGGGCTGGAAGTCGTCCGGGATCGAGATCACGCGGATGAGGACCAGGATCGTGGCCAGCGAGCCGAGGACGATCACGACGAGGCTCTCCGGGACCGTGGCCGGCAGCTCGATCCCTGCCGCCTGGAGCAGGTGCAGCGCGAGCACGGCGAGGCCGAGCAGGAGGACGATCTTCGCGAGTGCGCCCGTGTGCCAGCCGATGACCGCGACCGTGAGGTCGCCCGAGCTGTTCACGTACCAGCCCATCAGCGTCGAGAGCGCGAGGACGAGGCCGGCGAGCCAGGTCAGGCGCTCGCCGGCGCCCCAGAGCCACGCGGACTCGGGCGCGAACCGCTCGACGCGCTCTTCGGGCTCGTACTCGTCCGCCGGATACGGCTCAGGCGTCTCCACGGCGCGCATCTTCGCTGAAAGTCTCACGACTTTCAGCGGCTGTATGAAGCCGGGCGCCGCTTCGCCGGCGCGCGGCCCAGAGGCGGACTGCTGCGTCCTCCACCGTCGGCCGGTGTGTGCGGAACCGACGAAGTCGCTTCCGCGGCGGTGGGACGCTCGTGGCTCAGAGGCCGAACAGGTGCTCGATCTGCCGCCAGACGACCAGTGAGAGGTAGGCGGTGAGGACGAGCAGCGCGAGGGTCACGGCGAAGAACCGCAGCCTGGCGAGTGCGCGCTCCTGCTTCCGCTCCTGGCGGATCCGGCGGCGGGTCTTGTGAAATCGGTACGCGCGCTCGACCGCTATCGGGTCGGGGAGCGGCGGCTCTTCCACGGCATCGGGGTGCCGGGCGGGCTCGGCCATGGCTCCACTCTATAAGAGGCTCCGGCACAGGAGCCTCCATACACTTCGCGGCGTGATTCCGGCCCGGCAAGAGGTCTCCCAAGCGGTGCTGCAGAGCCTCGCGGCCGCGGGGCAGGGCCTCGTGGACACGGATGACCTCGACTCCGCTCTCGGCACGCTGGCCGCGGCTGCGGCGTCGGGAACCGGCGCGACTCTGGCGGTCATCCGGGTGGCGGACAGGGGCCGAGAGGAGCTGCTGACGCGCGGCGTGTGGGCGTCGTCGCCCGCGCTGCGCGCCGAGCTCGAGGGCTCCCGGATCGGCGCCGACGCGATCGGCGTCGAGGAGCTCACCGAGGACGACGCGCTCCCGGATCCGATCCGCCGGCTCGCGCGGCGTTGGGGCGCCGAGCGCGTCCTCGTCTGTCCCGTCGTCTCGGAGGGACGGGTGCTCGCGACGCTCGAGCTCGCCCGCGGCGGCGAGCCCTTCTCCGGCCCCGAGGCCCTGCTGGCGCGCGTGATCGCGAGCCATGCGGCCCTGCTCGTCCGCGCGGTCGAGACGCCGAACGGGCACGCGGCGGCGAGCAGCAGGGGTGCGGCGCTCGAGCTCGCAGGACACGCGCTGGCCGCGGTGGCCGAGGAGTCGCGGTCCGGCGAGCGGATCGCCCGGCTCGCGCTCGAGGCGACCGGCGCCAGGTCGTGCGTGCTCTGGCGGTCGAATGAGGGCGGCGCGGAGGTCCTGGCCTCTGCCGGGCACGCGGAGGACCTGGAGGACGCGCAGGCGCAGATCCGGGGCGCCGACGAGGACCTGTCCGGGAGGTCGAGCGTGGTCTCCGACGGCGGCGTCGTGCTCGTCCGTCTCGGCGAGCCGCCGGTGGGAGGGCTGCGCCTCGTCTTCGAGCCTGGCGGCGAGCCGGCCGGCGACGACCTCGCCCGGCTCGCCGCCTTCGGCGCCCGCGCCGCGCACGCCGTCCGCGCCGGCGAGCGGACGAGCGCGCTCGCGCAGGAGCTCGGCCGCAGCCGCGCGCTGCTGGCGGTCGTCGCGCAGGCGACCGCCGAGCTCTCGCTCTCGCACACGTTGGAGACGGCGGTCGACCGGGTGGCCGAGCTGCTCGGCACGGACCGCGTGGCGGTCTACCTGCGGCAGGCCGGGGGCCTGGAGACGGCGGCCGAGCGAGGGCTCGCCGGGCCGCACCTCCGCGTCGCCGAGGGGCTGCTCGACCTGATCGTCAACCGCCTCAGGGCGCGGCCGGTGGTCGAGATCAGGGACGCGACGAGCGACCCCCGGCTCGGCGCGGTCCGGGACGCCGTCCAAGAGGCGGGAATCGAGGTGGCCGTCGTCGTCCCCCTGCGCGCCGCGGGCGAGCTGATCGGCCTGCTCGTCGCGTACCTGCCCGCCGCCCGCCGGCTCAGCGAGAACGAGTCGGCGCTCCTGGCCGCGCTCGCCGGGCAGCTCGCGGTCGCCGTCCAGAACGCCGGCCTGCACGAGCAGACCGCGAGGCTGGCCCGCGACCGGGAGGAGGCGCTCGACGCGGAGCGGCTCGCGGCGCGCCGTCTCGAGGCCTTCTACGAGATCTCGCGCTCGTTCTCCGAGAGCCTGTCGCTGGACGAGACAGTCGCCGCGGTGACGCGGACGGCCGTCGAGCTCCTCGGCGTCGACGCCGCCGTCCTCCGGATGCCCGACGCGCGCGGCGACTCGCTCGTCCCGCGCGCCGTTCACGTCCCGGACCGGAAGCTCGGCACCGCGCTCGACCCGATCCTCCGTCGGCCGCAGCCGCTCGACCGGATCGAGCCGCGCGTACCCGCCGTCCTGTCGGCGCAGGACGCGCGCCGCCTCGGCGGCGGCCACGAGCTGCTGATCCCGTTCCTCGAGCGCGGCTCGACGGCGGCGCTCGTGCCGATCTTCTCCTCCGGCGAGGTGATGGCCACGCTGACCCTGGTCTCGCTCGACCCCGAGCGCCGCATCGACCGCGCGACGCTCGAGGCCGCGCGCTCGCTGACCGCGCAGGCGGCGCTCGCGATCGACAACGCCCGCCTGTACCAGCAGCAGGTGCACTTCGCCGAGGCCATGCAGCGCTCGCTGCTTCCGGAGGAGCCGCCGAGGATCCCGGGCGTCGAGATCGGCAGCGTCTACGAGTCCTCCGCGCGCCTCGACGTGGGCGGGGACGTCTTCGACTACACGGTACTTCCGGACGGCCGGCTCGCGGTCGTCGTCGGCGACGTGACCGGCAAGGGGATCGACGCGGCGGCCGACATGGCGATGACCAAGTTCGTCTTCCGCTCGCTCGCCCGCGAGCACTCCGAGCCGTCGGAGCTGCTGCGGATCGCCAACCAGGTCGTTCTCGACGAGGTCGAGGAGGGGAAGTTCGTGACGATGCTCTACCTGACTCTGGACCCGGCCACGGGTGAGCTGGCGTGCGCCGGCGCGGGCCATCCGGAGCCGCGGCTCGTCCGGCCGGACGGAACCGTCGTCGAGCTACCCGCACGCGGGCTCGCGCTCGGAATCGCGCCGGAGCAGGAGTACCCGGAGGCCCGCGCCACGCTGGAGCCGGGCGCCGCGGTCGTCCTCTTCACGGACGGCGTCCTCGAGTCTCGGGTCGGCGAGGAGATGTACGGCAGCGCCAGGCTCGACCGGCGCCTGTCGGAACTGCGCGACCTCCCGGCGGAGCAGCTGGCGCGGGCGGTCGTCGAGGATTCCAGGGCGTTCGCGGGCGGAGGGCTCGCGGACGACTCGGCCGTCGTCGTCGTCAAGAAGACCTCTTGAGACCCTCGTTCCAGGCGACGCTGACCGGCGTCGTCTTCGCCGCCGGCGTCGGGACGCTGGCGACCGAGATCGCCGCGTCCAGGCTGCTCGCCCCCTACTTCGGGAACTCGACCATCGTCTGGGCAAACGTCATCGGTCTCACCCTGGCCTCGCTCTCGCTGGGCTACTGGCTCGGCGGGCGGCTCGCCGACCGTTATCCGACGCCCCGCGCGCTCGGCCTCGTCGTCGTCTCCGCCGCCTGCCTGATCGCGGTCGCGACCCTCCTCGCGCGTCCGATCCTGGATCTCTCGGTCGAGGGGCTCGACCGGGTGTCGGCCGGCGCGGCGATCGGCTCCTTCTTCGGGGTGCTGATCCTGTTCGTCCCGCCGGTGACGCTGATGGGGATGGTCGCGCCGTTCGCGATCCGGCTTGCGATCACTGGCATCGAGACCGCCGGCTCCGTCGCCGGCCGTCTCTACGCGGTCTCGACGATCGGCAGCCTGCTGGGGACCTTCCTCTCGGCGCTCGTGCTGATTCCGGCGATCGGGACGCAGCGGACGCTGATCGGCGCCGCCGCGCTGATCGGGACGACCGGCGCCATCCTGCTCGGGCGCCGCTGGCTCGTGCTGGCCGCCGGCCTGACCGCGTTGCTGCTCGTCCCGCCGGGCGCGGTCAAGGGGCAGAGCGGCCTGATCTTCGAGGACGAGTCCCGATACCAGTTCATCCAGGTCGTGGAGCGGGACGGCGTCCGGCGCCTGTACCTGGACGAGGGGCTCGCGACGCACTCGGTCTGGCGGCGGGACGAGGTGCTGACGGGCGGGGTCTGGGACACCTACATCGCCGTCGTCGACCTGCTCGGCCGGCCGCCGGAGCGCGTGGCGATGCTCGGGAACGCCGCGGGCACGGCCGCCCGCGCGTACGAGCGCTACTACCCGACCGCGAAGGTCGACGGCGTGGAGCTCGACCCGGCGGTCAGCGAGGCCGGCCGGCGGTACTTCGAGATGGGCGAGATCGGGACGCTCACCGTCCACGACGCGGACGCCCGCGCCTTCCTGCGCCGGACGGACGAGCGCTACGACGTGATCGTCGTCGACGCCTACCGCCCGCCGTACGTGCCCTTCTACCTCGCGACCGAGGAGTTCTTCCAGCTCGTGCGCGACCGGCTGACGCCGGGAGGGATCGTGGCGCTGAACGTCGCGACGACGCCGGACAACCACGAGCTGGCCGAGAACATCGGCGGGACGCTCGCCACCGTGCTCCCGCGGGCGCTCGCCTGGCAGCCGCTGCGCTTCAACCAGATCGTCATCGGCCAGAACGGCGAGCCGCGCGCGGCGGGGCATCCGGCGCCGGCGGACGTCGCGCCGCTCGTCGAGGATCTCCGGTCGACGATGCGGCCGATCGATCCGTCGGGCGACCCCTGGACGGACGATCGCGCCCCGGTCGAGTGGATCACGGACCGGATGATCGTCGAGTTCGCCGCCGAGGGTGGCCGCTTCGAGGAGGAGCCGCTCCCGACGGCTCCCTAGCCACTTAGCAGCACTTTTCCTACACTGCGCCGCGATGGGGCGTGGGGTCTGGCTCTTCCTGGGAGCACTCGCGTGCGCGGCCGCGGGTCTGTTGGCCGCTGCCGTCGTGGCGTCGCCCGGCCTCTCACAGCTCCCGATCACCACGGCAACGACCACCACCGGCACGACGGCGACGACGACGACCGTCGGCACCACGACGCGGGCCCCGCAGGCCAATCTGATCGCCGACGGCGTGTGGGTCGGGAAGGTCGAGGTCGGCGGCCTGACGCCGGAGGGGGCCACCGCGCTCGTCAAGGCAGGGTTCGGGACACCGCTCCGGCTCGTGTTCGGCCGGCGGTCGGTCCTGGTCACGCCGCAGAGGCTGGGGGCGACGGCCCGCGTCAAGCTCGCGATCGACCAGGCGCGCCGTGCCGCACCCGGCACGCGCCTGCCGCTCTTCGTCAAGCTCCGGTCCGGCGGCGTGACTCGCTACGTCAATGCGCTCGGCAAGCGCTTCGACAAGCCGGTGAGGAACGCGGAGCTCGTCGGCCTCCGCGGCTCGCGGCCGTGGATCACGAAGGAGCAGACCGGCCGGCGGCTGCAGCAGCGCCCCGCGATCCGCGCGATCGTCGCAGCGCTGCGCACCCATCGTCGCAGCGTGTTCCGGATCCGCGCGATGCGGGTCGACCCGAGTGTCACGCGCGCCCGGTTCGGGCCGATCGTCGTCATCCGCCGTGAGTCCAAAGTGCTGAACCTCTTCCGCGGCATGCGCCTTTGGAAGCGGCTCGGAGTCGCGACCGGGCAGTCGTCCTACCCGACCCCGATCGGCCGCTTCCGGATCGTGACGATGCAGCGGCACCCCTGGTGGTATCCGCCGGACTCGGACTGGGCGAAGGACGAGAAGCCGATCCCGCCCGGCCCCGGCAACCCGCTCGGGACGCGCTGGATGGGGATCAGCGCGCCCGGCGTCGGCATCCACGGAACGCC
>DASSSO010000142.1:0-12620 GCA_035776735.1 Gaiellaceae bacterium | reverse complement strand
GTGGGCGGTCTTCCCGAACACTCCGCCGACCGACTACTCCTCGACCGACACCCGAGTGATCTGGTGCGCGACCGCCGCGGCCGGATGCGACGAGGTCGTCGGCTCGCCGGCATCGCCGCTGAGCTGGGACGCGTTCTCCGGAACCGGGCCGACGTTCACGACGACCGGCAACAACGCGATCGCGGTTCACAACTGGTTCAGCAACAACCCGTTCACGGTCGGCACCGAGACGGCCACCGCGAGCCCGACCCGCGAGTACACCTACCCGTGGACCAACCAGTGGCTCGAGCAGCGCTGCAATCCGGACACCACGTTCACCTCGGCGCAGCGCAACGACATCGACGCGTCCCGGGCAAACCTGTTCGCGATGCACAACCGCGAACACGACTGGGCCTATCACCTGGGCTTCACCGAGGCGCTGTGGAACATGCAGAAGGACAACTTCGGCAAGGGTGGTCTGGGCAACGACGTCGAGCAGGGCAACGCGCAGGCCGGCGGGGTCACCGGTGGCCCGGCATCCGGGTTCGCCGCCCGGGACAACGCCAACCAGATCACGCCTGGTGACGGCATCGCGCCGATCACAAACATGTACCTGTGGCAGCCGATCGCCGGTGCGTTCTACGCCCCGTGCGTCGACGGCGACTTCGACATGTCCGTGATCGGGCACGAGTACGGCCACGCCATCACCAACCGGATGATCAACGGTCCGGCCGCCGGCTTCTCCTCGCCGCAGGGAATGAGCGAGAGTTGGTCGGACCTGATCGCGATGGAGTACCTGAACGAGCACGGCTACGCAGCGCCGGGGATCCGGGCCTACACGATCGGCGAGTACGTCACGACCGACCCGATCGCCGGTATCCGCAACTACAACATGAGCCAGAGCCCACTCAACTACTCCAGCGTCGACTACGACTTCGTCGGGCTGCAGGTGCACGCCTCCGGGGAGGTCTGGAGCGCGACCAACTTCGACATCAGGTCGGCGATGATCGCCAGGTACGACGCCGGCGAGCCGGCACTGCAGAAGTCCTGCGCGAACGGCGAGACACCGGCGACGTCCTGCCCGGGGAACCGGCGCTGGGCACAGCTGATGTTCGACTCGTTCCCGCTGATGACGTTCAGCCCGGTCAGCATGGTCCAGTCGCGCAACGCCATGCTCGCCGCGGACCTGATCCGCTTCGGTGGCGCGAACCAGGACCTCCTGTGGAACGCGTTCGCCAAGCGCGGTCTCGGTGAGGGTGCGGTCAGCAACGGCGCCGGCGACCCGAATCCGGTGCCGAGCTTCACGTCGCCGTACGCGAACGAGGCAACCGTGACCTTCCGGCCGGTCGACGAGAACGACGCGATCGTGCCGGGCGCCAAGCTGTTCGTCGGGCACTACCAGGCGCGAGCGGTTCCGGTCGCCGACACCGACCCGGCTACCGCGCTCACCGACCAGGTGCAGCTGGTGCCGGGGACCTACGATCTGATCGCACAGGCTCCGGGACACGGCCACGCGCGGGTGGCCTCCTTCTCGGTCAACCCCGGTCAGGTCCGCGACCTTCCGGTGAAGATGCGTACCAACCTCGCGTCGAGCGGCGCCGGGGCCTCGGCGTCCGGCGACGGCATCAACCTGGCCAGGCTGATCGACGACGACGAGGCGACCAACTGGGCCTCGCTGGGCAGCCCGGTGGCCGGCAAGCAGGTGACGGTCGATCTCGCCGGCAGCGCCCAGCAGGTCCGCCGGATCCAGGTGAGCGCGCAGCTTCGCCCGGCGATCACCGGCGATCCCGACGCCGGCGGGCAGGCCCGGGTCTCGGCGCTGCGCCAGTTCCGGGTCCTGGCGTGCGAGGCGAAGGGAGCGGTCACGTGCACAAACACGGCCGATTTCGGAATCGTCTTCACCAGTGCGTCGGACGCGTTCCCGTCGATCGCGCCGCGGCCGCGTGCGCCGGAACTGACCATCCGGTCCTTCGTCATCCCGAACACGAAGGCCACTCACCTACGAATCGAGGTGATGACCAACCAGTGCACGGGCGCTCCGGACTATGCCGGTGACCAGGACGACGATCCGCTGAACGTCACCGACTGCGCGGCCGGGAGCACTCAGGACGACAACGTGCGGATCGCCGAGTTCCAGGCGTTTGCCAACTAGCTATCGACATGCACCACGCGCAATGGGCGGGCGGGCACATCCCGCCCGCCCATTGGAGATGGAGGCGTGGACGTCGTCGCTCGCCGGGGGGAGGGGATAGTTGGCCCAGAACTGATCCTGATCCCACTGCAGGTGGTACCGCGCGAACAGAGGCGTGCCCTTGAGAGCGCCGGACCCCGGGCGCGAGGATCGCATCGGTCGACGAAGGAGGCGAGATGGCCAGGGTGGAGCTACTCCGGCGCGGTCCTTGCGGTCGAAGCACATCGGTTCTAGGGCGACACCTGAGAGTGCGCGGCCGAGCCTCGGCCCTTGCGCTTGGCGTGGCGGCGATGCTGGCCGTTACCGCTTCCGCCGGTGCAGGGACGCTCGACCAGGCGCAGCCTGTCATCTCGGGTACCGCCGGCCTTGTTTCGCCAACGAATATCTGGGCGCAGACGTTCACGAACGGGGTTTCAGGCGGCCTCGACCGGGTCGACCTCGCGGTCGCCAGACAAGGGGCCGGCAGCGTTCCGCTGCAAGTCGCGATCCGGCCCGTTTCCGGGGGCGTTCCGAGTGGGCCGGCTCTTGCGAGCGCGAGCGTTCCAGCGGCGAGCATCCCGCTCGAGCTCACACCCACAGCCTTCCGCTCCGTCGCGCTCGCGCCGCCGGCTCCCGTGAGCGCCGGCGTTCAGTACGCGATCGTCGTTTCGTCCGCGAGCTGCGGATTCGCCAACTGCTACGCGTGGGCGTTCGGTCCCGCGGGGAATCCGTACGCCGCTGGATCGGGCTTTCTGAGTGGAGACGGAGGGGCGACTTGGTCGCCCGCAAACGCGTTCGGCTCCACCGACTTTGCGTTCAAGACGTACGTCCTCGCGCCGCCGACCAGCAAGCAACAGTGCAAGAAGGGCGGCTGGAAGCGGTTCGCGAATCCGTCGTTCAAGAATCAGGGCCGGTGCGTGGCGTACGTGAACCGCCACAACGGCAAAGGCAAGGACGACGTGAAGAGCACGGGCAACAACCATGGCTCGAACGGCCAGGGCAAGAAGAAGGGCCACGACAAGAAGCCGTAGCTTCTACCCGAGGTCTAGATCGTCTCGAGTGACGGCCGCCGCCATGCCCTGCCACCGCGCGAACGCGGCCTGGAGCTCCAGGGTGTCTTCTTCTTGGTGCGCAGTCCTTCCGTCTGAGGCCGTCCTCTATCGCGACCGCGAGCCCTCGAGCTGGAATTTGGGCCAGCACATCAGTCCACGGGCGCCTTGATCGTGATGAACTGGCTAAGCAAAAACGACCGAATTTACGGGCCTTTTCCGCGAAATCGGGTTGAGAAGTGGAAGTGGAGCGTACCGGGATCGAACCGGTGACCTCCGGCTTGCAAAGCCGGCGCTCTCCCAGCTGAGCTAACGCCCCCGTGGGCCACAGTCTAGACGGGACGCTTGATAGAGAAACCTTGATTGACTTTCCTCCCTCTATTCCTTAGAAAACTTGCCGCCAGCGTTTTGGGGAGAGACCTAGGGGAGGAGATCACTTGAGGACCCGTGCCCTGTTCCTGGGCGGGCTGCTGCTCGCCCTGCTCGCGGCAACGCTCACCGGCGCGGCCGCTGCACGCACCAACGGCGGTGACTCCGAGGCGGCGTCCCGGGCGACGCTCGACCTCGCGACGTATCCGGCCACGCGCTGGATCGTCATGCTCGACAAGCAGCCGCTCGCGCGGTACCCGCGCGCGAAGCGGGGTCTGAAGCTCGCCGGCGGCAATCCCGCCAAGCTCGACCTCGCCGCGGCTGCCAACCGCACCTATCTTCGTGGGCTCGCCAGAAGCCAGCAGGCCTTCAGGGCCCGGCTGGCCAGGACCGTGAGGGGCTTCCGCGTCGAGCGCTCGTACAGGCTGACGCTGAACGCCGTCGCGGTCCGGATGAACAAGGCACAGGCCGCCAAGGTCCGCCGGATGAAGGGCGTCCGTGCGGTCGTGCCCGACATGCCGTACCGGCCGCTGATGTACGCGACGCCGGCGCAGATCGGCGCCACCGAGTTCTGGAACCAGGTCGGTGGACAGGCGAACGCCGGTCGCGGCGTCAAGGTCGCGATCATCGACAGCGGCGTCTACGTCACGAAGGACGCGGCCGGGAACTACGCCGGCAACCCGTGCTTCGACGACACCGGCTACACCATGCCGCGCGGCTACCCGAAGGGCGACACGCGCTTCACCAACAAGAAGGTGATCGCGGCACGCGCGTACTTCCGCCCGTCGGATCCGCCGGCGGCAGGCAACGACACGCCGATCCAGGGCCCGGGCGCGAGCCCGCACGGCACCCACGTCGGCGGCACCGTGGCCTGCAACGCGAACACGTCCGCCGTCGGCTCGCTGACCATCAGCGGCGTCGCCCCCGCGGCGTGGCTCATGAACTACCGCATCTTCTACCCGAGCACGAGCTCGGATCCGTTCCAGAACGGCAACGGCTTCACGGTCGAGATCGTCCAGGCGATCGAGGACGCCGTGAAGGACGGAGCCGACGTGCTCAGCAACTCGTGGGGCTCGAGTCACCAGAACACGCTCGACTGGCCCGATCCGATGGTCGAGGCCGCCGAGGCGGCCGTCCGTGCCGGCGTGGTCGGCGTCTGGGCGCAGGGTAACGGCGGCCCCGCCACGGCGACGGGCAACCTGCCGTCGGCCTCCGACAACGTGATCTCGGTCGGCGCCGTGACGAAGTACGCGACGCTGATCCAGTCGACGGTGAACGTCACGGCTCCCGCGCCCGTGCCGACGTCGCTCCTGAACTTGGACACGGGGCCTGCGCAGTTCGGGCCGTCGATGGTCGGCCAGCACATCGGCCCCGCTCCGTACGTCCCGGCCGAGGCGGTCGTGGCAGGGAACGTCGAGGGCTGCAATCCCTACCCGGCCGGGTCGCTGACCGGGAGGATCGCGCTCATCGCGCGCGGCACGTGCGAGTTCGGCTTCAAGGTGCTGACCGCACAGAACGCCGGCGCGATCGGCGCGTTGATCTACAACAGCGCGGCCGGCGGTGACGCCCTCCAGGCCATGGGCGGCGGGCTCGTCGGCAGCCAGGTGACGATCCCGTCCGCCTTCATGCGCCGGAGCAACGGCCTCGCGATGGTCGCGTACTACAACGCCAACCCGGGCACCGCGCTGGCCGAGTTCTTCTACAACCCGCACGGGGGCCCGAACCCGGGTGATGTCATCGCCGGGTTCAGCTCCCGCGGGCCGACGCAGGACAAGGACATCAAGCCGGACGTCGTCGCTCCGGGCGTGGACGTCCTCTCCGGCGGCTACGCGGTCGGCCCCTTCCCGGCGCCGTTCGTCGGCTTCGGGTCGCAGTCCGGCACCAGCATGGCCACCCCGCACGTCGCGGGCGCCGCCGCGCTGCTGCTCCAGAAGCACCCGTGGTGGACGCCGAACATGGTCAAGTCGGCGCTGATGACAACGGCGACCGAGGACGTCTTCACCACGACCGCGCGGACCACCCGGGCCGGCGTGCTCGCCCGGGGCGCCGGGCGCATCGACCTGACGAAGGCCGGTGACCCGGGGCTCATCCTCGACAAGCCGAGCCTCAGCGGCCGCCACATGTCCGCAGGCCAGACGAAGACGTTCCGGATCCGCCCGTGGAACATCAGCGGGAGGAACGACACCTGGGACGTCACGACCGCGGAGACCGGCGACGCCGCGACCACGGCGAACTTCGACATCACGGCCGGCACCAGCGCGCTGACGCTGAAGAAGTGGCGGCGCGGGAAGCTCGCGGTCACGATCACGGCCTCACCGACGGCTGTCCCGGGCAGCTACGAGGGCTCTGTCGTGCTCGTCAGCCGTGCGACCGGCATGCGTCTCCACGTTCCGGTCTGGCTGCGGGTACTCCCGCCGGTCGACAGGGACGTGCTGCTGATCGACGACGACGGCTCGGTCTTCGGAGCCGGGCCGGACTACCGGAGCACGTACACGGCGATGCTCGACTCGCTCGGACTGACCTACGACGTGTTCGGGTTCACGGCCGCGTTCCCGAGCGTCGTCAACCTGCACCGGTACCGCAGCATCGTCGTGTTCACGGGCGACAACTCGAGCTTCGACACGTCCGGGTTCTTCCCCGCCGACCACGATGCGCTGGCCGAGTACCTCGACAGCGGCGGCCGGCTCTGGGCGATCGGCCAGAACTGGGCGCTCACCGAGGACAGCGGCACGTTCAGCTCGCGGCTCGACCGCGGCCGGATCACAAGCGGCTACCTCGGGCTCGCGTTCGAGGCGGACAACGCCTACGCGCCCGCCGCACCGCCGCACGCAGCGACGGGGTGCGGGCCGTTCGGCGGGACGATGCTCGGGCTCAACCAGAGCTCGGTCGACCTCTACTCGCCCATTCCGGACACGGACACGTACGCGTCGCAGCACACGACGACGCCGCTGTTCCGCCAGGGCAGCTGCGGGGCCGCCGGCGCCAACGGCATCGCGTTCGCTCGCTCCTCCGAGCCGAACCTCGAGGAGGAGCGGCAGGAGTACCTGTACCGGGCGATCTCGATGGGCTTCGGCCTGGAGGGCCTCGCGAGCGGCCCGACGGCGTCGCAGCTCGGAGACCGGGCGATGGACTGGCTGCTCGACGAGGTCACGGTCGACCTCGCGGCGTCGATCGGTCACGGCAAGCGGGTCACGTTCAGCGCGACGCCGGGGTCGAGCGTGGGCGCCTCGTTCGCGAAGTTCCGCTGGGACTTCGGCGACGGGTCGCACATCGTGCAGACCGGCGGGCCGACGGTGGAGCACAAGTACCGCCGGAACCGCACGTACGAGGTCCGCGTCGAGGCGACGGACAGCCTCGGCCACAGCGCGGTGACGAGCTACACGCTGCGGCTGAAGGACGACGACGATTAGTCGCCGTCAGGCCTGACAGCGGGGAGGGGGCGCGAGAGCGCCCCCTCTGCTGTTCTCGGGGAGAGAGCTGTCGGTCTGGGAGGTCTAGGCGGCCCGGTCGATCCGCTCTTCCAGGCGGGCGCGGCGAATGATCTCGCTGCGGTCGCCGAAGCGCATCCTGACGCGGGCTTCGCGGTGCTGATCCCAGAGCTGCGCGATGCGGTCGTCCAACTCGCGGAGCTCGTTGGCGAGGACGACGTCGTGTCCGGCGGACAGACGGTGCAGGAGAGCGGCGCGGTCCTCGCTGGCGCGCTCGATCTCGCTACGGATTTCCTGAATCGTCTTCACATCGGGGAAAACGAACCGCCGCGAGGCGCCATTCCCGCGAAGTCATCCGTACCCGAGCTCGCGGATCCGGTCCTCGTCGAGGCCGAAGAAGTGCCCGATCTCGTGCAGCACGGTGATGCGGATCTCGCGGCGGAGCTCCTCCAGGTCGGGAAACGACTCGACGAGCGGCAGCCGGTAGATCACGACCCGGTCCGGGAGGGCGCCGGCTCGGTCTGACGCCGGTCCGACCCCGTCGTACCAGCCGAAGATGTCGGGATCCTCCGGGTTCTCATCCTCGACCACGACCGCGACGTTCTGCAGGGCCCGCGCGAGCTCCGGCGGGAGGTCGTCCAGCGCCTCCCGCACCTGCTCCTCGAACTCGGTCTCGTCCATCAGTACGCAGGTCGTAGCGGCCGCTGCTGCGCGAAGAGCCCGACCGCGAGGGCGCCGAAGACGAACCCGCCGATGTGCGCGAAGAACGCGATCCCGCCGTCCGCCTGCGGCTCCACGAGCGAGAAGCCGCCCGCCCACAACTGGATGACGAACCAGAAACCGAGGAAGAGCCACGCCGGCAGCTCCCGGAGGAAGAAGATGACGAAGAAGAAGAGCGTGACGACGCTGGCCGTCGGGAGGAGGATCAGGTAGGCGCCGAGCACGGCCGAGACCGCGCCGCTCGCGCCGAGGTTCGGGATCTCGGCCGCCGCGTCGCTGCCGACCGAGAGCGTGATCGCCGTCTGCGTGATCGTGGCTGCGATTCCCCCGAGCAGATAGAAGACGAGGAACCGAATCTTCCCGAACGAGTCCTCGACGTTGTTGCCGAAGATCCAGAGGAAGAGCATGTTCCCGCCGAGATGAAACCAGTCGCCGTGCATGAACATCGACGTGATCGCGGTGACGGGCCAGTCCTCCCCGACCACGGGGCACTCGCGCGTGACCTCGCACGGGTGGTAGGCGAGCTGGTTGACCGAGTGGTCGAAGTCCGGGAGCTGGTAGAGGACGAAGACCGCGACGTTCGCCGCGATCAACAGGATGGTGACGAGCGGGAAGGACCGGGTCGGGACGTTGTCCTTGATCGGGAACACGCGGCGCTCGGCCCGGCTTAGCGGACGACCAGGGCCAACGCCGTCTGGGCCTCGAGCACGGCGTGGATCGTACTGGCCGCGTGACTTGACACCAATACGCTCAGGTTTTATATTGACAAGCGAGTCAATTCGCAACAGGAGGTAGGAACATGGCCACAGTGGTTCGCTGGGAGCCTTTCCGTGAGCTCGCGGCCCTCCAGAACGACATGGGCCGCCTCATGAGCACGTTCCTCGGCCAGGGTCAGATCAACGGCGAGAACGGCCAGCGGTCGTGGCTGCCGGCCGTCGACGTCTGGGAGACCGAGGACGAGCTCGTCTACGCCTTCGACCTTCCGGGCATCCCGGAGGACAAGATCTCCGTCGAGTACGACGACGGCGCCCTGACGGTCAGCGGCGAGCGTAAGCGCGCCGAGGAGGTCTCGGGCGACCGCTTCTACCGCTACGAGCGCCGCTTCGGGTCGTTCTCGCGCACCGTCGGGCTTCCGCAGGGTGTCGGCGAGGACGGCATCACGGCGGACTACCGCAACGGCGTCCTCGAGATCCACGTCCCCAAGCCGGAGGTGCCCAAGCCGCGCCGGATCCAGATCGGCTCCGGCGAGCAGGCGACCATCGAGGGCTCCTCGAAGCAACAGTAACCCCCTCTCTCCGGCCGTGTCCCAGTGACAGTCACTGGGACACGGCCCTTTCCTACGGTTCGGCGAGCAGCTCGCGCAGCCGGCCGAGGCCGGCGAACATGCGGCTCTTGACGGTCCCGAGCGGGACGCCGAGCCGCTCGGCCAGCTCGGACTGCGTCAGGCCGCCGTAGTAGGCGAGCTCGAGCGCCTGGCGCTGGTCGCCGGGGAGCTCGGTGAGCGCGGCCTGGACGGCGGTTCGCCGGTCCCGCAGCGCGGCGTCCTCGTCGGCCGGGCCGGTCGCCGGCTCGGGCGCGGACTCGAGCGGCTCGCCGCGCCGCCGCTGCTCCCGCCGCACGAGGTCGACCGCGCGCCGGTGAACGACGATGAGGATCCAGGTGGACGGCTTCGCGCGCTCACGCTTGTAGGCGTCCGCCGAGCGCCAGACCGCGAGGAACGCCTCCTGCACGGCGTCCTCGGCAAGCGTCCGGTCGCGGAGGATCCGGAACGCGAGCCCGAACGCAAGACGTCCGAAGCGGTCGTAGAGCTCCCCGAGCGCGTCGTGGTCGCCGCGGCCGACGGCCTCGAGGACCTGCTCGTCGGACGGCGTCCGCGCGGCTGCGGGCTCGTCCCGCCCGACCGCGAGCCTGACGGCGTACTCAGACACGGGCGCTCGCCAGGATGTCGGTCGTCGGCTGCTCCGAGCCGCCCGCCGGCTCGAGCGTGACCGCGACGACGTCACCCTCGTCCACCGGCTCTTCCAGCGGGACCGAACGGCAGCCGCCGGGGAACAACCCGGCCGGCCGCGGCCGTTCGCCCTGGATCACCCAGGCCTCGTACGTGCGGTCGGCCGGCGCCCGGTCGAGGCAGACGACCAGGGTCGCACTGTCGCCGGCGACGATCAGGTTCCCCGGAGCGCCCTGGACCGCCACCACACGCTGCACGCCCTGGTCCCTGAGCGAGCTCGCCCAGAGCCCGAGCCCGATCGCCGCACAGGCGGCGGCCACGGCGGCGACGGCCGTGGCCGGCAAGAGCCAGCGGCGGCGCATCGGAACGACGGTCGCCGTGCGCGGCTCCTCCCGCGCGGCCGCGAGGATCCGGTCGCGGAGGTCGGGCGACGGCTCCGGCCCTTCGGCGGCGTACGCCATCTCAACGGCGCTGTCCCGCAGCGCGGCCACCTCCCCGCGGCAGCGCTCGCACCCGTCGAGGTGCCGCTCGTACGTCCAGCGGTCCTCCGGACCGAGGGCGTCCAGCGCGTACGCCGCCGCGAGGTCGTGGATGTCGTTCTGCGCCACCGATCACATTCTCCTGCGCCTCAGCGGAGCTGGGCCCCGGCGAACCGCGCCCAGATCGGGGAGAAGTTGGGGTCGGTCTCCAGTGCCTGCCGGAAGAGCCGCTTCGCCGCCGGCTTGCGTCCGAGGCAGCTCTCGATCATCCCGCGGTGGAATAAGCGGTGCCCGTCGGGGAAGCGCAGCGCCCGGTTCGAGTAGCGAACCGCCTCGTCGCATCGTCCGTTGCGGACGAGCGCCCACGAGAGCACCTCGCTCGCCTCCACACCGGGCCGCTTCGCGTAGCCGCGGCGGGCGAGGACGAGCGAGCCGCGAAGGTCGATGCCGTGCTCGAGCTGGAACATCGCCCGGTCGAGGTCAGTGTCGACGCCGTGCTCGGCCAGCCGCTGCTCCTGCCGTTGCACGAGCTCGTACGCCTTCGCCGCCGCGACCCGGTTGCCCGCGACCGTGTAGAGGTCGCCGAGCGAGGCGGCGAACTCCGGCGAGAACCTTCGCTCCACCGCCCTGCGCTGGAGCGAGATCGCGCGCTGGAGGTTCCCGCGCGCGGCCTCGGTCTCGGCGAGCGCCTCGAGCGCGAGCGGATTGCCGGGCGAGACGGCGAGCGCCCTCCCGAACTGGCGGGCGGCTGCGGCGAACCGCAGCTCGCCGCGGTCGAGCCGGCCGAGCTCGACGTAGGCCCAGGCTCGGGTCTCGGCGTCCACCGCGGAGTCGAGCGCGAGCCGGATCGAGGCCCGAGCGGCTCCATTCTTGCCGAGCAGGGACTGTGCCTGCGCGATCCGCGCGTAGCTCGCGATGCTCGGCTTCAGCTCCGCCATCCGCTCGTAGGCGCGGAAGCCCGCCTCGAACCGCCCGAGCTCGACGAGCGCATCACCTTCGACGCCGTACGCAAGGGCCAGGTCCGGTGTCAGAGACTGGACGCGTCTCGCGAGGGCGAGCCCCTCGCGGAAGTGGTGGCGGGTGTTCGCCAGCGACGCGAGGCCGATCAGCGCCCGGACGTCGCTCGGGTCCTGGGCCAGCGCCTGCCGCAGCGCCCGGTCCGACCGCGTGTAGTGCGCCGGCTCGCCGGTGCGGCGGGCCAGCGCCTGTTCCTCGAGGCCGGCGCGGACGAGCCGGCTCGTCGGCGTCCTCGAGGTCTCCTCGCCCGCCAGGCGCAGCGCGCCCCCGGCGAGGAGGGCGGTGGCGGCAATCGCCGCCACCGCCGCTCCGGTCAGCGTCCGCCTGGTCACGGCTTCTGCTGGCCCTTCGAGTTGTCGAACCCGCTCGGCGGGTCGTTCTCGTACGGGAAAGACGTCAGGTTCGGGACGTCGTTCCCGTCGACGCCGTCGCCGAGGAGGTCGCCGGCGGGATGGCCCTTGAGCTTCCCGGCCACCGCGCGCTCGGCGATGTCGACGACGTCGTCCTCCAGCCGCCGCCCGTTCGGGAAGCCGGCCGTGTCGCCGCCGAAGACGCCGAGCCTGTTCGGCATCGCCGTCGGCGGGATCGAGAGGTTGACCCGCAGCATGTCGGCGAGCTTCGGCCCGGTGAAGTTCAGGCCGGGCACGCCCGTCAGCAGCACGGTGACGAGGTCGTCACGGTTCGTCTCAGGGACGCCCAGGCCGTACAGCTGGTTGATCACCGCGGCGAGGATCGGCGTCCGGTAGTACTGCTGGAACTGCGCATCCGTGGACGGGCTCAGGCGGTTCCACTTGTCCTTGAGCTTCGTCGGGATGATCACCTCGTTGATCAGCGGGTTCCCGAGGCGGGAGACCTGCACCCACTGCTTCTGCTGGTGGAACCGGCGGACGCCGTGGCGGCGGTACTCGCGGATCTTCACGCGAGGCCGCTCCGTCGTCGCCCAGACGCCGACCGTGTGGTCGGAGTCGTCGAGCTGGGAGATCGGGATCTGGAGGGCGATCCCGTGCACCGCATAGCCGGCGAAGAAGTCCTTCCCGCCGCCCATGTTCCCGGTGCCCTTCCGAATCGCGACGAGGTCGAAGATCGCGCCGATGTCCGCGAAGAACGCGTCCTCGCGCTGCCCGGCGAAGACCTTGCCGCCGCCGGCCACGTTCGTGACGGCCGCATCGGCCAGCTGCCGGTAGTTCGGCGTCGTGCGCGGGCCGATGTTGTTCGGCGGGGTCACGCCGCGGGCGACAACGGCCTCGTTGCCGCCGACGACCCGCGTGACCGTGTAGTCCTGCACGGTGTTGCCGAGGAAGAGCGTGTCCTCCCGGTTCTTGAAGCGGAACCGGTAGCTGACGTCGGCCTTGCCGTCGCCGCTCCGGTCGATGTGAATCGCGTACCGTGCCCGTGAGGAGAACCGGTACCAGTTCGGCCCGGCGGCCGGATCCTCGGCCGGGATCCAGTTCGCGATCACGG